>JAWWBX010000077.1:0-16111 GCA_033720735.1 Saprospiraceae bacterium
AGGTCGATGTATTGCCACAGATATCGGTGGCCGTCCACGTCCGCGTGATCGTACTTTCGTTGGCACAGGCGCCTGGCGCTACCACGTCGCTGTACGTGATGGCCGGTGCATCAGTGCAATTGTCTGTTGCCGTAGCCATTCCGGTATCTGCCGGATCCGTACTCGCGTCACACTCCACCGTCACATCCGGCGGACAGGTAATGTCTGGCGGGGTGGTATCTTCCAGCGTGATCGTCTGCGTGCAGGTCGATGTATTGCCACAGATATCGGTGGCCGTCCACGTCCTCACAAAACTGGCGGGACACTGTCCGGAGACGATGCCATCGCTGTACGTGACAGACGGATTCGGATCGCAGTTGTCTGTGGCTGTCGCAACGCCGGTGACACCCGGATCGGGTACATCGGAGCACTCTATTGTCGCATCCGCCGGGCAGACGATGACCGGCGGTGTGATGTCATTGACCAGAATATTTTGAGCGCATGTCACGCTATTTCCACAGGCATCGATAATCGTCCACGACCTTACAAAGGAGATCGGGCACTGGCCGGTCATCGGACCATCGGTATAGGTGATAAATGGCGCGGGATCGCAATTGTCCGTGGCAATCGGCATACCTGTGTTTGCCGGGATCGCTTCGTCGACACACATCACTTCAGCATCTCCCGGACAGGTCACCATCGGCGGGGTGGTATCCACCAGGGTGATGGTTTGTACACAGCTCGTACTGTTGCCACAGGCATCCGTTGCGGTCCAGGTCCTCGTAATCGTTCCTTCCTGCGCACAGGCGCCTGGAGTTTCTGCATCACTGTAGGTGACAAACGGACTATTATCGCAATTATCAATGGCAGACGCCATCCCGATGTCAGCAGGGTCGGTGCTGGCGTCGCACTCGATCGTGATATCCATCGGGCAAATAATGGTTGGTGGCGTTGAATCATCGACTGTGATGGTCTGTACACAGCTCGTGCTGTTGCCACACGCATCGGTAGCTGTCCAGGTGCGGGTGATCGTACTCTCCTGCGGACAGGCACCTGGTGTCGTCACGTCACTGTAGGTGACAAACGGTTCACTGTCGCAGTTATCTGCTGCGGTTGCGAAGCCCGTGTCCGCCGGATCCGTACTTGCGGTGCATTCTACCGTCACATCTGCCGGGCAGGTAATGGTCGGTGGGGTGGTATCCACCACATTGATCGTTTGTACACAGGTCGCCGTATTGCCACAGATATCGGTGGCCGTCCAGGTACGCAAGATCGTACTGGCTTGCGGACATCCGCTGATGGTGCTCACGTCGCTATACGTCAACATCGGTGAAACATCACAATTGTCGGTAGCGGTCGCAACTCCGGTATTCGCCGGATCCGTGCTGTCGTCGCATTCCACGGTAACATCCGCCGGACAGGTGATCATCGGCGGGGTCGTGTCATCCAGGGTAATATTCTGTACACAGCTCGTGCTGTTGCCACACGCGTCGGTAGCTGTCCAGGTGCGGGTGAAAGTGATTGGACACACTCCGCTGATCGGTCCGTCGGTATATGTGACAAATGGCGCCGGATCGCAATTATCGGCCGCGGTCGCCATGCCGGTGATCGCCGGTGTCGCATCGGTTGCACATTCTATCGTCGCATCCGCCGGACAAGTGATCATTGGCGGGGTGATATCGGAGACGGTGACAAACGCGTTATCGGTAGCAGAATTGCCGCACGCGTCGGTCGCGGTAAATGTTCGTTTGACAATCTGGTCACAGGTGGACACGCTCAACTGGGCACGCACCTCTCCTCCCGGGAAAGCGGTGGTATGCACGTTGACATACCAAAGTCCATCCAGCAGGTCCTGGGCCTGTTGAGCGGTGAGTGTTGCTGATGCCTCGGCATAGCCCGAGCCTCCGCCCGTCGAGACAATATTCAACGGGATCTGCACACCGGCATTCATCCCGGCCGCAGCAGGTCCGTGAACATGTGCTGCAGTCAGTGTCCCTGTCAGTCCGCTAAACTCGGCCAATACAAAGAACATCTGCGTGCCCGGGTCGTATCCGCCGATCACTGTTCCGGTCGCCGGGGTCGCCGCCGGGGGCACCTCCTGGTCACCTGACAAGCTTCCTGACACCAGATCCCCGATCATGTCGGCAAACGTTATTGCCGGTGACGGATCACAATTGTCGGTAGCCGCTGCGGAATCAAAAGCGACATCTCCAATGCACTCAACGGTAGCGTCTGCCGGCACGGTGATCGTCGGAGGTGTCGTATCAACAACACTGATCGTTTGCAGGCAGCTGGTGCTGTTACCACACGCATCCGTAGCTGTCCAGGTACGAAGGATTGTGTTTTCCTGCGGACAGGTCCCCGGAGTGGTCACATCGCTATAGGTCACAAATGGCTCGCTGTCGCAATTGTCGGTGGCCGTGGCGATCCCAGTATCCACCGGATCGGTACTCTCGTCACATTCAACGGTGACATCTGCCGGGCAAGTAAGGCTCGGTGGGGTAGTATCGACCACCGTGATCGTCTGTAAACATGTAGCTGTATTGCCACAAATATCGGTTGCGGTCCAGGTCCGGATGATGATGCTCTCCTGCGCACAGTTACCCAATGTCGATGCATCACTATACGTGAGGCCTGGCAAGCCATCGCAATTATCTGTCGCCGTTGCCATCCCGGTCGATGCCGGATCGGTGCCGGTATCACATTCTACGGTCACATCTGCAGGGCAGGAAATCATTGGAGGAGTGGTGTCCTCCAGGGTGATCAACTGAATACAGCTGGTGCTGTTGCCACATGCATCGGTCGCCGTCCAGGTGCGGGTGAATGTGATTGGACATACACCGGTGATTGCTCCGTCTGCATACGTGACGAACGGTGCGGGATCGCAGTTGTCTGTGGCGGTAGCCATCCCTGTCAATGCCGGCGTGGCATCGGTTGCACATTCTATCGTGGCATCCGGAGGACAGCTGATCATCGGTGGTGTCGAATCGTCTACGGTGATGGTTTGTACGCAGCTGGTGCTGTTGCCACACGCATCGGTCGCCGTCCAGGTGCGGGTGATCGTACTCTCCTGTGGACAGGTGCCAGGAGCAGTATCATCAGTGTAGGTCACGAATGGAGCGCCGTCACAGTTGTCTGTGGCTGTGGCCATGCCTGTATCCATCGGATCGGTGCTGTCTGTACACTCTACCGTCACATCGGCAGGACATACAATCACTGGCGGGGTCGTATCATCAATCGTAATGAGCTGGACGCAGCTCGTACTGTTACCGCAGGCATCCGTCGCTGTCCAGGTGCGGGTGATCGTACCTTCCTGAGGACAGGCGCCCGGAGTGACCGCATCGCTAAAGGTCACAAATGGTGCCGTATCACAATTGTCGGTTGCCGTGGCCATCCCTGTGTTGGCAGGGTCGGTGCTCTCATCGCATTCCACCGTCACATCTGCCGGACAGCTGATCATTGGCGGTGTCGTGTCAACGATAGAGATCAATTGTACGCAGCTGGTGCTGTTGCCGCAGGCATCTGTCGCCGTCCAGGTACGTTGAATCGTGCTTGCTTGCGGGCAGGACCCGATGGTCACCGCATCACTGAAGGTAATGCCCGGTGCCGGATCACAATTGTCTGTGGCAGTGGCCATGCCCGTTGCAGCCGGGCTGGAATCTTCATCACACTCGATTGTGACATCTGCGGGGCAGGTGATGATGGGTGCCGTGATGTCTGAAACAAAGACAAATGCATTGGCGGTTGAGGTGTTGCCACAGGCATCCGTTGCTGTATATGTTCTCTTGACAACGTCGTCACAGGATGACACACTCAGCTGGGCACGGACCTCTCCTCCTGGAAACGCGGTCGTATGCACGTTGACATACCAAAGTCCGTTCTGCAGATCCTGAGCTTGCTGGGCCGTGAGCGTAGCGGAGCCCTCGGCACGTCCGGAGCCAGGGCCTGTGGTGCTAATGGCCAGAGGTATCTGTACGCCCGCGTTCATCCCGGCCGCAGCCGGCCCGTGCACATGCGCAGCGGTCAGAGTACCTGTCAATCCACTGAATTCGGCCACGACAAAGAACATCTGCGTGAGCGGGTCGTATCCACCAGTCACGGTTCCTGTTGCTGGTGTCGCCGCCGGGGGCACTTCCTGAGCACCCGAAAGCATGCCGGTCACGAGATCGCCGGACATATCGGTGAAAGTCACCATTGGTGCAGAATCACAATTGTCGGAGACGGTCGGAGGCGCAAACGTGACATCATCGATACACTCCACAGTGGCATCAGCAGGTGCCGTAATGGACGGTGGAGTGGTATCCACGACCTCGATGGTTTGCACACAACTGGTACTATTTCCACAGGCGTCGGTTGCTACCCACGTGCGCGTGATCGTCCGCTCGTTGGGACAAGACCCGGGTGCTACAGACTCGGAGTACGTCACCATTGGTGCCGGGTCGCAATTGTCAATGGCCGTGGCGATCCCTGTGTTGGCGGGACTTGAATCATCGTCACATTCGATGGTCACGTCGGCCGGACAGGTCAGGCTCGGAGGTGTGGTGTCTACCAGGGTGATCGTTTGCGTACACGTAGTGCTGTTGCCACAAGCATCGGTGGCAACCCAGGTGCGTATCAGTGTGCTTTCCCCTGCACATGATCCCGGTGTTGCGGCATCACTGTAGGTGATTCCAGGCGCCGAGTCACAATTGTCCGAGGAAGTCGCAATGCCTGTATCAACCGGATCTGTGCTGGCATCACATTCAATCGTCACGTCCGCGGGACACGTTATGGCAGGAGGCACTGTGTCTTCAATGGAGATCGTCTGGGTGCAGGTCGTACTGTTGCCGCAGGCATCCGTCGCGAGCCAGGTCCTGATGATCGTGCTTTCTTGCGGACATTCCCCGGGGGTCACTGCATCACTGTAGGTAATGCTTGGTGTTGAACAGTTATCCGTTGCCGTTGCCATACCGGTGGTAGCCGGATCCGGGGTGTCGGTACAGGCAATGGTGACATCTGCGGGGCAGGTGATTGACGGAGGGATGCTATCGTCAACGGTAATGATCTGTACACACGATGTACTGTTGCCACAATTATCCGTGGCTGTCCAGGTGCGCGCAATGGTGCTTTCCTGCGGACAGGCTCCAACGCTGACAGCATCGCTAAAGGTGATCGTGGGAGTGCCCCCGCAATTGTCGGTCGCGGTGGCCATGCCGGTGGCAGCGGGTGCCGTACTGGTGTTGCATTCAACGGTAATGTCTGCCGGGCAAATGATCATCGGGGCCGTGGTGTCAAAGACCACGAATGTGTGTGTGCAGAAGGTGTCAAGGAGAAAAACCCCTGAAGAGTCAAATAAAATATCGTAGGTCCTGGTCACGATGTAAGGATCTGCAACACATCCCGACCCGACGGTATCGCTGTCGGCCAGGGTAATGAAGAAGTCACAGAACCCGTGTGAAAAGGTACCTCCAACCGTATCCACAAACGCGATTGAGTCCAGGCTTTGGCCCATTCCGTTGACGGCTCCGATCGAGTCCAGTAAATTAGCCGGGACCGGCGGCAGGTCGGTGAGGCATTGCAGTGTGTCATTGGGTGGGTTGCTGCAGGTGATCTCACAGCATGCCCCGACATCACAGGCGATACTCAGGATGACCGTTCCGACAATAAAGGAATCGCCATTACCGAATTCACATGATTCATCGATCGGCGCGCCAATACCTGGTGAAATAAACGCAATGGACACAGAGTCCAGCGTACCAGGAACGTTGCTGAATGTGGTGTCGTAAATGGTCAGGAAGTTGCCAATGTTATCAGGGATCCCGTAGAGTGTATCGCGGTACATGTCATAGACAATGCCATTGTCCAGGAGCGTGATCTCAAGAATGGCCGGCAGTGTCGCCGAGCCCAGTTCGCTGATCGGGATGGTCAGTTGCAGGTCTCTTGGTTGTGCACCCGCTTCGATGTTCCCAAACTCGAGGGTATCACAGGCATGGAAGATCAGAATACCTGACTGTCCAGTAGCGCCCTGCGAGCACTCCTGGTCTGAGCGCACAACAAACAGCGTGACGGACTGCACCTCATTGGTGTTGTCTGGTGCCGATGTCGACACATTGGCCGTAACCTGAGAGGCCGGCCCGACCACGGTGCGATAGGCGGCACCTTTCTCGCTACTTCCGACATTGGTCAGGGCTGTTGGTGAAAGGACACAGGTGTCGCCGCCATCGGTTTCGATGGTGATATCGGCAAAGGTGGAGGTGACCTCCCCTTTAAACATGACCTCCACAAAGATGCTGTCGACTGAAGAAAGGTCTCCCGGAACTGCTACCGTGGTGCTGGCATTGCCAAAGGCCCCGGCGCCCACCACGTCAATTGAGACCCCCTGTCCGCACGAGAAATCGGCACTGAAACCGTTTCCGCAGATCTGTGCATGCATCCTCGGGGACCACAACATCGTCGCGCAAATCAGAATCCCGGCAGCCAGGGCGAAACCTCCGCGCGAACATGGCGCAGATCTCTCCCTTGAAAAGGCAAGAAAAGGATTGTTCATGGTTCTTACTTGTAGTCTTCCGTCAAATTCAAATATTTCTATTTGTAAATTGGTGTTATTCAGTCAATTACGATTGACTAATTTAACATATATGACGATCATACATTTATGTTGGCAAAATAGCTCATTTCTCAGAAAGTAGACCAAACACCTTGTATATTTTTTCTTTATATATAACAATTTTCTTCATGTGTTTTCTCGGTGTTCTTGCCGAACTTACCGGCGCAAAAAGCGCGCCAATTCTTGTAATAGGGTGATTCGAACATTTTGAGCATGCGGAGACAGTTCCTCGCCAACCTCTCATTTCTGGTTTTATTGAACCTCATTATCAAGCCGGTTTACATTTTTGGCATTGAAGTTTCGGTTCAGAATGCGGTCGGTGCCGAGGTGTACGGCCTCTTCTTTACCCTGCTCAATAGCGCCTATCTGTTCCAGATCGTCAACGATTTCGGCATCCAGATCTACCACAACCGGCAGGTGGCCAGCGATCGCAGCGAATTGCAGCGTCTGTTTGGCGGGTTGCTTCAGCTCAAACTGATCCTCGCAGGCATTTTTGTACTGCTGGTCTTGGCTTTCACGTTCATTGCAGGATACGGTGCCTGGTGGCATCTCACCTTGCCGATCGTGGTCAATCTGGCGTTGGTCTCATTGATCCTGTACCTGCGCTCCGGGATCTCTGGGCTGGGACACTACCGGACTGACAGCCTGCTTTCCGTAATGGACAAGTTGTTCATGATCCTGGTCTGTGGCGCCTTGCTTCTCACGCTGCCCGACTTCGAGATCACCCATTTCATTTACGCGCAGATGGGATCCCTGCTGGTGACGGCGCTGATCGCGTTTATCATCTTGCGCTCACGTCATGCGGTGCGCATCACACGCATCGGAAGGCAGCAGATCGTGGCATTGGTGCGCGCAGCAGGACCTTATGCCCTCGCCGTTTTTCTCATGAGCATCTACACGCGGGTCGACGGCGTCATGATCGAGCAACTGGCGCCGGATGGCCAATACCAGGCCGGGTTGTATGCTGCCGGCTACCGCCTCCTGGACGCAGCAAATATGTTTGCATTTCTCTTTGCCGTGCTTCTGCTACCCATGTTCAGCCGGCTGATGAACGACCGGGTCGCACTGCTCCGGTTGCTCGGGCAGGGGTTTCGGCTGATGTGGTGCGTCACGGTTGGCGTGGGTGTGGTCTGTTACTTCTTCCGGATCCCGGTGATGGAGTTGCTCTATGCTGAAGCCGACCGGGAATGGGGCGCTGTCTTCGGGCTTCTGATCCTGAGCTTCATTGGTGTTGGTCTCATGTATGTCTTTGGCACCCTCGTCACGGCCACAGGCAACCTGCGCCGCCTTAACCAGTTTTATCTGTGCTTTGCCTTGTTCAATATCGCTTGCAACTTTATCCTCATCCCGCGCTTTGGCGCCTGGGGCGCCGCCATGGCGACGCTGACCACCCAGAGTCTGGTCGCAGTCGTTCTTGTCGCCTACGTCAGCACCTCCTTCCAGTGGTCATTCCACAGGCAGGTGCTACGTCTGTTGTTGTTCGCAGGTGGGGTCACCGGAATGGCGTTTCTGACCCGGATGCTGGTCTCGCATGTCCCCTGGATCGCGTGTATGGTACTGGCCCTGCTATTTGCCCTGGCCTGGGCGCTGATCACGCGGTTGGTGAGCATTGATGAGGTACGTGGACTGCTGCGGCCCGGGCAAACACCGCACTAAGTTTTCTACATTTGCGGAGCATTCATCAGCGTAGTGCGCCTGTGACTGACTACTCCTTGATCGCCATTCTCAAGCGCTTGCATGCCTGGCGCAGGCCAATCGTGTATTTCACCGCCGGCGTCGCGGTCGTAAGCATTGTGGTTGCGCTGGTTCTGCCTGTTTACTACCAGGCATCCACCACCTTCTACGCGGCCAGCGAAGATCTGTTCATGCCGAAGAAGGTGTTCGGATATTCGAACAACGAGATGCTCTACTACGGCACGACCGATGACATTCAGCGCATCCTTACGATTGGACGGTCGCATGAATTGACAGACCATCTGGTCGAGACATTTGCACTGCACGAGCACTACGGCATTGATTCCGATGACAGCAAGGCGCGCTTCAGGGTTCGCGAGAAATTCCTCGACCGTTACGAGCTGATCCGTACCAAGTACGATGCCATCGAACTGACCGTCGAGGACCGCAACCCGGAAATGGCCTCACTGCTGGCCAATGCGGCCCGCGACAAGGTCGACGAGCTGGTGTCTAGTGTCATCAAGAGCAGCCAGGAGCGTATCATCAAATCCTACCGTTCATCGATTGAGCAGAAAGAGCAGATGCTGGCGGCCATCTATGATTCACTGAGCCGTTACCAACTGGAGTACGGGATCTTTGACCCGGAAGCACAAACCGAGTACCTCTCAACCCTGATCACCGATATCGAAACCCGGCTCACACGCGAACGGGGCCGTCTCCGGGTGTACGAATCGAGTACGGCCCGTGCCATGCGCGACTCTGTTGCCTATCTGCGGGGCGTCATCGGTGGTCTTGAGGAACAACACAAGATGTTGACTGCGTCGGATTCTGTTGTCACCAACTACAGCATTGAGCGCTTCAACAAGGGGAAGGGGTATATCACGGTGCTTGATGATGCCTACAAGAAAGCCACCAATGCTGTCAATGTCGAAAAAGAGTTGCTCAAGCAGCAGGAGTCGGTGTACGCGCTCAACACCCCTGCGATCCATATCGTGGAGACGGCTGAGCCACCCCTGATCAAGCATCGGCCCAAACGCTCCCTGCTGGTCGTCAGTGCCACGCTGGCCGCGTTTATCTTCATGTGTTTCGGGGTGCTCCTGATCGAGAGTTACCGGCACCTTGACTGGGACTTCCTGAAAAAATGGTGATCAGTATCCGTCCAGCGGGCTGATGATGAAAAAGCCATCATGCCCCTGTTTCTGATACTTGGGCATGAGCAGCAATCCATCGCGGCTGGCTTTGACCGGTGTGCCGTTGATATAGGCCAGGGTCTGGCCCTTGCTCACCGGTTGGAAGTTCTTGAAATCCGGCAGCATGTTGAATGTCGTGGCTGCATCGACGTGATAGCGATCCACCAGTTCTGCGACCTTGGGCAGGTTTTGGGCGTACTCGATGAGCAGATAGTCGTGGCGGTTTTCCACGTCCTCTGCCCGTACACACCCGATGGTGCGCATACAGTTGATGATAGCAGCTATGGCCCGATTGACCGACAGGCGTTCGTAGTGCTGGCCACTTTCAAAGACCACGGTGACGATGTCGCGATCAAATTGCTCCGGGGCAAAATAACCCATCGTCGTGCCGTGGATGTCACGCTCAAAGCCGGTGATCACCGGTGCGTGCATTTCAATCCCGATGCGGATACTTTCCTCGTCACGTGATGCCAGGGTAAAGATCCCGCCAAAGGCCGTGGTCGTATGCAGGTCAAGTACGACGACCTTTTCGGGCTGGTATCTCGCGATCTCTGCATGTACCTGTTTTACCAGATAATAGATCTCCCAATCTTCGTTGACAAGCGTTTCGGGGTCCTGCTGCAGGACTTGCTCCACATGTTCCGGGGTCAGTGACCGGTTCAGGTCCTTTTCAATGTAGCGTTGCCCCAGCCTGAGGGCGTGCAGGTTGCCGCGCATACCGACCATGGTCCCCCGAAAGGTAAAATCGGGATTGGTGATCGGTTCTACTTCCAGCATCTTGAGGAGGAGGTCAATCGCTGCGACGCCTGCCGGTTCATTGCCGTGCATGCCGCCCAGACAAATGAGCAGCGGCCCGGGCATGAGCCCTTCGTGCCGGCCAATAATGCGTGCGGGGAGAGTGTTGTCGCTCACAAGGAGGCAAAAATACCATTTTGCCGGTAGCGATGTGCGGGCATGACGAGCATCATGTGCGGGCATGTCGTCACCTCGCGAGGCTACACATTCATCTGTTTGCGCTTCCAGCTCCAGAGCAACAGGGACGCGTAGGTGCGATAGGGCTTCCAGGCCTCTGCCCGCTGTTCAAGCTGTTTGATCAATGCTCGGTTTGGCACATCATCGATATCATACAGCTCTTTCATGGCAGTCTGAATGCCGTAGTCTGTCACCGGAAAGACATCCGGTCGCAGCAGGCTGAAAATGAGGATCATCTGGGCCGTCCAGACACCCACCCCTTTGATCCCGGTGAGTGTTTGAATGATCGCAGGATCATCCATCGCCACGATCTCTTCGTGGGTCAGACCCTCCTCCTCAAAATAGATCGCGATGTTGCGGACGTAAGTTGCTTTCTGGTTCGACAGGCCGAGGGCCCGCAGTGCGTCGTGGGGTGCTTGTGCCAGTTCGGCCGGCGGCGGCACCAGACCTCCAAAATATCCCATGAAGCGCTCGAAGATCGATCTGGCCGCTTTGATCGAGATCTGCTGATAAACGATCGCCTCGATCAGATCCTCGTAGACGCTGCCGCGTGAGGGAGGGAAATTGATCTCAACGGACTGCTGCAGATTGCGCAAAACCTTGTCTTTGCTTAGCACGGCGGCTGCCTGTTTGGGGATTTTGAGCGTACTCATCAGCAAAAGAATTTGGCATGATCTTTGGCCTCGCAGTCAGTACATGAAACATGCTCAACAGAAACCAAAACGCTTGATGCAAAAGAACATATTGTTACTCATAGTTGCGCTGTCGGTATTGTCATTCCGCAGCCCTGACACACCACAGACGCGGTATATCGAACTCTACAAAGACCTGGCGATTGCCGAGATGGAACGGACCGGTGTGCCGGCCAGTATCAAGCTGGCACAGGCGATCGTGGAGTCAAACAGCGGGCAGAGCCTGTTGGCTGGTCGTGCCAACAATCACTTCGGGATCAAGTGCAAGTCGTACTGGCAAGGCGGGCGTTATTTCTACGCTGATGATGATCGTGACCATCGCGGCAGGCTAATCCCGTCGTGTTTCCGACGCTATGACTCAGCTGAGGCGTCCTATACGGACCACAGTGATTTTCTGCGCAATTCTGTACGCTATGCAGAACTGTTCGATCTGCCGGCGACGGATTATCGGGGGTGGGCCAACGGGTTGAAGAAATGTGGATACGCAACGGACCCGTCGTATGCGCGCAAACTCATTCATACGATCGAATCACTCGGCCTGGACCAATGGGATGTGGCCGACTGACCATAGTGAGCAAAAGAAGTTCATTTTTCACGTTTGAGCCGGAGCCTCGGAGATAAACCAATCTCGTACAAAAGACGCTCAGTCTGCCGACTGTACATTTTCTGAGGGCTTCGGCTCTTTTATTGCGTTGAGCCGGAGTTCCTCATGGCGTTTGCGTTGCGTGTAAATGTCGATCGCGAGGTACAACGCCTGCCTGAATGAGTGCTCATCCGCCTCATTCTTTCCTGCGATATCATACGCCGTTCCGTGGTCCGGAGAGGTCCGCACGTACGGCAGTCCCGCCGTAAAGTTGACCCCGTGTCCGAAGGATAATGCCTTGAAGGGGATGAGCCCCTGGTCGTGGTACATCGCCAGGACGCCGTCAAATTTCCGGTACAGGTTGGCGCCAAAAAAGCCATCCGCGGAATATGGTCCCATGACCAGGTGTCCTTTCTTCTTGAGTTCAATGATGAGGGGACGCAGCACCTGCTCCTCTTCATCGCCCATGACGCCTTCGTCAGAGGCATGCGGATTGAGCCCGAGAATGGCTATTGTTGGTTTTTCCAGTCCGAAGTCCTTTTTCAAGGTGTCGATAAACAACATGATGGTCTTCTCAACGTGTTCGCGGTTGATCTGTGCTGCGACATCTTTCAGCGGAATGTGGCCGGTCAGCACGCCCACGCGCATCGCATCGCTCACCATCACCATGAGCGCTTCACCGCCCAGGGCGATTTCCAGATACTCGGTGTGACCTGGCGACGGGAAGTCGGCCAGCCGCATGGCGTGTTTGTTGACAGGCCCGGTGACCAGGACATCGATCAGTCCCTGGCTCAGATCGCGCACAGCCCGGTCGAGTGCCACATAGGCATACTTGCCGCCTTCTTCGGTGGCCCGACCCAGCGTGATGTTGACTGTTTCATCCCAGCAATTGAGCACGTTGACCTTGCGGTTGTGCAGGCGGTCAGCGCTGTTGGTGCTGTTGAATGAAAAGTCGTTGTAGTTGACCACGTTCTTGTGATAGGAAATGGCCTTGGCGCTGCCATAAATGACCGGTGTGCACATATCAAGGATCTTCTGGGGGTATAGTGCCTTGATGATCACCTCCGGCCCGATGCCATTGACATCTCCGATGGTTATTCCTACACGTACCTTCTGCATCTCTGTCTGTTACCTGATTTCTGAATCGAACGAAGATAGCAAAAGCCGACACACACAGAGTGCCTGACGACCTAGGGAAACTCCAGACCATAGGTTAATTTTGCGTGCAAATCTTCAACAGATGCAGAAATTGATCTGGGTCGTAATGACCGTTCTGGTAATGCTGGCGTGCGGGGCTCCCGCTCCCGAAAGTGACACACTCTTCACGCTGATGCCATCACGGACCACCGGGATCGACTTTCGGAACGACCTGATGGAGGATATCTATACCGTCAACAACGTGCTGTCCTTCGAGTACTATTATAACGGCGGTGGCGTCGCGATCGGTGACATCAATAACGACGGCCTGCAAGACGTCTTCCTGACCGGTAACACAGCCGACAACCAACTCTACCTCAACAAGGGAAAGATGCGGTTTGAGAACATCACCGAATCTTCAGGTATCCTGGTCCCGAAAGCTGCCTTCTCCACCGGCGTCACCATGGCCGATGTGAATGGTGACGGCTGGCTCGACATCTACGTGTGCCAGGGCGGACCTGACCCTGATCCTGCCGGGCGGCAAAACCTGCTGTTCATCAACAATCAGGACAATACCTTCCGCGAAGCCGGCGCCGAGTACGGCCTCAATGACACCAACCGGAGTACCCAGGCCGCCTTCTTCGATGCCGACAAGGACGGCGACCTGGACTGCTTTGTCATGAACTACTCCAAATACTTCCGTGTCGACCTCGGGCTGGTGTTCAAGGACCTCGAGAACAAGCAGAAACTCATCGAAGCCAGCTCCCGGTACTTCAGGAACGACAATGGCCGGTACGTGGATGTCACAGAGTCGGCCGGCATGCTCAAATACGGCTACGGCCTCGGCCTGGTGATCAGCGATATCAACGATGACGGATGGCTCGATATCTATCAGGCCAACGATTACTCGGTCCCTGATTTCATGTACATCAACCAGCGGGATGGGACGTTCCGCGATGAACAGAATACACGCACCAAGCAGATCTCCTGGTTTGCCATGGGTGCCGACATTGCCGATATCAACAACGACGGCCTCAAAGACATCGCGGTGGTCGATATGGCGGCAGATGATCACGTGCGCGGCAAAACCCTGATGGCTTCGATGGATCCCCGGTTGTTCTGGTATGCTGTCAAGGACCTGGGCTACCAGTATCAGTACATGTTCAACAGCATGCTCCTCAACACGGGCAACGGATTCAGCAACGTGGCCAACCTGACCGGCCTGGCGAAGACCGACTGGAGCTGGGCGGCTTTGTTTGCTGATTTCGACACGGATGGCTACAAGGACTACTTTGTTTCGAATGGCTACCGGCGCTACGCGCGAGATAATGACTTCAGGATCGCCCTGCGCAAGGCGCGCGAGGAGAACGGCGGCAACGTACCCCACGCCCTGCGGCAGAAGTACTACGAGATGATGCCGCAGGTCCCCCTGGCCAATGTCATCTTCCGCAATACCGGTGATCTCCATTTTGACGAAGTCACGGAAGAATGGGGCATGAACCAGCCGACTTATTCCAACGGTGCCGCGTATGCCGACCTGGACAACGACGGCGATCTGGACATGGTGGTCAACAACATCGACGATGAAGCCTTCGTGTACCGCAACAACCGGGAAGCAATGCCCGGCCATCACTATCTGCGCGTAGCCCTTAAGTCAGACCGCGACGTGACCGGGACAACCGTCGAGATCTGGGCTGGCGACAGCTACCAGATCCTCGAGCATTCGGTGGCGCGCGGGTTTCAGGCCGCCGTGGATCCGGTGCTGTTGTTCGGCCTTGGCGAACACACGGAAGTGGACCGCCTCTTCGTGCGCTGGCCCAACGGACGCGGACAGGAGCTGACCGGCATCCCGGCCAACCAGACCATCACGCTTGATATCGCCGAGGGCACCGGCGCACGTCAGCCCAAGCCGCCGGTTGATCATCTGTTTACGGAGCTTTCCGCAGAAGACGCGGGTGGCTTTTTGCATGTAGAGAATGACTATGATGATTTTGTCGATGAGATCCTGCTGCCCTATCAGCAGTCCACACTGGGCCCGCATCTGGGCAGGGCGGATGTTAACGGCGATGGGCGCGAGGACTACTTTATCGGCGGCGCTTCAGGTCAGTCAGGTGCCCTGATGCTGCAGGCCGCAGACGGCACCTTCCGCCCGGCCCCCTCACAACCCTGGTCCGCCCATGCCGCGCAAGAGGATCTGGGGTCGCATTTCTTCGATGCCGACGGGGATGGCGATCTTGATCTGTATATCGTGAGCGGGGGCAATGAATTTATCACGGGTCACGCCAATTTGCAGGACCGGCTGTATTTCAATGATGGCCGCGGCCAGTTCGCGTATCGCGCAGCTGCGTTGCCAGAAATGACCACCAGCGGGTTGCGCGTGGCTTCTTGTGACTACGACGGGGACGGCGACCTTGATCTCTTTGTAGGTGGCCGGCACAAGCCGCAACATTATCCGGATCATCACCCGAGCTACCTGCTGCAAAACAACGGTGGCACGTTTGCCGATGTGACTGACACGGAAGCGCCCGTGCTGCGCAACGCCGGTCTGGTCAACGACATCCTGTGGACCGATTTTGACGGGGATGGTCGCGAAGACCTGATCCTCGCCCGCGAATGGAACAGTATCGGGTTTTACCGCAATACGGCATCCGGGTTCGTTGATGCGACCGATGATTCGGCCATGGCCGACTATCGCGGCTGGTGGTTTCGTCTGGCTGCGGTCGACGTCGACAATGACGGCGACCAGGATCTCATCGCCGGCAACCTCGGACATAACTCAAAGTTCCACGCTGAGCTGGATCATCCGTTCCACATCTTTGCCTCCGACTTTGACCAGAACGGCACCTGGGACCTGGTCCTGAGCAAGGAGTACAAAGGTGAGCTGGTCCCGGTGAGGGGACGTGAGTGTTCTTCCCAGCAAATGCCCTTCATTCTCGACAAGTTTCCGACCTACAAGGATTTTGCGACGGCTTCACTCCCGGATATCTATGGCTCGGAAGAGCTTGAGCGTTCGGTGCATATGGACGTGACGGAGTTCAGTTCGATGGTGTTGATCAATGACGGGCAGGGCGTCTATACGCCGCGGCCACTGCCAACAGTCGTGCAGATGGCTCCTATCTACGGGATCGGCTGTGAGGATCTCAATGGAGACGGAAATGTGGATCTCATCGTGGCCGGTAACCTGTACACCACCGAAGTCGAGACACCGCGCCTTGATGCCGGCAACGGCTTCGTGTTGAAAGGTGACGGCACCGGAGGGTTTACGCCGGTCGACAACACCGGCTTCTATGTGCCGGGG
>JAWWBX010000078.1:0-15880 GCA_033720735.1 Saprospiraceae bacterium
CGGTTTTCCGGTTTTTCGGTTCCTCGGTTTTTCGGTTTTTCGGTTTTCGGTTGGTCTGTCCGGCTTCTGTTTCACGCAAAGAGCGCCAAGGCTTCACGCAAAGGACGCAGAGCGGCATCATAGTGACTCGGTTCTTCGGTTTATCCGTTGGTCGGTTTTTCGGTTTTTCGGTTCCTCGGTCCTTCGGTTTTCGCGGTTTTCGCGGTTTTGCGGGTTTTGCGGTTTTTCGGTTTTGCAGTTTTTCGGTTTTGCGGTTCTTCGGTTCTTCGGTTCTTCGGTTCTTCGGTTCTAACAGGATCTACTCATTCACGCGCTCATAGCACCCAATGTCCGGGCGCTCGGCATCGCGCATGACTCCATCGAGGTCCACGTCCACACCGGGAATTGGTATCGCCATTTCTTCGGCAAGTGACAGGGTGTCGAGGTGGAAGTCAAACTCTACCTGGTTGGCAAATAATGTGTCGGAAAAGGACCATTCCAGGCAGCCGGTACAAAGGCTGGTGAAGAAATCCGGGTAAGCGTCCGGATCGAGCAACTCATTCACCTTGACGATGCACTGCTCAAAGGAAACGTTGAACAGCTCATCGGGCTGGTCACGGGTCGCGTCCGAGAGCAGGATCTCGTCACCCGCCGATCCCACGATGATACAATTGCGAAATGTAGCGGACAGGTTGTTGACAAAAATGCCGCTCTGGCACAGAGGCTCGGGGCAATAGAAGTTGGTCAGCGCCAGGCCTTCCCCGTCGTTGCCAAAACTCGCCATCGTACAGTAATCGAAGGCATACTGACCGCCATAGGTCAGCGTCACGGCGGGACCGCCATTGTCATAAAACAGCCCGTTGACCGCGCTGACGGTGGCATGGCGCGCAAACAGCCCGGAACCGGCATTGGAATGGAACTGAACGGCATCAGCCTCGAGTACCGCAGCTGAGTCCACCACGACAGCCGTGGCTGCATGCCGGACAATGGTATGACGCATGACGTGCGGACCACTGGCCGGCCCAAGACGGATACCGCCCCAGAGGCTGGTGTACTCAGGCTCCAGGCGATCGTCCTGCACGACAACCGGTTGGTCAGCAGTCCCTTCGGAGCGGATCCTGCCGCGTGGCAGGGTAAACAAGATCCCGTCGTTGTAAATACCCAGCGTGTTGTTGGCCAGGCCGCCATGCACATAGATCCTGGCACCGGCCGGCCAAACCAGCGTGCATGAATCGAGGAGCAAGGTGCCGTAGATCACGTACGGCTTGGGGTCGTCCCACGTGATCGTTCCCAGATCGCAGGTGAGCACGGAAATGCGATTGCCGTGAAACCGGCTCGGCACGTAATTGGCGTTCTGACCCCACGCCTCGAGCAAGACCTGCTGCAGGGCACCATTCGTCATGAACTCCAGTTGTTCTTCGATCACAAACGGGCTGACAGACAGGGGCTGGTCCGGATCGATCGTGGCCTCGACAAAGATCCAGATCGAATCATTGGCCCCAATCTCCACGTCGTTGACCACCGGCCCCGGCAGGCCGTCGACATTCATGCGAAAGACGGACGCATCGGGGAGGCGGACCGAGGTACGCACCGCCAGGTCTGCCGGATTATGTACGCGGAACGAGCGGGTGGCCGTGCCAAGCTCGGTAAACACTGTGTCAAAGCGCAGGGTGTCGGTCGTAAACACAAGACGCACATCGGGAGATGTGGTAAACGCCTCTTCAAAGCAGGCGGTCCAGCACAATGCCATGGTGGCGGCAACTACAAGAGATATGGTCCAGTGTCGCGTCATACAGAATGCCCGCAAACCTAACGATTTTGTCCATGTCGGGACAGAGAATTCATGCGCGGTGCATGACAAAGCGAAGCGTTCTCTCACGCCACCCGGCAACACACACGATCCCTTGCCTCGTTCACCTCAGCACATCGTTCGAATACGGAGCACCCGCTTTCATCGCGATACCGTAACATGTCCTCCTGCCAACGGTTTGATCGGTGAAATCGGCTAATTTTGTGCCTTCAATGAGCAACACGGCACACAGGATCGACGTCATCATCCCTGCCTTCAACGAGGAGAATGGCGTAGAACGCGTGATCATGGACATCCCGCGTGAGCTCGTCCGCGAGATCGTGGTCTGCAACAATGCGAGTACAGATCAGACTGCACGCAACGCGCGCAATGCGGGCGCCACGGTCGTCGAACAAGCGGCACGCGGCTACGGCAACGCCTGTCTCGCGGGCATCGGCTACCTGGCTGCCAAACCCGCAGAAGATCAACCTGACCTGGTGGTCTTTATCGATGCTGACTACTCGGACTACCCGGAGCAGCTGCCTGCAGTCGTCCGCCCGATCGTGGAGGAGGATTACGATCTGGTGATCGGGTCGCGGGCGCTCGGCAACCAGCAAAAGGGATCGATGCAGCCGCAGCAGATCTTCGGCAACTGGCTCGCGACCTGCCTGATCCGTCTGTTCTACAAGTACCGGTTTACCGACCTGGGGCCGTTTCGCGCGATCAAATGGCGCCGGCTTCTGGACCTGGATATGCAGGACCGCACCTACGGGTGGACCGTCGAGATGCAGGTCAAGGCCGCCAAGTACGGTTTGCGCTGCACCGAAGTCCCCGTGGACTATCGTCCGCGGGTGGGCAAGAGCAAGGTGTCAGGCACCGTGCGCGGCACGGTCCTGGCAGGTCACAAGATCCTCTGGACCATTTTCAAACTGATCTGACGCATGTCATTCGGTGAACTGATCGGATATCTGGTGCTGGCCATCTACATTCTGGCGCTGCTGTACATCACCTTCTACTGTCTGATGCAGTTCCATTTGCTGCTGCAATACCGCAAGAGCCGCTGGCACCAACCAGCGCGCCCCAAACAACTCACCGACTACCCGGTCGTCACGGTGCAGCTCCCAATCTACAACGAACGCTACGTGGTCAACCGGCTGATCGACAGGATCTGTGCACTGGATTATCCGAAAGACAAGCTGGAGATCCAGGTGCTCGACGATTCGACCGACGATACCGTCGACCTTTCCAGGAGGAAGGTGGAAGCGTATCGCGCACAGGGCTTTGACATCAAGCTCATCACGCGCACTGACCGCACAGGATACAAAGCTGGCGCATTGCAACACGGGTTGCGCAGCGCGCGCGGCGCGTTCATCGCGATCTTCGACGCTGATTTCCTGCCACGGGCCGATTTTCTGACCACCACACTGCCCTTCTTCAGGGATGACCATGTCGGCGTGGTACAGACCAAATGGGAACACATCAATCAGGATTATTCGCTGATCACCCAGCTGCAGGCCTTCCAACTCAACGTGCATTTCACGGTGGAGCAGAGCGGCCGGCAGGCTGGTGCCTACATGCTGCAGTTTAACGGCACGGCGGGGGTCTGGCGGCGTGCGACAATTGATGATGCCGGCGGATGGCAGTCCGACACGCTGACCGAGGACCTGGACCTTTCGTACCGCGCCCAGCTCAGGGGGTGGAAGATCCGCTATCTGGAGTTCTTTGGCTCGCCTGCCGAGTTGCCAGCCGAGATGAACGGCCTGAAGTCCCAGCAATTTCGCTGGATGAAGGGAGGTGCGGAGACGGCCCGCAAGATGCTTCCCACGGTCTGGAAGTCGGATCTCACCTCCGGTCAGAAGGTTCACGCCTCGCTGCACCTGCTCTCGAGCACCGTTTTTGTCTTTGTATTCATCCTGGGTGTGCTGAGCGTACCGGTCTCATTCCTGATCAAGCCTTTGGGCGTCAACATCGATTACCTGACGGTCTCACTCCTCAGCTTCGTTTCGATCATCGCCATCTATTACGTGGCCAATGTGAAAGCCTCCTGGGGTGCAGGTTCCAAATGGCGCAAGCTTCTGAAGTTCATCCTGCTTTTCCCACTGTTTCTCTCTCTGTCGATGGGACTGTCATTGCATAATACGGTCGCTGTGATCCAGGGATATCTCGGGCGCAAATCGCCGTTCGTTCGGACACCCAAGTTCAACATTCAGTCGCTGACCGACCGGATTGGCAAGCGCAGCTATCTCGCGCGCAAGTTGCCCTTCACCACGCTGGTGGAAGGATTGCTGGCATTGTATTTCCTGGCGGCAGTGATCATCGGGATCGCTCTCGATGATACTTCCTTCATTTTCTTCCATATTCTCCTGATGTTTGGATACGGAACGATCTGTTACTACTCGATCCGACATCTTTCAATGCAATGACGCAACGCCCCGACTGGAGGCACGTCACGATCACCCTGGTCTTTCTCGCAGCAGTGGTTGTCACAGCGACTCTCCCGCGCACTGCGTGGCCCGAAGTCCTGGGTGCCTATGCGCTCGCCTTTATCGCCTACACGGTGGTGATCGCCAGGTGGGGGCTTCCACCGGTCAGACTGCGTTACTGGATCGCGGTGGCGGTCCTCGCGCGGTTTCTAATGCTGTTTTGTTTCCCCAATCTGTCGGATGACATCTATCGTTTTATCTGGGACGCCGAACAGACGCTGCAAGGCACCAATCCGTACGATGTCGTGCCGTCGGAGGTGATCCCGGCAGACTCCAGTCTGCGACAATCCGGCATTTATCCCGCGCTCAACTCTCCCGACTACCACACGGTGTATCCGCCGATCGGCCAGGGGCTCTTTGCACTGGCAAGCCTGCTGGGCGGTCTGGACTGGTTTACCTTCGCCCTGGTCCTCAAGCTCTTCTTTCTGGCGGCGGAATGTCTTACCATCCGCATCATGTACCAGATCCTGAAACGAAAAGGACAATCCTCGCGCGTGCTGATCTATGCACTCAATCCCCTGGTCATCGTTGAGTTGGTTGGCAATGTACACCTGGAGGCTTTTGTCATTCTCGGCCTGGTTCTGGCCATCTATTATCTCGAGAAACGGAAGCTGGCCGGAGTCGCTGCCGGCTTTGCGCTGGGGATCGGCGCCAAATTGCTCCCCGCCATGTTGGTGCCGCTACTCGTGCGTCGGTTGCCGATCAGGCGCTTTATCTGGTTGACCATCATGCTGGGAACGGCGTGCCTGGTACTCTTTCTGCCAATGCTCAGGAGCGACTTGCTCGCTGGAGCCGGCAGCAGTATCAATCTCTACTTCCAGAAGTTTGAATTCAATGCCAGCCTTTACTACATCGCCCGGTGGATCGGCTACCAGTTGGAAGGATACAACCTGATTGCCACCATCGGCCCGCTCCTCGCCGGGCTGACCGTTCTGATCGTTGCAATGATCGTCGCCTTTGAACGGGGACCGCATCGATCCAATTTTGCGCGGGCAGCCATGTTTGGGCTGACCGCATATTTGCTGCTGGCGACGACCGTGCATCCCTGGTACGTGTGCCCGCTCGTCGCCCTGTGCGTATTCACCCGGTATCGCTATGCCGTTGCCTGGTCGGCCGTAGTGTTTGTCAGCTATGCTGCCTACCGCACCCCCGCCTATGACGAAGACCTGCTGCTCATTGCCATATCCTATCTGGTCGTCCTTGCATGGTTGGCTTTCGAGATCAGGAAGTTTACCCGTCACCCCCGGGACGCGCCTGCTATCAGAGACAGCTAGAAACAAGAAAGGCGCTCCCAGTGGAAGCGCCTTTCCATATTTCCTTGCCAAACAGGCTCATTAATAGGTCCACAGGTCGTGTTCCCAGTTGAACAGCTCGGCTTTGATCTTGTCTGATTCGAGGAGGCGATCGATCCCGTTGTGCGGGAAGATATCCACCAGACGCACGTCATGCACGTTGGATTTCTTGTAGATATAGCTGGCGAATCTGCGCATTTCAAACAGATCGTACCATGTCAGGACCGAGGCATCGTTGCCTTCGTTGAAGACACGGTGGCGTGCCAGCACATCGCGCACTTCCGGGTAGTACACCCAGAACATCGGGGCTTCATACTTGAAAACGCCCGTCTCGTCATCGTAGTAGTCCTTGATCGGCGCAATACCCAGGATCCGCACTTTCATCCGTGAAGACTCTTCGTCGAAGTACCAGATCTCCTTGATGCGGTACCGCTTGATGTCCTCCGGGTTGATCTCGCTGCGGGTGATCTTCACCTGCTCTTCGTAGGTCTCCGGATCATACACGATCGATGTATCCATATACACGAGCTGTGAGCTCACCTCTTCGGGCGTCAGCATCTCACGGAACTTATCATCGGCAAAGACCTTGATCTCACCGTTCTCGGCCGCATCGGCCAGGATGGTGAAAAAAGGCTGCTCCGGGTAAGCGAACGGCAAATTCAGTTTCTCCCGGATATCGATGATCCTCCAGAGACGCTTCTCCCACGGGATATCTGCCTCGCGTACCGGCTCATAGGGCAGAACGCGTGTCTCGTAGATCAACCGCTTGGGTACGATATCGTCGACATAGATTTCCTCGATCGGATCGCTTGACTCCGTGATGATGGTCGATTCTGCCTGACCAAACAATTGGACAGAGGCGAACACCAGCATCAGCAGACTTGCAAATCGCATCTTGCGCTTCATTGGACTTGTTTTATCGGATGGTAAACACCATCGAGTTAATAGTTCTTCCTGCCGCATCACCCGGGCATCTCGCTTTGACGTTCTCGAAGAAATAACGATCGCCGGGACGGGCCTTGTCGACAAGCCGACGTGCTTCGTCACCGTAACGGCCGCCGCCATTGGTTGCAAATTCCGGATCCGCCCTCTGTGCTACGCGCACCAAACGGAATCCATCGATCGAGCACCTGGCGTCAAAGTCGAAGTTGTCCAGGTAGGCACCCACGCCAATCTGCGCCTTGAACTCGCCGTTGGTCATGGCACCACTGCTTTGCGTTGACAGACGTGCAACTGGGTCCGGGATCCGCTTTACACGGAACTGGCGGGACTCACTCAGGCCTGGGGCTCGCACATTGATGTTGGCAAACTCACCTTCCCGCGTGGGCGGGCCCGTGACATTGACAACAAACGTGCCGTCTGCCTGGCGCTTGATCGATCCACCACCGGCACCTGACATCGAAACTTCCACCTGGGCACTTGGCACACCGGCTGCAGAGATCTCGACCGGATTGTCAACACCCATGTAAAAGACGTTCATCTTCGTGGGTGATACCGTCACGGAACGCTCGCCGACCTCGAACTCAAACTCGTTGTTGTACGTCTTGACTTCGCCGGTTACCGGATTGGTGACGGTGGCGGTCGCCGTATACTGCTTAATACCGACTGAAGTCGCCGGCGCCGTCCATTTGGCCACACCATTTTCGTCGACCGGGATGTTGCGGCCGTTGACCGAGATGGCAACGCCCGTGTTGGACGCCTGCGATGCAGATGCACTCAGGAACACTTCGGTCTCAAATGATTCGCCGCGGATCACGTACGATTTCTTCGGTGCGGACACCACGGTAAACTGGTCGAGCACGACATCCTCGCCACCGACTTTCCCCATCAGGTAGTTGAGGACTGCTGCTTCCGAGCTTTTTGCATCATTCTTAAACTTGCTGAAGATCGGCATAGTCGCAGCCAGCGGCATCTGACGGAAGTTGAAATCCTCCCAGGAGTCCTTGGACTTGTCGATGGAATTGCGCCATGACTCGTCATCGATGGTCAGTGCGATCTTGCTCTCCCACTGGGGCCGGTCGGCTGAGTCGATGAGCGTGAGGAACTTCTCGCGATACTCGAGGATCATGTCCTTGAGTTCCGCACCTTGTCCTTCATCAACCAGATAACGGGTGGTAATATCCTTGTTTTTATAGCCCTTCAGCGTCTTTTGTCCCTTGTACTCCTGATAGTCACCATCGCTGTACGGCACACCATCCTGATCGCCAGTCTGATCGACCATGTAATCAACAATATTGTCGATATAGTCAGACAACTCTTGCGAGTACTGGCGAGCCGGGCCGGTGCGTTCGGCATACTGCTCCATTTCCTTCTTGGCTTCAGCACGCTTGTTGATGATGGCCGGGAGCTTGCTATTGGTGTCGTCCAGGGTCGCGTTGGAGTTGATCAAACCGTCATCAACCACTTTGAACGCGTTGAAGATCTCGGCCGACACATTGAGCGCCAGGAGTGCAGTCAGGACCAGGTACATGATGTTGATCATCAACTGCCTGGGCTGCTTTGGAATTGACATATGTTAGCTTTTTATCTTAATGAACGCGGTTCAAATCCTATCCTCTGTTGCCCGTCAAAGCGGACAGCACGTTGCCGTATACGCTATTGAGTGATGACAGGTTGTTGTTGAGGTTTGAGATCTGCGACTTGTAGGCCACAGCATCATCCACCGTATCACCCAGTGTGCGCATCGACTCGTTGAGACGTTCGATGTGCTCGCGTGATTCCGCAACGCTCTGGTACACCATGTTGACGTTGTTGATGTTTTCATTGAGCGCGGCGAGCTGGGCACGGTATTCTTTGGTATCGTCTACCGTCGCGCTCAGTTCCTGCATGGCCTGGTTCATGCGCTCGTAGAAATTGCCCATGGACTTGATCTGGTCGGAGGTCTGGCTGAAGTCCACCTCCTGCAGCGCCTTGAGCGAGCTGAGACTTTTGGACATGGTTTGCAGTTCAGACAACATTCCACCGAGTTGACCTTCCACGATCTCTCCGTTCAAGGGGCGCATTTCACCCAGATCGCCTTCTGTCAGCGGAGCGAGGTTTGCGTTGTACTTGTCGAGTCCGGGGTACAGTTTCTCCCAGTAGTAGTCCTTCTCGGGGGGGAGGATACCCAAAATGGTGAAGATGAAGGCTTCCGTGAGCAATCCGATGGTGATGGCCAGGCCACCCCATGGCTCACTGTTAATCTTACCAAGCGCTCCCAACATAACAAGCGCCGCACCGATTCCGATGATGAGGTTTTTCAGGTATTTAAACCACCCTGATTTAATGAATTTCATGCCGTTCGATTATTTATTAAAAGAGTGATGAATACTTCTTATTGTCCGGAGGGTAATGAACAACGCGAGTTTTGCGCCTTCCTTTGTCGCGTGTGAAGGGCGATTCATATCCAGTCGCACAAATTCTGAATGTGATTACTGAAAATCGCCAAGCGAACGTCCCAGGAATGTCAGGGCACAGCGGAAACCGATATACGATTTGGTCGTATCCTGATACTCCCAATGCCTTGTACCTGTCTGGAGGTAGTACAGGACATCCTTCCAGGAACCTCCGCGAATGACCTTCCGCTTGTATGCTTCGGGATCATCCTCCTGCGCATCGTACTTGATATCCGGATTCAGGTCGTGGATGAACGATTGTGCATTCTCAAAGTATGCTGTCTCCGTCCACTCGGCGACGTTGCCGGACATACAGTACAAACCATAGTCGTTGGGGAAATATGCGTCAGCTTTCACCGTAAACAATCCTCCGTCTTCCGGATAGTTGCCACGCCCGGGCTTGAAATTGGCGAGCAGGCAGCCTTTTGCGTTACGGGTGTAGTAAGCCCCCCAGGGGAACGGAGCCAGGTCATGACCACCGCGGGCGGCATATTCCCATTCGTATTCTGTCGGTAAACGGAACTCTTCCGTATTGGGCTCGTCATAGCGGTAGGTGTTCCACAAGTTGGTACGCCAGTGGCAGAATGCCTTGGCCATTTTCCAGTCTACACCAACCACCGGATAGTCGTCAAATGCGGGATGCCAGAAATAATTCCGGGTATAGGGCTCATTGTAGGAATAGGCAAAATCACGGATCCAGCACAGCGTGTCCGGATAGATCGGCACTTCGACTTCCGTGATGATGTCCTGGCGGTTGCCCTGAAAGGCACGGCTTGCCGCTTTCTTC
Source organism: Saprospiraceae bacterium (assembly GCA_033720735.1). Lineage (GTDB taxonomy): Bacteria > Bacteroidota > Bacteroidia > Chitinophagales > Saprospiraceae > B8-G4. The sequence goes on from JAWWBX010000078.1 coordinate 9,705, forward strand.
CAGTCTTTTTGATCATACTGGTAGATCAGCAGGCGTGTGTCCAGTTCGCGGGTCTTGCCGTTGAAAATGTCATCTCCCTGGAAATACAGATCATCGAGGGTTTCGTCGGTCCAGTCGATCTCGTACTCCCAGTCGATACTCTCATTGCCGTAGTCATCCTCCTTGAAATGATCCAGGTAGGTATGGGCGATCGAATCACGCACCCAATTGACAAACTGGCGATACTCGTTGTTGGTAATTTCGGTCTCGTCCATGAAAAACCCCTGAATCGAGATCGACCGGGGTCTTTGAACGTAGGATGAGAAGATATCCTGGTCGGACTGACCAACGTGCAGCACTCCTGACGGCACGTAAACCATGCCGTACGGATTCACCGAATTCCAGTCAGGGCGATCCAGCACTCCTACCAGTTGTCCTGTCTCTCCGGATGAGCCACAAGCTGTGAACAGCAGCACGAAAGACAGGCCGCCAAACAGCGCAAAAGCAACTTTTTTCATCTTACAATGCCCAATTTTCTAGCGATGGTTGAACCCCTGTTTTTCAACAGACGTCAAAGATAGTTCTTTGATAAAGAATACAAAAAATAATTTCAAACGGTGCTGGGAGGCAGCGAAAACACCAGCCAATCGGGTCTCTAACGAGATGCCCAAATGACTTATTATCGGAATGTTAAAATTTTAACATTCCTCCACTTTTAACGAAATCTCGGACTATATATTACAGGCGGGGGGAGGCCTGCGCCGATGATTTTATTCAAGTTGTATTTGAGGACCACTTCATGTGTCCCGCGGGTCGCCTGGCTGAGGGGTGAGATCGTCAGATCAAACCCGTAGGCCATACTCACATGCTCCGACAGCTTCAGGCCCGCGAAAAGCACCACGGCATCCAGGGTGTGCGTGCTGTATCCACGGAGACCCACGCCGGCTGACAGGAAGTCGTCATACACCCCGCGCACCGCCACTTCCACCTGGGTCTGACTCAGATCCGACCGCAACAAAAAGGTCGGATAGATATCGAACCCCTCCAGGCCCTCCAGATAGTACTCTCCAAAGGCCACCAGGGCCGGTCGGCCGCTAAAGCGGATCCCGTCAAACTCGAGGGCGCCAAATGACACGTCAGTCACCGAAATCCCTGCCTCAAATTGATCACCGATGTAGTACGCGCCGGCCGCGACCAGCGGCTTGATCCCCCGTACCAACCCGATGGGCAGGTTGGGATCGTTGTGGATGATCGTCGGCCCTTCGTACTCGCCATCCGGGGCACGCAAAAGTGCTCCGTCGAGCGACTTCTGGATGATGCCCGCCGAAACCCCTGCAGAGATCAGGCCAAAATTTCCTTCCAGCACATAATTGTACGAAACACTGGCCCGCACGGTGTTCTCCGCACCGATCGTTTCGTGCATCAGCTTGACGCCCACGGCCCCGTTGAGCAGGTAAAGCGGCATGTGCGCGTTGATGTGTTCCTGTACCGGGTTGCCGGGAAGATCGACCCATTGCGTCCGGTAGGCCGCGTTGATGCTGAGGCTGGCGTCCATCCCGGCATACGCTGGATTGAACTGGTAACGGTCGAGCATGTACAGGCTGTACTGCGGGGTATGCTGAGCCGCCAGATCGCCACTGCAACAAAGTGTCAGGATGAAAAAGCCAACCGCGTAGATGTGCCGCATGCTCAGGCCGATTGCTGTGAATGGAACGCCGGATCAGGCCATTTCGTATCGTGAGGGCCTGATTGCCACGTCCTGATCGAAAGTAGTTGAAATACCGCCAATAAACAAGACGCGTCGGGGTGCCTTGTCGTCTATTCGTCGAAAGGGCTCATCTGCAACACCTGGCCATCGTATGCCAACCTGATCGCGGCCGGCAGCTCGCTCTCCACCGCGGCATGCCGACCCATGTCGTGGCTGAGGTGGGTGAGGTACGCCTGACGCGGACCAATGTGTGCAATCAGGTCGGTCGCTTCCTTCAGATTGAGATGGGAAAAATGGGGGCGCCGGTGCAGGGCATTGATGATCAGCGTGTCCAGCCCCCGGAGCTTGTCCAGTTCTTCCGGGGCGATGGTCTTGGCATCTGTGATATAACAAAAGTCACCTACACGATAGCCGAGGATCGGAAGCGGTCCGTGCATGATGCGGATCGGACGGACCTCGATATCCCCGACAGTAAACACTTCGGTGTTGATCTCCACCAGGTTGACCTTCGGACGGCCGGGGTACTCTGAATTGACATCAAACACATACGGGAAGCGCAAGGTCAGTTCTTTCAGGACCCGGCGTTGCCCAAATACCGGGATGTCCTTTTTCCGGATAAAATTGATCGGCCGGATCTCGTCGAGCCCGCTTACATGGTCATTGTGCTCGTGGGTGAGCAGGATGGCATCCACGTCGTCGACCCCGGCTGTGAGCAACTGCTGCCGGAAATCGGGACCGATATCGATGACAATGCGCGTAGACCCGCTGCTCAGCATCACGGAGGTGCGCAGCCGGCGATCACGCGGATCATCGGAACTGCAAACCGGACAGCGACAGCCGATCACCGGGATCCCCTGGGAAGTTCCCGTACCGAGTACTGTTACCGTGAGTGCGGACGCAGCCACTATGCCGGGCTGCCTGGGGCGATGAGCACCGGCTTGACTTTCCTGAGTGTCTTGCGGGCCGTTTCGGAAAGCTGCTCCTCTTCGTACTCCAACGTTTCGAGGATCTCAAGCAAGCAATTGATCCGGGCTTCGGTGTCGTAAAACTTGTTGATCACGATCATCCTTTGCTGGTCTACCTTGCAGTAGCCGGACTGAAAGGTCCCGCGCTCATACCTGATGGTATAATCGAGCTCTGCGAAGAGCTCCTGCAATTTTTCCAGGAGGTATTTCGTGTATTTGAACATGTGCGGCGGGGGTCGGTTTGTGTTTGTTGAATATAGATAAATTTACACTATGCGATGCTGGCTGATAGAAGTGCTCCTCGTGTTCTTTGGGACGCAAATGTACGCACAGGGATTTGGTGCCCGGGTGATCCTGGGGCTCAACGCCTCACAGATCGCGGGCGACCAGCTGGCCGGGTTCGACAAGGTCGGCCTCTCGGGAGGATTGCAGGGCACGGTCTTTCTGACGGAGAAATTCGACCTCAACGTTGAGTTTCTGTACAACGAGAAAGGTAGCCGCCCGGATATCTTCAATGGCACGCTCGACCCCGATATCCATATCACCCTGCGTTACATTGAACTACCCGTGTTTGTCACGGTCCAGGACTGGCTCGACGAAGAGGCGGGCTATTACAAGGCCTTCGGGCAGGCCGGGTTGTCGGTGGGCAGGCTGATGAGCGTTTCCACCGCTGACCGGCACAACCCGGATGACATGCGGCTTGACGACCTGGTGGATCATTTCAACAACACCGATGTTTCGTGGCTGGTCGGTTTTGGGTTCCGGCTGAGCCAGCGGTGGGCGATCAGCTTTCGCTACACGCGTTCGCTCAACCTGTTGCTCAATGCCAAAAAACAGGAATTGAATACCTTTTCACTGCGGCCGTATTTCCTGAGCTTTCGCGGTGAGTATATCTTATAACGTATCACGGGTCATTGATCCACCGCGCCCCACTGCGCACCAGACAGACAGACATGAAACACTTGTATCGCATCTTCACCCTGATCGTTGTCCTGGCAGCCATTGCTGCAGGCTGCGGCAACAAGACCGAAGCGTCTGAATCCCAGACCGGCGAGGCACCGGAAGCGCAGCAAGCACAACAAGCCAACTACCCTTACCCTGCCCTCCCGGAAACCATGCGGGCGGCCCTTTGGAATGAATGCGACTACGTAGACATCATCTTTTATGAAAGCCCGGTTTCGATGAGCCAGACCGATGCGCCCGCCATCCGCGGAACACTGGGTTATCTGTCCGGCCGGCCGGCGATCCCCGACTCCAATTGCAAGTCACTGGGCAGGATCAGCTTCATGCGGCAGGGCGAGATCATGATCGAAGCTGACATGTACAGCAGGAACAACTGTCACTACTTCCTCTTCCTGCAGGACGGCCAGATCGTGTATGCCGAAGGCCTTTCCGATGCCGGTATGAACTTCTTCCGCCAGATCGAACGCCGCTTCCAAGAGGTCGTGCAATGAGCAAGGGCCGCCGCCTCAGTGTCATTGACCTGGGGACCAACACCTTCCATTTACTCCTTGTGGAAGTGCGTGACGGCGGATGGACGTTTCTTTTCCGCAAACGCATCTTCGTCAATCTCGCGGAGGACAGCATCGACCACATCGGTGATGCCGCCTGGTCTCGCGGCATGGCGGCCCTGGCAGAGTTTGCTCTACTGATCAGGCAATACGACATCGAGAATGTCCGTGCAGTAGGTACTGAGGCCTTGCGGCGGGCGGACAACGCTGTCACCTTCCTGCGGGAGGTCAAAGACCGTTTTTCCCTGGAGGTGCAGGTGGTTGACGGAGATCAGGAGGCTGCCTGGATTGCCGCCGGCGTGATGGCCGCCATGGCAGACCAGAAGGGAACTTACCTGGTCATGGATATCGGGGGCGGCAGCGTGGAGTTCATTCTCATACAACACGGCAACATCCGTTTCTCTCAGAGCTACCCGATCGGCGTGGCGGTCCTCTACGAACGATTTCATGATACCGAACCGATCAGCCAACAGGCGCTATCCGCAATGGATGCCTTCCTGACCTCACAACTGCGCGACCTGCTCAATCTCCTCGAGCAGTATCCAGACTGTGCATTGGTCGGCGCGTCAGGCACCTTCGAGGTCATCGAGGCCATTGTTTCGGAACATCCCGGCAGCGCACCCATCTCGATGTTCCAGCCCGCAGCATTCCAACCCATCTACCAGCGCTTGCTCGGCCAGGACCTTGCTGCACGACTTGCTGACCCGGCGATCCCGCCTTCCCGTGCGCGGTACCTGGTCGTTGCCATGCACCTGGTTGCATTCGTGCTCAACCGCGTACATAATGACCTGGCTTTCATTTCCGCGTATGCCATGAAGGAAGGGATCATTACTGAGATGATCGAAAATTTAGATAAGGCTAAACAATAATTTTGATTGCATTAAATTTCTACTTTTGCAACAGGCAAGCGTGACGGGGAAATGCATGATTTTTTTGCAGTCTTTCAGGAAGTCTGGGCAGTACGGGCACTGATCGCCTCCAGTCTGGTGGGCATCATGTGTGGCGCCCTGGGTGCCTTTATCGTTTTGCGCAACATGTCGCTCATCGGCGACGCCCTTTCCCATGCGATCCTGCCCGGCGTAGTGATTGCATTTGTGGTGATGTCCGGCTATTCTGCCATGGGATTCTTTGTGGGAGCGGTCATCGCGGGATTGATCTCAGCCGCCGGCATTACCTGGATTCAGCAGACGATCCGCACCAAGAATGATGCTGCGATCGGGATTGTCTTCACCGCCATGTTCTCCATTGGGGTCATCGGCATCTCGTGGATCAGCCGCAACGAGGGTGTGCATCTGGATCTCAAGGATTTCCTGTTTGGCAATGTACTCACGGTGTCAGACGACGACCTGATCCTGACGGCATTCATCACCAGTTTTGTGGTCCTCAGCATCATTGTCCTGTATCGCTATCTGTTTATCAGCACCTTCCAGGCGGTGATTGCCGAGACCATGGGCTTCTCGGTCAAACTCATCCACTACTTCCTGATGCTCCTGCTCTCGTTTGCGGTGGTCGCGTCTCTGCAGACGGTCGGGGTGATCCTCGTCGTAGCTATGCTGATCACGCCGGCGTCGACGGCATTGCTGCTGTCTGACAAGCTGCAGGTGGTGATCCTGCTATCGGCACTGCTCGGGTTGTTGTCGGCGATATCGGGGCTGAGCATGGCCATCATTTTCGAGACCACGCCGGGCCCCGCCATGGCCGTCATGGCCACCATTTTTTATCTCCTTGCAGCATTCTTCGCCCCGAAGAAAGGTTTGCTCGCCCGCTCTTTCGCACGCCGCAGCCAGCAACGCAAAGTCGAGATCGAAGATCTGCTCAAGCAGGCATTTAAATTGAACAAACGAGCCCAACTCACCATGGAAAGTCTGGCACAGGCGCTGGAACTGCCTGCCGACAAAGTCAGGCGCTATCTCCGCCAACTGGCCGAGGCCGGACTGATACGCATGCAGGGTGAATCCCTGTCGCTTACACCGGACGGACTGGCCCGGGCAACTGGCCTCGTGCGCGCCCACC
>JAWWBX010000079.1:0-15775 GCA_033720735.1 Saprospiraceae bacterium
CGCCATATTGGAACTCACCACCCTGCACCAGGAGCCCGACGGGGTGGTAGAAATAAAAAAACAGCATCACCGCTGCCAGCAGCGGAATCAAAGCAGTGAGCAGGACGCCACGCCAAAACGCACGACCCGACCGACCCGACCTCGGCCGCGCCAGGACCATCACTGCGACCGCTCCGGACAAGGCGGCAAAGTATGCCACATAGGTGAGATTGGCGAATACTGCCAGCACGGCAAACGCAAACGCCAGCGACAACCATCGCAAACGCTCCGGATCACGGACATACAGCCAGGCGAGGCCCAGGCTGGCCATCATGCAGCCCAGCCCCATGCCATACCCGCGAGCGAGCGCAAAAAAATCAAGGACATATGGATTCAGACACAGCAGGGCAAATCCAGCGACGCATGCGATGGTGGAGTGAGCAACGCTGCGGAGAAGGATCAGGACACCGGCGAGATACATGACGAAGAAGAGCAGATTTGGCAGACGCAACGCCAGTGGTGATGGCCCCAGCCAGGAAACAGTGATGCTTGCCAGGGCGGTATTCAACAAATGATTGTTGGCATCCTGCCAGCACGCCGGGTCCGTCCGGCAGTCCCAGAAACTTCGGTCGGCCAATACGTGATTGAAGTACGTACCCGCCTCGTCGTGCGTGATCGACGCCTGTGTTGCCTTTGCCGACCATGCCGCCAGCAGGGCGATACCCACCAGAATACACAGGAGGATGCCAATCGACTTGCTCTGCATCACGCCGTGCAAGATAGACATCGTGGCGGAGCCGGGCGTGCCTCCGACCTTCAGCGACTATTATTACCTTTAGTCGCCTAACCAGCAACCTGGGCGTGAGTCAGAAGACGACAGAACACTACAAGGCGGTCTTTGAAAACGAGCTGCTTCCGCACATCGATGCGCTGAAGACATTTGCCTATCATCTGACGTATAACGAAGAGGATGCCAACGATCTCGTCCAGGAGACATACCTGAAGGCTTACCGCTTTATCGACAAGTATCACGAAGGAACTAATGCAAAAGCGTGGCTGTTTAAGATTCTGAAAAACGCCTATATCAACGAGTATAGGAAGAAGGCCAAACGGCCCGCGAAAGTAGATTTTGAAGAGATCGTAGCCTACCACGACACCGATGATGATCGGGTCACCGGCTACATGGACCTGAGGGCCGAGATCTTTCAGTATATGATGGGCGACGAAGTAACGACGGCCATCAACGCATTGCCTTTCGACTTCCGCACCGTGATCCTTTTGTGCGACGTCGAAGGATTTACATACGAGGAAATCGCCAAGATCATCGATGTGCCGATCGGCACCGTGCGATCACGGCTGTTTCGTGCCAGAAATATGCTCAAGGAGAACCTGAAATCCTACGCCGAAACCCTGGGCTACAAGGATTATCGGGGACAAAAACGCAAACTCCGGAACAACCGGAAAGACGAGGAGGAGTAAATCTGAATTCCACTATATTTAAACACATCTTTTGGAAACTCCGGCGTAAAATCAACACCGATGAAAAACCAAGAAGATATTCGGAACATCCGCCGCGAAGTCGACATGTTTTTCGACCACGCCCTCAGCAAGGAAGATGAACAACAACTACTCGCTCGCGTCGAAAACGACCCCACCTACCACCGCGTCTTCTCCCAGGAAAAATATATGCGTGAACACATCAAACGCAGTATCCACCGCCCCGGTGTGACCCCCGATCTGATCAAGGCGATCAAGGACAATATCCGCATGGCCTGACGGCCGCAGAGACAGCGTGCTGCCCCGTGTATGAGAGGAATTGGATGTCTCCTGCTGTTTGTCGTTTTGCAAGTCGCCGCCTATAGCCAAAAGGAAACGACCTATCAGTCTCCGCAGGCCAGCCTTCCGGCATGGGCACAACTCATGTACCAGGACAACGCGGACGCGGGAGCCGTCGTCGCCGCGTACGAAGCCTACTACGCGACCAACCCGTTCATCAAAAACGAGCACACCCAGTATTACAAACGATGGCTGCGGAGCATGGCCCGCACCTTGCCCACCGACGGCCGCCAACCCGTCGATCGCTCCTACCTCCGACTACGAGAAGCCGAAGCGCAACGCATCGTGCGCAGCACGCTTCCCACCGAATGGGAAAGCATTGGCCCCTGGGACTGGGACCATGACGCCGCAGACCGCAGCTATGCACCAGGGGCGGCACATGTATATGTGGTCGAACAGTCGCTCTCCGATCCGGACGTACTCTACGCCGGAACGGCGACAGCAGGCGTCTGGAAGAGTGTCAATCACGGGGATGACTGGGTCAATGTCACCAAGGAAATGCTGGTCAACGGGTGTACCGCCCTTGAGATCGATCACCAGGATCCGGATGTCGTGTATGCGGAGATCCTGGGCAGTATCTACAAAACCTCGGATGGAGGTCTCACGTGGCTGCCTACCGGTGATGCTGCCTTCCAGGCACTGTCAATCGATGTCAAGGATATCAGGATGCACCCTGACGATGCCACGCACGTGCTTGCCGCCACCGGTAGCGGGCTCTACCGCACGCTGAATGCCGGCACCGGATGGACGCTGGTATTGGCAGGTGACGTTCTGGAAGTCGAATATCATCCAACCGATCATGACACCGTCTATACGGTGACACGCAACGGAGATGTAACGGAATTTTTCCGCTCGGTAGACAACGGCGTTTCTTTTACTCAAATGACCTCCGGCTGGCCTGTCCCGGACGTGCCGGCCGGAGAACACCAGCGCCGTACGGAGATCGCCGTTACGCCGGCGGCGCCCGATCATGTTTTTGCCCTGGCGACGGGTTCTGCAAACGGAGGCAGTGGGTTGTATGGCGTGTACGTGAGTACCGACGCGGGGGTCAACTGGACGTTCACCTGTTGTGGACCACAGCCGGCGGGTCCACCTTCTCCGACCAATCAGAACCTGATGGGCTGGAGTGACGACGGCACCGATGATGGCGGCCAGTACTACTATGATCTGGCACTCGACGTATCGCCGACCAACGCCGATTCGGTCTTTGTGGCGGGCGTCAATCTTTGGGTGTCAGACGACGGCGGAGCATCCTTTGTATGTCCCGCCAAGTGGAGCCACTCGTACAAGCCCAACTACGTGCATGCAGACATCCATGACGTTCACTATTATGCATCCACGGGCGAGATCTGGATCGCCTGTGATGGCGGCATCTTTTTTTCAGACGATAACGGCGCCAATTTTACACGCAAGATCAACGGGATCAGCGGTACCGACTTCTGGGGGTTCGGCATGGGGTTTTGGGATGGCGAGGTGATGCTGGGAGGGACCTACCACAACGGTACCCTGCTCAAGGACAACAATGTCTACCTGAACGGATGGATCTCCACCGACGGCGGCGACAACTACCGGGGCTTTGTCAATCCCGGACTCGCGCGGCAAGCCTACAGTGATTATAACATCAAGGCATTGTCGGGTGACCGAACAGTCAACAATGCCACCCGTGCCTTCAACTACAAGCCGAATGCTACCTACACCACCGGCCGTTCGAGTGACCTGCTCTTCCACCCGGCCTACTACGGGACCTGGTATTCAGGCAGCGGAACGGAGCTCTGGAAGACGACCGACAACGGGTTTACTTATGTATTGATCTATGACTTCGGGAGTGATGTGGCGGCCATGGCCATCAGCCGTTCACACCCGGAGGTGATGTATGCCTGCACGTTCCCGGACTGGTGGGCCGAGAAGAAGATCTACCGCTCGGATGATGGCGGCGAGTCATGGACCGAGATCACGCCACCAGCGGCACAGTTCAACAATGCCCATCTCTGGGTCCCTTTTGATATTGAGGTAAGCGCCACTGACCCGGACAAGATCTGGATACTGCGCACTTCCATGTACGGCGGCACCGACCTGGACGGTGTCGGAGTGTTCACTTCTGATGACGGTGGGCAAACCTGGCAAAACCTGTCGACACCCACGCTCGACGGGCAGGCGTTTACGGCGCTGATGCACCAGGCGGGAACCAACGGCGGCGTTTACGTGGGGACGCGCACCGCCGTATTCTACCGCAATGCCACCATGCCTGACTGGGAGCTGTATAGCGCAGGACTACCCGCCCGGGCCAATGCCGTCCGTCTCCTGCCGTACTACCGTAAAGAAACCCTGCGCAATGCCACCAACCGGTCGGTCTGGGAGCGTGACTTCTATGAGCCCAGTTCGCCAATTGCGCAACCAGCAGCCCTGACCGACCGCTACTATTGCCTGGAAGACACCGTTTTTTTCACCGACCATTCGATCCTTTCGGAAACAGGTGTGGCCTGGAGTTGGTCGTTTCCCGGAGGCACGCCCGCAACAGCTTCCGTCCGCAATCCCAAAGTCGTGTATGACAAACCGGGGGTCTATGATGTCTCGCTGACCATTACGGATGTCCACGGCAGCGATACCCGCACCTTCCCCCAGATGATCCGCATTGAAGATCAATGCAGCCCAGATACCGTTCCCGGTCGGGCGCTGATCTGTTATCAAAATCCGGATCACGTCCTGATCGACGGGCCGGGTATCCTGGCGGATCATCTCACCATCTCGGCCTGGGTCAAGCCAGACAGTATCCAGAATGACTACACCGGGATCGTCATGAATGACGGCCCGGCGGCGGGGTTCAACTTCCGTGAGGGGAACAACACACTGGGATATCATTGGCCGGGTGGCGCCTGGTGGTGGGACAGTAATCTTGAAGTCGTCCCGGATGTATGGTCGCACGTCGCAATGGTAGTCACGCCATCCCAGGTGCGCCTGTATGTCAACGGAACAGAAGCTATTCACAATGTCGCTACCTCCCCGGCTGACTTGCAAACGATGCGGATTGGCAGTTACCAGGGCTGGGGTGGACGCAACTTTGCCGGCCTGATCGATGAAGTATGTATCTGGAACCGGGCACTCACTCCTGCTGAGATCCGCGCTTCACGGCATTTGATCAAACGCCCTGCTGAGGATACCACCCTGATCGCGTACTTTCAGTTCAATGCCGATGGCAGCACGGTTTATAACAAAGCGGGTGCCGGAGACGGCACACTCAACGGAGGGGCCGCGAAAGTGCGCTCGCGCATCCCCGTCGGTCCGGGCACGAGTCAGGCGATGACCATCACTGCCACCGGGACCTATGATTTTGATGAAGTGGGCCTGAAACTCACCTTCGGCGCGGGTGCCACCGTGCCTGGTGGCGAGGTCTATGCCACCCGTCTGAACATCCTGCCCGACACCACGGACCAACAACACGTGCCACTGGCAACGGGCTATTGGGTACTCAACAACTATGGTACACAACCTTTGATCACGCATCCGGACTCGGCGCGATTCAGTGCACTGGCATTTATTTCACCGGTGATGCGCGACAGTACGGACGTTGATCTGCAGGTGCGCGGAGAAAACACCGCAGAGCAGCCCTGGATGACGGTGGCAAAAAATCCGATCCTGGAAGAAGGGCGCCAGGGTGCAGCCACCTTTCTCCCACCAGGCAACCTGACTGAGCTGGGCCAGGTCATGATCGTGCGAGACAGCTTTCCTCCGGGGATGGCCCTCGTCACCATGCAGGATACAGCGGAGCAAGTCGTACCAAAACATGGCGGTGCCAGTGTGCTGCTCGATCTGGCGACCGACGATCAGGGGCTTGGCCTCCCGCTGCTGTCGACACCGGATTTTACATCGATCCCCCAACCGGTTGCGGGACTGGTGGCGTACCACACGGATTCGGCGACCGTTTGCTTCTTTGACGGGTCGACGTGGCAGTTGCTGGAAACCAGCTACTTGCAGCAGCCCGTTTATGATACGGTCATGCCCAGGCCGGGTATTGCCATCGGAGGCGGGGTCAACGATCCGGGAGCTCTTCTGGACTTGTCGGCGGCAGAAGGACTGGTACTGCCCGGTGCCTTCAGCGATTCAACGTTGCTAGCCATTGACTTTCCGCGCCAGGGACTGCTCGCGTTTGATGAAACATCGTCAGCACTCATCGTGTATGACGGCATCGACTGGCGGCCATTCAAGCATTTCAGCAGCAACCTTGCAGTCAACCCGGCTCCACCCGCGCAAAGCCTCCCCGGGATGGCGTTGGGTACCACGGTCAAGAACCCAAACGCCGTGTTGGACCTCAAGTCAGCAACGCGTGCGTTGCGTGTCCCGGTCACAACCGCCGGTTCGATCATCAATCCCCCCGAAGGATTGCTGATCTTCGATGCCAACCAGGGCGCGCTTTGTTTGTTCGATGGAGACACCTGGCGGACCATCCTGCTGCAATAGCGCCTTTTCTTAATTTTGTCGCCTGAAACGAGTCATGGACCTGATTGAGAAATTACAATCGATAAAAGAGCGCTTCCTGTACCTGGAGGAACTGTTGGCCGATCCCGAAACGATCGCCGACATGAAGAGGTACAAGAAGGTCAACAAGGAGTACAAAGACCTTACGGAAGTCGTCCAGGCACATGACCGGTACGCACAACTGCTGGGCAATATTGCGACGGCCCGGGAAATGCTCCATGAGAAGGACGAGGAGATGCGCAACATGGCCAAGCTGGAACTCGAGGAACTCGAGCCGCGCAGGGAGGAAATGGAGGAGCAGATCAAGCAGCTGCTGATCCCGAAGGACCCCGACGACGGCATGGACGTGATCATGGAGATCCGCTCGGGAACCGGAGGCGATGAAGCCAGCATTTTTGCCGGTGACCTGTATCGCATGTACAGTAAGTACTTTGAGACGATCGGATGGAGTGCAGAGGTACTGTATGTGAATGAAGGGACTGTCGGCGGGTACAACAAGATCGTGCTGGAAGTCTACGGTGAAGAAGTGTACGGCAAACTCAAGTTTGAATCCGGTGCGCATCGTGTGCAGCGGGTACCGAAGACCGAATCACAGGGGCGGGTGCATACGTCAGCGGCGACTGTCGCAGTGATGCCCAAGTTTGAACTTGAGGATATCGATATCAAAAAGGACGATCTCAAAGTCGACACCTTTCGCTCAAGTGGCGCCGGCGGGCAGCATGTCAACAAGACAGAATCAGGTGTGCGCTTTACCCACCTCCCCACGGGTATTGTTGCTGAAAGTACCGACGGGCGGTCGCAGATCAAGAACCGGGAGATCGCCATGCAGCGCCTGTACGCAAAGATCCGCGCAGTACAGCAGGAAGCACATGAGAACAAAGTAGCGGCAACGCGCAAGTCACTGGTGGGCTCCGGTGACCGTTCCGACAAGATCCGCACCTACAACTATCCGCAAAACAGGGTCACTGACCACCGCATCAATCTAACGCTGTACAATCTCGACAAGGTCATGGATGGCCAACTCGATGAGATCATCGAAGCGTTGCAGGTTGCCGAAAACGCCTCCAAACTCGAAACCGGCGAAGCCGTATAACGCACATCTGCCCATGGCAGCCAAAGGCTACCGGAGACCGCTCGAACGCAACATCAATACAGAACGCAAGTTCCTCTACATCCATATTCCCAAAACTGCCGGAACCGCTATCAAAAAGGCGCTCGGTCTGACCCCTGAAGCTTCCCACGGCAAGTACTTTCATTTTGAGGAAAGGCTGGGGCCTCGCGCATATCAAAGGTATTTCAAGATCACCTTTGTACGCAATCCGTGGGACCGCTTCCTTTCCTTCTACCTCTATGCAAAAATGGAGGAGAACTACTATCACTCAACCAGAGACCCCGCAAGGTCGATCTACGGCAAGAATCGTCACTACGACCTGCTCAGGCGAGCTACCCTCAACGATGCCGCGCACTACCTGATCGAAGGCAGATTCAAACCACTCACCGGGAGCTTTTACTTTATGGCACCGCAATACGAGTGGATTGCCACCGAACAGGGCGAATTGCAAGTCGATTTCCTCGGCCGCTTTGAGACGATCCCCGATGACATGCAAGGGCTGTTTACCCGTTTGGGCCTCCCGCAGACAGATCTTGAACGCATCAATGCTTCAAGAAGGGAAAAACCGGATTACCGGGACTACTACGACCGCGAATCACGTGCGCTGATCGCCAAGTACTATGAACGGGACATTGACCTGTTTGAATACACTTTTTGATCATCTATCAGGAGCAGAATGCCCAGATTGAGTATCGTCGTCACCTTTCGCAACCGCAACCTTGAGCGCGTGCAACGCTTCCTGGCTTCGATCGATCATCAGAGTTACCGGGATTTCGAACTGATCTTTGTGGACTACGGCAGCGATGCGCCATTTGCCGAAGCCGTCGAGGCCGAAACAGGCAGGTACGGATGGTGCACCCATGTTTACAATGATACACGTGGCATGCTGTGGAACAAATCGCATGCTATCAATACGGGGATGCGCCTGGCGCAAGGTGAGTATGTGCTATCAACAGATATTGACCTGATCTATACGCGCGACGTTTTGAACAATGCCATGCAGCACGCAGATCCGGGACGGCAATTGTTCTCTCTGGCCTTCATGCTTCCCGAAACCTTTTCCGACTACACGTCGCTTGAGGCAAGCAGGCCGCAACACTTCGAAGAAAGTCCCTATCAGTCCATTGGCATGTTCCATCTCCTGTCGAACGAGGTGTTCAGAGATAAACTGGGTGGGTTGGACGAATTCTATTGCATCTGGGGTCGTGAGGATACCGACGGCTATGTCCGTGGCCGCAATGCCGGCCTGGAAAGCTATTGGATGGACAATCGCGCCCACCCGCTCTATCACCAGTGGCACCCCACGTATACGGCATCTCATCCCCGCTTCATGAAATTGTGGTGGGAAGACCTGGTCATCTATTTTGAAACAAAACGCAATGAGGTGCATCGGGGCCAGGAGGATTGGGGACGCTTGTATTCGACCGAAATGCGGAGGTCAATACAGGACACGCCGTATACGAGCATGCGGCTGCCCCGGGCAATGAATCCATTTGAACGATCGCGGGCAATGGCTGATATCATCCACTTCCTGAAACAGGAAAGCAGTAAAGTTGTCGAAGTCGTGATCCCGAAGGAAAAGACAACCCTCCTGCTGAAAGGCAGAAAACCGGTCCACCGCATTGGCTTCTTCGGCGTGAGGGCGTTTAACGTGCTGATGGAGAAATCAGGGCTTGATTTGGAAATGCGCTCGCAGTCTTCGGCCGATGTCATGACCTCAGAAGAGAGTATGTTGTACTTCATCTTTAACTTGATTGTCAAACAGCGGATGGTGACAGAGTACCATTACTCGGAGGAGGAAGATCGACATGTCTACAAGTTATGCGCGCTTTCGTGACGTGTTCACACCGCGCATCATAGACCATGCAGGCATTTTACAACAGACTGATGTCATTGCTGTCGTCATGGCAGATCCTGTATGTCCTGACGGCCGCGCTCAGTGTGGGGATCTTCTATGCGCGCTCCCTGGTTTCGATCACCACGGGCACGCTCTTGGCCATTGGGCTGCTTTCCCTTGTCGATGCTGAGCGGAGGCACGCCTTGTCAAGACGCAAGGAGATCATCTATGTGATGGGCGTCTTTGTCGTGTATGCGCTCTCCGTTTTGCTTTCACAGGACCAATCCAAATGGCTTTCCCAGTTGAATATCGGCTTGCCGTATCTCGGTATTCCGCTCGGCCTGACAGCATTCGTCGTGGACCGGCGGCGACTGGTGCACCTGCTCAGCATCTTCATTGCAGCAACGACAGTATCGGCATGTATTATTACCGGGGACTACCTGCTTCACTGGCAGGAGTACAATGACCTGTACAAATTTGGACAGACAATCCCCACGCCCATTCTGCATGTGCGCTACAGCTACTTCGTCGCGCTGGCGTGCTGTCTTGCTGTGGGCCTGTGGTACGACCACCGGCCGTCTGCACAATGGCAGAGAAGGACGCTCGGGGCGGTTGCCCTGTTCCTGTTTGTATTCCTGCATGTCTTGGCAGTACGGACCGGGTTGTTTGCCTGCTATGCAGGGTTGTTTATGATCATGCTTGTAGCCGCTATGAGACAGGGCAATTGGCGCCTGGCTGCAGGAATGGGCGTGCTGATCCTCGGGGTGTTCGCTGCGGGATACTGGATGCTTCCAAGTCTGCGGAACAAGATTGATTACATGCGGCACGACCTCAAAGTACTCGTGCAGCAAGGGGCACTCCCTCAGTATTCGGACAATACCCGGGTGATCTCCTATCAGCATGGACTGACGCTTTTTCTGCGCCACCCTGTGCTGGGGGCCGGCATTGGTGATGTCACCAACGATATTGCTGAGATCTATGAGCGGGACACACCCCAGTTTCCAGCCGAGCGGAGGTATTTGCCGGAGAGCGACTATTTGTACTGGCTGGCCACGTTTGGATTGGTGGGAACGGTCGTCATCCTCGGACTTCTTCTCTATCCGTTGGGCTTGTATTGGCGGCGTTCGTATCTGTTGATCGGACTGTATGCCGTGACCCTGGCAAGCAGTTTCGGGGTAACGACCCTGCAGCTGCAACTAGGCAAAACTGCTTTTCTGGTTTTGCTATGCATCATCCTTCAATACTGCCGGAGTCAGGTGATTGGTCAGCCCGTTGTCACACCAGTACGACCCGTTGGCGATGACCTTGTTCAGTAAGGCTTCGTTGCGTCGCAGATCTTCGCTATGCGTGCGTTCGTGGCTCTGGGCGTGGCCGAGGTGATACGCCACCCCGGCGAGACGCAGATTGACCTTACGGATACCTGCCAGGGTGAGCCGGTACGCCAGTTCGCTGTCCTCCTTGCCCCATCCCACAAAATCCTCATTGAAGCCATTCACCTTTTCGAAGGCATCGCGGTACAGCGAGAGGTTACACGCCCGGGACTGCCAGGATGATGATCGGTGCGAGATCAATCGGGACAGGAAAAGGCTATGCAACATATTCAGGCGATTGGTCACCCCAGCCTGAAGCACCCCAAACCTTGGAGGGAGCTTTCCCCTCAGCAGGTCACGCGCCAGCTCGTCCGAGAGCAAAACCCGCGGGCCATGGAGAAAATGACCCGGCTTGCGCAGTGCGAGGTGCGAGCGGACAAACTGCCGATGCAGCAGCATGTCGCCATCGACAAAGATCAAATACCTTCCTGACGCTTTGCTGGCCCCCAGGTTGCGTACGCGGGCAACCCGGAATCCCTCATCTTCCTGCCGGATGTGATGCAGGGGCACTGAAAACTGGTCGCGAAGTGCCCGGATGACTTCGGCGGTTGACTCTGTGGAACCGTCGTCTGCTATGACCACTTCATCGGGCATCACACTCTGTCGCAGTACACTGCGCAGGACCATATCCAGTGCCTGCGGCCAGTTGTATGTGGTAATGATGAGCGACGTATCCATGATTGTCGGGACTAAATTAGGCATTCCCGGTGCATCGGTGATCCCGGCATGTGTTTGGAAACGACCCTAGAAATCAGTGCCCATACTAAAGTGTACCACCGGCTTGCGAAGCTGACGGGTCTCCCAGCCCCATGCGTAGTCAAACTTGAGAAAATAACCAAAGAGCAGCGTACGCAGACCGACACCATAGCCGGCGATGATCGGGTTTCGGAAGTACTTGACATCCACGGTGACCGTAGGGGGATTGGTCAGGGTGAGTGTATTGAGTGGGTTCTCGTCACTGAACGGGTCACGGCCGTGCCAGGCTGTACCCACATCGGCAAACCCGACGACTTGCAAATGCCTGAGGAAGGACGATTTGATCTTGCGCTTGGATAAATAGCGGAGGAAAGGTACGCGGAGCTCAGTATTGATCAGGGCTACCGAGCCGCCATTGCGGGCATTGTACTTGAAGCCGCGCATCTGGGCCGCCACGGTCTGATAGGCAAAGTTCTTGTCTCCCGGAACAGGAATGGTGTTGTCAAAGCCACCAAACAACCAGTTTTCGACACCCCCCAGATAGTAGAGGTTGCGCTCCGACCCGAAGGAGGTAGAAGCGAAAAATCGAGCCGCCAGGATGGAGTGTTTGTCCAGACGCTGGTAATGCCGCGCGTCCACACCCAGCACGGTCATAAACCCTTTGTTGAATGTCAGTTTCTCACCACCTTCAAACAAGTTCAGGTCAAATTTTTTGACCATTTCGGCCCAGACCTTGTATCGGCTGCCATGGCGGAAGTTCATGTCGATCTCCAGCGTATTGTCGTACACATAGGCGAGCTGCAGGCCAACGCGTTGCTGGTCATCGATGGGGATATCGATGTTGGAAGCATCGGTGGCCAGCTGGATCAGCCGGTCATTGCGGATCGTGGCCGTGGCACGCAGACTGGTATACACATCGATCGGATAACTGAGCCGGTATTGTCCGATGACGGTCACAAACTGCTCCCGATCCGCCCCGAAGATCCCGGCATCCTGTGCTTCGATGGTCGTCTTGCGGTAGAAGGCATAGCGCTTGTCGATCCGTTTTTTCTTGTCGTCGAGGTAAAGGAAGTACTCACTGCCATTGAAAGAAGTGGGATAACGCGCACCACCTTCGATGACATAGTCTTCGAAAAGGTCCTTGATATTGGCTTTGAGGAGGATTCCCAGGGGCGGGTTGTCATATTGCCGCTTGGTACCGGCGTACGTATCGAGGGTGGAGAACAACAGGCTGTTGTCCATGGTGGTATTCACAAAATCCAGCTTGAACTTCAGGCGATGCGCAATGGCCCGGGCATAGTTGATGCTGATCACATCACGCGGATCATATGTAGACGGGCGCACTGTGGTCGCAGTCGCGAGAAAGTCCAGTGGCGGTGTCTCCGCTTCCGGCTCGGGCGGCGGTGGCATTGACGGCGCAGCGACGCTATCGCTGGCCGGGAGATGTTCAGGTCGGGCAAAATCTGCCTGAAACAGGTAGCGCTCGTCCACGACATCGCGTTCGTCCATATTTGTCGTGCCGGGCTCTTCTTTCTCGTCCTGCAGACCAGCGATGCCTTGTTGTGCACGCGGCGCAGGCACAGCAGTGACTGCATCAGACGATGCTTGTAACAGCAGATGCCGGCCATTGACCTGTATATATTCAAAGACCGGTTCGCCGGGTGCAGAGGTGTGCGCCTGGATATTGTGGTTGTAATTCGTCATGAATGCCCTTGTCGGTTGCCCCGACATGGTGGTACTTACCGCCTGACGGTTCCAGACGCCCGCGATATGCGAGAGATACATGACCCGGTCTTCTCCGATCGCCACCGGCGCGCGTTCGTTGACCCCTGCAGTTTGTGTAAGATTGTGCAGTTGCCAGCCTGAATCCGTACGCTCCATGAAGAAGACATCGAAGTGTTCGATGGGCAGGATGGTGTCCAGCTTGCGGGGAGCGAGAGACAGATCGGTCCGGTTCGAGCGGAAGAGCAGGCCGCGCTTGCCGCCAAGTTGCACAACGCTCACGTCGAGATCATCATAAAAATCATCGGTGATCTGCTCGGACTGCCGCGTTTTAGGCATGTACTTGTAGAGGTCCGCGAGGCCATCGGTCGAGGCAGACATCACCAGGGTGTCCGGATGCCAGTAGTCCATGCTGTATACACGCTGAATATCGGGTCCGAGCAACTCAATCAATTGCCGGTCCTCGTTGAGATCAAATTGAGCGAGGTACAAGACGTCCCGCTCTTCATACACGACAGACAGCGCTTCTCCCGAAGGATGCCACGCCATCACCGGGTAGTTGAAGTCGGTTTCCTGCACATTGTTGCGCACCCCTGTTTTGAGCAAGAGCGCCGACCTGCCGGTGGTGTTATCGCGCAGGTAGAGCTTGATCTTGCCCAGGTCATTGAGGACAAAGGCGAGATACTGCCCGTCTGGGCTGAGCGACAAATGGGTGATCGGCAGATTGCGCTTGTTGGGTATGCGTAGCGCGGTACCCACATCCACCTGCGTATAGCGCGCCTGCTCGCGCTCGAAATAATCCTCGAAGAACAGGCCCCAATCGTCGATGACCTGGTCAAATTCGACACCAAGGACATACAGAAATGCATTCTCGAGATTGCGATTGATCCGGGTGAGGTAGAGGAGATTCGAGATGGAACTCTTGCCAAACGATCTGCCAATGTAGTACCACAGCGCGTGTCCTGCGATCCGTGGATAGTCCCGGGCGAGCCGTTCAAAATCCTGATAGCGGCCCTTGGGATGGAGATACAAATCGCGCAACTCGTCCTCAATCACAGGGTTCCATTCGTCGCCGAGATAAGAGATCAGGCCCAGGCGGTACCAATCCGGCAGATTGAGCAGTACAGCGTTTTGCACGATTTCCTGGAGATTGCTGCCGTAGAGCATCGACTCCAGATACACACCGGCGATCCCCTGGCGGATGCGGTCACGCAGGGTCTGATGATTTCCGTCGAAATAAACGAACATCTTGTTGCCGAGGATCTTGGTCTGGCCGGTTGCAGAAGCAAACAACTCCTCCGATCCGAGATTGCTCTGTTTCAGATCGGACACATCGAGGTAGACGATGATCTCGATCTTGTCATTAAAGCGGTGCTCCAGGATATTCTGGATCTCATCGTTGTCCAGCTCGGCCATCTGGATGACGGTATGTGCGACGTTCCTGGCCTTGCCGTACCAGTACGTGATGAAGTTTTCCGTTTCATACATCCACCAGTTGCTGAAATCATCGTGATACTGGATCCGGTTCTTGCCAAATTCGGTATACACCGACTGGGCTTGCAAGGCAGGCAGTATCAGAATGACCATACAGAACAGGAGCAGTCGCCGCATACACGAGGATTCCGTCTAATTTAAACGTCAAAGGGAGCGCAGGGTGTGTTCCGTTGAGAAAAATTACGTTTTTTGCGCTGAAACCGCAACGGAGACCTCCCGCCAAATCGGTGTTTGACCAATCGGATCCCACATGCGTGTAACCTTTCTGACATTCAATGACTTTGCAGAGAACACCTACGTGCTGTCCGACGATTCGGGTGAATGCATCATTGTAGACCCCGGGTGCAATTCAGATGCCGAAGAAAAGCGACTCGACGCACTCATCCGGCAGAACGCCCTGACCCCGGTGCGATTGATCAATACACACTGCCATCTGGACCACATTTTTGGGATCAACTATGTGCAAGACCAGTACGGCTTGAAGCTGGAGGTCCATCCCGATGAACAGCAGCTGCTCGCATACGCCGTACCCATTGCCGGCATGTACGGGATGTCACTCGATCCGATCCCCCCGGCTGAGATCCTGATCGAGGAAGGCGATGTCATCCGTTTCGGAGAGACCGAACTCGAAGTCTTGCTCACGCCAGGTCATTCGCCGGGCAGTATCTGTCTTTACGATCGACCGGGTCAACAGCTCATCGCAGGCGATGTCCTGTTTCAGGGCAGCATCGGGCGGACCGACCTGCCGGGCGGGGACTACGACACGCTGATCAAGAGCATCCGTGAGAAGCTGCTGGTGCTCGACGACGAGGTCACCGTCTATCCCGGTCACGGCCCGCCGACTACGATCGGTGCGGAAAGAAGGACGAATCCGTTTTTACAAGGGTAGGCATCACCCTTGTAAATGCATAGGGTTATGGGAATCCTTTATACATAAAGGGATAAAAGGTGCATGTAGAATCGAAATCTCCGAGCTTTTTGAACATCCGAGCTTTTTGTCCGAAGTTGAATAATCGATAGAGGTGATATGAATCACGATTTCTTTGCGAGAACCGCAGCTCATTTCGGGAGAAGAAAAAGGGGGTTTCTTTGCCCAAGCGTGTTGTTTTGACCTCTATGTATTTGTCAGAACCATTGAAGTTTTTTGAGAGGATGTCAAACCCAGCACCGTCCCCTTCCGATTGCGAAACCCACTCGACCTGTGTGGCCAGCTTATCATGCCCTGAGATACTAAGTTGCCATTGCTCATATTTTACA
>JAWWBX010000080.1:0-15435 GCA_033720735.1 Saprospiraceae bacterium
CTGCGGCAGCTCGTCCAGGCGCCACTTGCGCATGGTCGCTCCCCAGGGGGTGCAACGCTCGTCCTCTTCGTGCGACAGCTGGGGCCCGTTCGATTCGGCGCCCTGATACATCGACCTGAATTTGTAGATGGTAAACGGCTTGCCGTTGAGCCCGATGCGGCTCTGCTTGTAAATGATCGGGCCGGGAGACGAGAGCCGCACACGGATGGCGATGTAGAGGTACAAGGGCAAGAGCAGGATCATCAGCAGGAGGCTCATCACCACGTCGATCAGCCGCTTGAGAAGACTCTCCCACTTGGGCATCAGGCCGCGTTCGATCTCGATCAGTACCGCACCGTACAGATAGTTCATCTTGACCGTACCCAGCATGATGTCGTACATGTCGGGTATGATCTTGACCAGGACCTTGTCGTCGAAGTCGAAGAGCACATTCATGATCTCCGACAGCCGGTTGTGCTCGGAGGTCTCGATGGCGATGATCGCTTCTTCGACGTCGAACTCTTCGATCAGGGCACCGAGTTGCTCCACCCGCCCGAGTTTTGGCAGGTATTGCGACAAGCCATTTTCGCTGTTGCCGTTGGCATCGACGAATCCCAGGAAGCGGTGGCCGAGACTTTTCTTGAGCGCCGAGATCTCCTCAAAAAGTTCGACGGCTTTTTGATTACCTCCGATGATGATCGTATTGAAGGCGATCTTGCCTGCTTTGAGACGCCGGCTGGCCCTGGTCAGGATGATCATCCTGAACACCGACGTCAGCGTAAAGTGGAACAGGAAGAGCATCGCGAAGGACGAGTAGTAGGTCCGCTTGTCACGGACGAGATCGTCGAGAATGAGCGTAAAGAACAGGATCAGCACACCGAAGAACGACAGGAAGAACGTCCGGCGCAGCGTGGCGAACCGCGACAGACGGTAAATGTCCTTGTACTTGTCAAAGATCCAGTAGAAGAGGATCCAGCCCACCGGCACCACGATCACGCCGTACCAGAAATTGGGGTCTTCGAGGAGGGTGGCATCTACCCGCTTGCCTTCGGCACTGGCGCGGTAGGCGTAAAAGCAAGCCCACGCCAGCATGGCCGCGACAAAGTCGGCACAGCCGTAAAGGAACATATGAAATCTCCGCCGACGCTTCATTGACGAAAATGCACCAGTTTGATGTTGTCCAGAAGGACCTCCGACTCAGTGTTGTCCGGATCATGTGTGGCCCGGATCATCACCTGATACGCCTCGAGCTGGGACAAAAATAAGGCCTCGGTCAGATCCACATAGATCTTGCTCCAGTCGTCCCGCTTCCGTACGAAAAGGAGCGTGTTGCGGGTGGGCCCGATGCCGGTCTGATGGCCCACCAGCCCGATGCTGAATTCTGTGTTGTTCTTGTAATCGAGTTCGAGGTAGACGGGCGACGAGTTGGTGGGCAGGTCATCGAGCAAAGGCAAGCTGGCCACCTCCGCCAGAGGATTTGCGGGGGTAAGTACGATGCGCCCCGAACGGGTCCCTTCAAAGACATCGGTTTCCGACTGCTCAATGCCTGTTTCCGGGTCGCCGTCGAGATCGTCGATCCAGCCGTTGCTCGTTTCGAATCCTTCATTGATAGCAAAGGTCAGATCGCTCAGGTACGTCGTGGTCGGACGAAGGGTATCGGTTTTCTCCGGTGCAAGGTCAATGGTAGCCTCAAAACGCCGGTAGAACGGATAAATATCCGGGGTACTGGCGATCCCGTTGACACGGACGCCCGGAAAAACGAGGATCTCGGTCGGGCCGGTTGCGATCACCGGGATCAAAGCCGGCATGGCGTAAGCACCAAGGAAATCGCCATCGGCATAAAACCAGGCCTCCGTGATGTGTTCGGATGCCGACCCCTCACCCGGGCTGACAGACAGCGGCATGTTTGCCATGTAGACGTACGCCGGCACCGGGTCGGCCGGATTGATAATATCGCAACCCCCTGCCAGGAGCATGGCCAGGCACAGCGGCAGCAACCACCTATATGTTTGCTCTGAGTGCACTGGTCTCGGCAGCTTCCAGGATTTGATGTGCAATACGCAGCGACGCCAGCGCGTCGTCGAGGGTCACGTCGGGCGTGCGGTCGTGTACAATGGCCTGGTGAAAGCTTCGCAGCTCTTCCAGGATGGCATTGTTGGGTACGATCTCGGGCTGCACCATCCGGATCCACTTGGAGCGGTCCTGCAACTCGACTTCGAAAGCGGTGCCATCGTCCGGTTTATCATCTGAAAGCTGGATGATCTCCGCTTGCTTCTCCAGAAAGTCGATACTGATATATTGATCACGCTGGAACATGCGCAGCTTGCGCATATTCTTGAGACTGATCCGGCTGGCGGTGAGGTTGGCGACAGCACCGTTGTCGAACTCGATGCGCGCGTTGCAGATATCGGCCTGGTCGCTGATCACGGCCACCCCGCTGGCGTGAATATTGGCGACGCCATACGGGATCAGGGCCACCAGGATATCCAGGTCGTGGATCATCAGGTCGAGCACGACACTGACATCAGTGCCGCGCGGGTTGAACTGTGCAAGCCGGTGTCCTTCAATAAACATCGGGGCCGGTCGCAGGTCCTGTACAGCGAGAAAAGCCGGGTTGTAGCGCTCCACATGCCCCACCTGCACTTTGAGATTGTGCTCGGCGGCAAGGTCCCTGAGCTGCTGCGTCTGTTCCACACTTTCGGTCACGGGTTTCTCAGTAAACACATGGCACCTGCCCTTCAGACCGCGCTTGATCAGGTCGAAATGTGTGCTCGTGGGAGATACGACATCGATCACATCGACAGCATCAATGAGCGCGTCGGGATCGTCAAACCGCGTCAGCCCAAGGCTCTCCTCAGCCTCGTGGGCTGCCGCATCATCAGGATCGTAAAAGCCGTGCACGTGATATTCGGCCGTCAGTTGGGCCAGGCAACGCGCGTGGATCTTGCCCAAATGTCCGACACCAAAGAGACCGATTGCTCGTTTCATGCTATTCCGGGTGCAATGTGGCTAAAAGAGCGCCATGCCAAAGATGATGATTAATATCACGAACGCTGAGGCCATCCAGATCGAATACTGCATGTGCCTGGCATAACTCAGGATCTCGTCGCGACTATCCGGGTATTTCGCGATCACTGCCCGCAGCTTGCGCCCCGAGAAGATATCGGTGGCAGCAAACTCAACGCCGCGTTGGGACAATACCCGCCAACTTTTCCAAACCTTGACCCTGAAATAGACATTGAGCAGGAAAAACCCTCCAAAAAGCAGCGCGAGGAGCGCAAACATCTGACTCACGAATGCATTCGCTTTAGTGAACAGGGCTGCCAAGATATGAGAAATATTCAAGGCTGACCGGCATATCTTATCTTCGTCAATCCAATGATTACCATCAAGCAAACCGCATTCAAGATGCTACGTCTCCTGTTCTGTTTATTCGGCCTTCTGACCATCCATTTACCGACACCCCACGCCCAGTCGTCGGTGGATATCCATTATTACCTGCCCGATATTCCCTACAACCCGGCGATCCCGACGCCGGAGGCCTTTCTCGGCTATCAGGTCGGGGACTGGCATGTCTCCCACGATCAGTTGCGCTTCTACATGCAGGAACTCGCGCGACGCTCAAACCGGATCACCATCGAGGAGTACGCCTATACTTATGAACAACGGCCTCTCCTCATGCTCACGATCACCTCGCCGCAAAATCATGCCCGTCTCGACGAGATCCTCGCACAACGGCAGGCTATCGCCGACCCGCAGGTCTCTTCTTCGGTCAACTTCGACGAGGCACCGGTGGTCATCTATCAGGGCTACAGTATTCATGGCAATGAGCCCAGCGGAGCCAACGCTGCGTTGCTGGTGGCCTACTACCTGGCAGCCGGCCAGAGTGACGAGGTCAATACGCTGCTCGACAATGCTGTCGTGCTGCTCGACCCCTGCTTCAACCCGGACGGTCTGCACCGCTTCTCGACCTGGGTCAACAGCCACAAGAACCAGACGCTTACCTCGGATCCTGCCGACCGTGAGTACGATGAAGCGTGGCCCCGCGGACGGACCAACCACTACTGGTTTGACCTGAACCGCGATTGGCTGTTGCTCCAGCATCCGGAGTCCCGTGGGCGGGTCGCCAATTACCACAAGTGGAAACCCAATGTCCTGACCGACCATCATGAAATGGGTACTAACTCCACCTTCTTCTTTATGCCCGGCATCCCTTCGCGTACCAACCCGATCACTCCGCAACGCAATCAGGACCTGACGGCGGCGATCGCCGAATATCATGCCGAAATACTCGATGAGATCGGGTCGCTCTACTATACCAAAGAGAGCTTCGACGATTTCTACGTGGGCAAGGGGTCTACTTACCCCGATGTGAATGGCGGCGTGGGCATTTTGTTTGAACAAGGCAGCGCCCGGGGGCATGTGCAGGAATCCGACAATGGCCTGCTCACGTTCCAGTATGCGATTCGCAACCAGGTGCGCACTTCCCTGTCGACGCAGCGCGCGGCCATCGGGCTCAAGAACGAGTTGCAGACCTTCCAGCGTGATTTTTATGCCACGGCGATCACTGAGGCGCGACGTGACCCAGTGCAGGGCTACCTTGTGGGACCGGGCCACGACAACAGCAAGGGTGATGCCTTTGTGCACAACCTGCTCCAGCATGATATTGATGTTTACGTCGTCAATGCACAGATTGACGATGTCATTTACCCATACCTGATCCCGGTTGAACAACCGCAGTACCGCATGATCCGGGCCATCTTCGAGCGGCAAACCGCATTTGAGGATAGCTTGTTTTACGACGTCTCGGGATGGACCCTGCCCCTGGCCTACAACATGCATCACGTACCCTTGTCGCGTCAGCAGTTCGAGTCCTATCGCGCGCGCATTCAGGCACCGCTGACCATGATCGGCGGAACGCACGAGGTTTATCATCCGCGGCAGCGGCTGGTCCACAGCAGATCGGAATACGCCTATGCGATGATCTGGGATGATTATTTCGCACCGGCCGCCGCCTACCACATGATGAAGGAGGGCCTGCGGATCAAGGTGGCGCAGAAACCATTTACTTCCACCATCGGGGACTTCCCGATGATGTTTACCGAGGGCACCATTCTGATCCCGGTACAGAATCAGGCAGTCCCACCGGACGAGGTGCACGACATCATGGTGGAAGCGGCCCGCATCGGTCAGACCGGCATCTGGGGCCTGCGCACCGGTTTATCCACCGATGGCGTTGACCTGGGCAGCCGGTCGTTTGTCACCGTCCTAAAACCTGAAGTTGCCATTCTTGTCGGCGATGGTGTCAGCGGATACGAATCCGGTGAAATGTGGCATCTGTTCGACACCCGCTACCAGATCCCGGTCACCAAACTGGTGGCCGGCGATGTCGGCCGCATCGATCTCAGCAGGTATACCGCGATCATCATGGTTGACGGGAACTATCGCTCGCTGGGCAGCACCGGCAACGAACGGATCAAGGAATGGGTGCGCGACGGCGGCACCCTTGTCCTCACGCGGGGTGCCATCCAGTGGGCAAGCGGGCAGGACCTGATCACCGTCAAAAGAAAAAGCACTGGCAACGGGGATGATCAGTCCGATCAGCGCCCATATGCATCCGCCAGCGCCGACCAGGGCAGCCGGGTCATCGGCGGAGCTATTTTCGAGATCGAACTCGACCTGACCCATCCCATCGCGTATGGATACCGGGAGAGCAAGTTGCCGGTTTTCCGGCGGGGTACCGCATTTTATGAGCCCATGGAAAATCCCTATGCCACGCCAGGTCGCTATACGGATACTCCGCTCCTGTCAGGATATATCAATGACGAAAACCTCGAGGCCATCAGGGGATCTGCCTCCATCTTCATCGGAGGGTCCGGCAGCGGCCGGGTCATCTGCTTTGCCGACAATCCCTCGTTCCGGGCCTATTGGTGGGGTACCCAGAAGCTGGTCGCTAATGCAGTCTTCTTTGGATCATCGATCTCGGGCGGCACTGTCGCGCGCGGGGGCATGGAGTAAGACCGGCGTGTCTTGATGGCGGGCTGAAGCCCGGATGCTATGATTGACCGAACACCCCGGGCTGAAGCCCGCGGCTAGAGATGCTCCTATACAGATCGGTAACCGCATACCCCGTTCTGAAGCGCCGGGCCAGAGATACTGATATTCAGATCGGCTACTACGCCGGGGTGGTGCCAAAGCCCGGTACCAGAGATGCCATCCTCAGATTGGACAAACCAGGCGGTCGGAGCGCTTGAACATGACCGTTCTTGAAGTCACCAGGGAGCTGAGGCGAGATCATCCTTTCTTGCCCGGCCTTCAGGCAGGGGTTGCGGAACGACACAATTCCATGGGCATTATCCCACCCACTATTTCGAGGGATTTGCAGGTGATCAGACAGGAGCGCCCTCCCGGACCATGTTGCGGGCTTTTTCAAAGGCACGCGCGATGCCACTGGCATCTTTGCCACCAGCCGAGGCATAGAAGGGCTGGCCGCCCCCGCCACCACCGATCTCCTGCGCCAACTCGCGGACCATGTTGCCCGCATGAAACGCGTCCTCCAGGTCCTTGCTGACGCCGAGGTGCAGCTGTACTTTGCCTTCCGATTCAATGCCGAACAGGACCACAGAGCGCTCCACCTGCTCCGTCATCCGGAAAGTGAGATCCTTGACCGCCTTGCTGTCGGTCAGGGGAAGTGTTTTCGCGAGAAAATGCACATCACCGATCTCCTCCATTTCATCCGTCAGCGTGTCGCGCATGGACAACACCTGTTCGCGCTGGGCAGCCTCCAACTCTTTGCGCAGGGCTTTGTTCTCCTCGAGCAACTGCCCGATCGCGGCGACCAGGTCCTGGGGGTGCTTGACCAGTGACTCGACCGCTTCCAGGCGGGCCAGGCGTTCCTGGATGTACGACTCGGCTGCCTCCGAGGTCACTGCCTCAATGCGACGCACGCCGGCCGCAATGGCCGACTCAGATACGATCCGGAACTGACCGATGCGGCCCGTGCGGTCGACATGACAGCCGCCGCACAATTCCACGCTGAAGTCTGGATCAAAGGTGATCATACGCACTTCGTCACCGTACTTCTCTCCAAAAAGCATCATCGCTCCTGCTGCCTTGGCCTCCTCGATCGGCACACGTGCCTCGCCGCGGGGGATATTTTGCCGGATCCGGGCATTGACGATCTCTTCAACACGGCGGATCTCCTCCTCACTCATTTTCTGAAAATGCGAGAAGTCGAACCGCAGGTGGTCGTCCCGGACCAACGACCCCTTCTGTTGCACGTGGTCACCCAGCACTTCGCGCAAGGCGGCATGCATGAGATGGGTCGCGGTGTGGTTATTTTCTGTCAGCCAGCGGGTCGTGGTATCCACCTTCGCCGAGACCGGGCCGTCCGGTGCATCCGGCAACTCCGGTACAATGCACATCGGCAGCTCGTTTTCCTTGATGCAGTCGATCACGCGGATCGTCTGGCCGCCGATCGTAATCGTGCCGGTGTCACCGACCTGACCGCCGCCTTCAGGATAAAACGGTGTGCGCTCCAGTACGACCTGATACTGTGTTTTGTCCTTTGCACGTACTTCGCGATACCGCAGGATGCGGGTATTCTCCACTTGCAACTGCCCATAGCCCACAAACTCCGGCTCTCCATCCGCCAGAACCACCCAGTCCTCTACCTCCTTGCGTGCATCGGCACGCGACCGTTCCTTCTGCTCCTGAAGAGATGCCTCAAACCCGGCCTCATCGATGGACACACCCCGTTCAGCAGCGATCAACCGTGTGAGATCGATCGGGAAACCGTAGGTGTCGTAGAGCTCAAATGCATCCTGGCCGGCGATCTCACCCCCGGTCACATCCAAAGCTTCAAATCGCCTCAGCCCTGCCTCGAGGGTCCGCAGGAACGAGCGTTCTTCCTCCTGAATGACCTGGGCGACAAAGGACTGCTGCTCCGCCGACTCGGGGAAGACATCTGCAAAGTACTCGGCAAGGAGCGGCACCAGGCGATAGACAAATGGCTCCTGGATGCCGAGAAAGCTGTAGTAATAGCGCACTGCACGACGGAGGATCCGGCGCAAGACATACCCGGCGCCGGTATTGGACGGCAGCTGTCCGTCAGCAATCCCGAAAAACAGTGCCCGCGCGTGATCAGACACGACCCGCATGGCAATATCGGACATCGCATCTGGCGCATAGCTGCCAGCATACCTGACGCCCGTTGCCTGTTCGATAAACTGGATGAGGGGTGTAAAGACGTCCGTGTCATAGTTGGACTTCTTGCCCTGGATGACCATGCAAAGCCGTTCGAACCCCATGCCGGTGTCCACGTGTTTGCTGGGCAGTGTTTCGAGCGAGCCGTCGGCCCGTCGATTGTACTGGATGAAGACGAGGTTCCAAAGCTCGATCACCAGCGGGTTGTCCTGGTTGACGAGTGACTGACCGGGCACCGCCACCCGTTCGGCGTCAGGGCGCAAATCAAAATGGATCTCGGAGCAGGGTCCGCAGGGACCCGTGTCACCCATTTCCCAGAAGTTGTCCTTCTTGCCGAACGCGAGGATCCTGTCGGCGGGAACATGTCCGCCCCAAAAAGTTTCAGCCTCAACATCGCGGTGGAGCGATTCGGCCTCGTCACCACCAAAAATCGTCACGTACAAGCGGTCTGCCGGTAGCCCATATACCTCTGTCAGCAGTTCCCATCCCCAGGCAATCGCTTCTTTCTTGAAGTAGTCGCCGATCGACCAGTTGCCGAGCATCTCAAACATGGTATGGTGGTAACTGTCACGACCAACCTCTTCCAGATCATTGTGCTTGCCCGAGACGCGCAGACATTTCTGGGTGTCGGCGATCCTTGGCTCTTCAGGCGTCCGGTGACCCAGAAAGAAATCCTTGAACTGGTTCATGCCGGCGTTGGTAAACATCAGAGTGGGATCGTCCTTGTTGACCATCGGTGCGGACGGAACAATCCGGTGATTCTTCTCGCGGAAGAACTCCAAGAAACGTGCTCTGATATCCCGTGATTGCATCATGCCTTTTTACCCCCTTGCTGAAACCGTTTCATGTCTGGTCATATCACTGCTTCCTTTTCTGTCAAACTCGCTATTTCTGACCAGGTTAAATATTAATTTAATGTATAATACCTTTTTTTATATCTTTCATTTTGAAAATCATGGTCAGGGCAGTATTTTTGGCCCCGACTCCTCCCGTCGACGTATCACTTCAAGGTTCCTTTTGCGAAGGTGCAAATCTACGGATTTGCAGAAGAGATCAGAATGAGTAAACAAAAATACTATTACAACCCCCAGACGCTCCAGTACGAGTCGTATGCCTTGTCGTGGAAAGCCAAATTGTTCAGAGTCCTGAGCATTTGTTGTGGCATTATACTCTCCGGAGCAGTGATCTACTTCCTGGCAGATACGTATCTCCCGTCACAAAAGGAACGTGCCCTCATGCGCGAGCTGGATCAGGCCAGGTATCACTACCAGAATCTGCAGAATCAGGTCGCACACCTTTCAGAAAAGCTGGGTGAGGTTCAGGAGCGGGATGCCAGAGTGCACCGGTTTGTCTTCGGTGCCGATCCCATCGATCAGGACGTATGGACGGCGGGTATCGGGGGGCATGACAAATACGCTGATCTGCTGCAATATCCGAATGCCGGCGACCTGATGCTCAAAACACAGGAGACGGTCGATCAACTACAACGACAGCTTTCAATCCAGGAACTTTCCCTGGATTCGATCGAGACGCTCGCCTACGAACGGGCGCGCATGTTCGATGCGATCCCGTCGATCAAGCCGGTCCGGGTCGACCTGCTCAAGCGCAACGTCACGATGCTTTCAGGTTTTGGAATGCGACTGCACCCAATCCACAAGATCCGTAAAATGCACTGGGGCATCGATCTGACCGCCCCACGGGGCACCCCGATCCAGGCGACGGGTAGCGGCACTGTCGTAACCGCCCGGAATAGCAGCAGCGGACTGGGACGCCATGTGGTCATTGATCACGGCTACGGATATGAAACCGTCTACGGACACATGCATGAGATCATGGTGAAGGTCGGGGACAAGGTGCGCAAAGGCCAGCAGATCGGTACTGTAGGCAGTTCCGGCACCTCGACTGCACCCCACTGCCATTACGAGATCCATCAGGACGGACGTCCGGTCGACCCCATCCACTATTGCCTTGATGGCCTGACGCCGGCTGAATATCGTGCTGTCGTCAAAAAGGCGTCGGAGGCAGGGGTATCATTTGACTAGCCACAGCCAGCCCGGCCCGATCCCGGACCCTTCCGCCGGCGAAAGCTGTCTCAATTGCAGCGCGCCCTTACCCGCGGACATCAAGTATTGCCCATCGTGTGGTCAGCGCCGGACGAGCGGATTGATCTCAGTCAAAGATATCCTGCAGGATTTCTTCTCAACGGTGTTCAATCTTGACTCACGTCTGTTCAGGACACTGCGCGACCTGTTTGTCCCGGCCCGCCTGACCCGGCAATATTTCGCCGGCAAACACCACACATACTATTCCCCGCTGCGCCTGTTCTTCGTCTCCCTGATCCTCTTTCTCGGGGCGATCGGTCTGCGCTACGCCAATGCCTGGCAGGAAGATATCTCGACACAAGCGTCATACCGCAAGTATTTGCTGGAGCGCAATACCAGCGCGGAGATCGAGGATGCTGTGACTTCCTATACACGACTGGACTCACTCCCGGAACAGCAGCGGAGCGCCGTCGACACATTCATTCACTACCTGCGACAGCGTACTGACCGGGTCCAGCGGTCGGCGGCCATTGCCCTGCTGGATACGACTTATACCGTGCCCATGCGGGAAATGCATGAGTTGAGCATTGAGGACATCCTCAACAAGTATCAGGTGACCGGGACCATCGATCGCCTGATCGCGCGACAGTTGATCAAGTTTCAAAAGCAGCCTGAACGGCTTACCCGGTTTGCCATTGGCAATATCACCTGGATGCTCGTCCTCCTCGTGCCGGTCGTGGCGTTGATGATGAAACTGCTCTACCTGGGCAGCTCCCGCTACTATATCGAGCATCTGGTCTTACAGTACCATTATCATGCACTCGCCTTTTTGCTGACGGCCCTGTGTATCCTGCTCTTCCCCTTTTGGCTCGGTGGCTGGTCGCCGGTGCTGGCAATCGGTCTGACCGGGTACTTGTTTGTTGCCATGCGACGCTACTACGGCCAGAACCGCCTGACTACCGGCCTCAAACTGGTCTTGCTGGCAATCTTCTACTCCCTTGCTCTGGTGGTCTTCGCGCTCGTGACGCTGGTGATCAGCCTGTTACTCTTTCCTTGATCCACATAGCGCATGTATGGAGGTAATCCATTATATTTGAATTAGTCCTATACGTGAATTATTAGGATGTAATGGTCTGATTTACAGGTTTGTTACATGATCGATCTGAATGCGCTCGATAAACTCTACTACTCCATCGGCGAAGTCGCCGACATGATGGGCGTGTCCAAATCTCTGATTCGCTATTGGGAAAATGAGTTTGACTTCCTCAATCCGCGCAAAAACAAGAAAGGTGATCGCCGCTTTACCAAAGAAAATATCCAGCAGTTGCTGATCATCCACGAGTTGGTCAAGGAGCGTGGGTTCACACTGGAAGGCGCCAAACAGGAAATTCGCTCTACGCGTAAGAAGCTCCTGGCCAAACAACAGGTCATCGAAAAACTTCAACACATCAGGGAGGGGTTGCAACGGCTTTCGTCCGACTACGAAGGCGGGGCGTAGTCGGGAAGACGGATCCAGTTGGTACAGGCCGCCATGTCTGCAGCATCGTTAGAGGCGATGAGCAAAGTTTCCGTGCCGCACCATTCATTCAGCATGGTGTGAAACCATTGCTGCCCCTGATCGTCAAGGTTCGTGGTCGGTTCGTCAAGCAGCAGGATTTCGGCCTCGGAGCAAAGAGCCAGTGCCAGGCGCATACGCTGCTTCATCCCACTCGACATTTCGTGAATTGCAGTCGTCGCCCGGAAATGACTTCCAAGCGCCTCCAGCACACCGGAGAGATCAAGACCGCGCTTGAGCTTCCGGAAACGCCGATGAAACTGCACCGACTCCGCGACGGTCATCTCGTCGATCAGGTCCACGTAGGGTGCGGCAAAGGAGACATAGCGGAAGATGTCGCTGAGCGGGATCTCCCTGTCGCGCAACCGATAGTGCACCTTCCCCTGTGATGGTGGCAGGGCACCGGAAAGTACCTTTAGTAATGTTGATTTGCCCGAGCCATTCGGCCCGGTGATGCCGGTCTTGCTACCGGAGGGGATCGTCAGTGACATGTCGCGAAACACCCAGTGGGTGCGGTAGCGTTTCGCCAGGCCGTCAGCGATAATTTCCATTCAGTGCATTTAGATGCCTGAATCCCTTCATAATACCGCGGTCGGCATTTCGGATAAAGCTCAGAATGTGGTCGCGCTCCTTTGTCGATTTGACGGTCGTCTCGATGATCTGCAGGGCCTGCGTGGTGTTGTTGCCGTGAACGTACAGGATGCGGTAGATATCCTGGATGTGATTGATCTGATCGTTGGTAAACCCGCGGCGCCGCAGCCCGACCGAGTTGACACCCACGTAACAGAGAGGTTCGCGGGCCGCTTTGACATAAGGCGGAACATCCTTGCGTACCAGGCTCCCGCCACTCACCATGGAATGCTCGCCGATCTTGACAAACTGGTGTACGGCAGTCAGGCCGCCCAGGATCGCATAGTCACCGACCTCGATATGTCCGGCCAGGTTGACATTGTTGGCCAGGATACAATTCCTGCCGATCACGCAATCGTGCGCCACATGCACGTAGGCCATCAGCAGCACGTTGTCCGAGATGCGGGTGACATAGTTAGCCTTGGTCCCGCGATTGATGGTACAGTACTCGCGGATCGTGACGTTGTCGCCAATCTCCAGCAGTGAATCTTCGCCCTCGAACTTGAGGTCCTGCGGCACGGCCCCCACGATGGCACCCGGAAAGATGCGCGTGTTCTTTCCGATACGCGTTCCGTCCATGATCGTAACATTCGAAGCGATCTTGCATCCGTCACCGATCTCGACATCCTGCGCGATCGTGGTAAACGGACCGATCTCGACGTTGCTGCCGATCCTAGCCTTTGGATGGACGATGTTCATCTTCCTCTCTTTTAATGATCTGAGCGGTCAGCTCGCCCTCGGAAACGATACGGTTGCCGACATAAGCAGTGCCAAACATATGGCAGATGCCGCGCCTGACAGGCGAAAGTAACTCCATTTTCAGAATCAGGGTATCCCCCGGGACCACCTTGGCTTTAAACTTGGCGTGTTCGATCTTGATGAAATACGTATCCCAGTTTTCAGGGTCCGGGACCTGTGACAAGACAAAGACGCCTCCCACCTGTGCCAGTGCTTCCATCTGCAGAACACCCGGAAATACCGGATTGTTGGGGAAGTGACCCTGGAAAAAAGCCTCGTTAAAGGTGACATTCTTGACGCCCACTACGTGTGAATCACTCAGCTCTACGACCTTGTCAACCAGCAGGAACGGATAGCGGTGCGGCAGCAGGCGCTTGATCCCGATCACATCGTAGATGGGTGCCTGATCCGGATCGATCTTCGGTTTACCCCGCAGCTTGCGCTGCTCGATGTACTTGCGCTTGAGGACCTTGGCAAATTCGATATTGGCCGTGTGTCCTGGCTTGGTCGCGACGATCTTGCCTTTGATCTGTCGTCCAATCAGTGCGAGATCACCCACGATGTCCAGCAGCTTGTGTCTGGCCGGCTCGTTTTCGAAATGGAGATCCGTCGTATTGAGGATCCCTTCCTTCTCGACCTTGACACTATTCTTGTTCAATTTGCGTGCGAGTTTCTCGAGCTCTTCGTGATCCATCAATCGGTCTACGATGACGATCGCGTTGGCGAGGTCCCCACCCTTGATCAGGTTCTGGCTGAGCAACTGGTCCAGCTCACGGAGAAAGACGAAGGTGCGGCAAGGCGCGATCTCCTCCACAAAGTTGTTGATGCCTTTGAGGCTCGCGTACTGATGTCCCAGGATCGGCGAATTGAAATCGATCAGTGCGGTCACCTCAAAATGCTTGCTCGGCAGGGCCAGCAGCTCGGTTCCGGTGACCTCATCCACATAGCTGATCGGTTCCATGATCTCGAAGTACTCGCGGTCTTCATCGAGTTCCTCGAGGCCGGCCTCCTGCAATTTCTCCACAAACGGCTGGGCACTGCCATCCATGATCGGCACTTCGGGACCATCGATCTCGATCAGCACATTATCGATCGACATTCCGAGCAAGGCAGATAGCGCGTGCTCCACAGTGCTGACCTGGGCATTCCCTTGCTTGATGGTGGTTCCGCGGTTGGTCGATACGACCTTGCTCACATCAGCCAGGAGTACGGGTGCATCGGCCAGGTCTACCCGCTGGAACTTGATCCCATGATTGGCCGGAGCGGGTTTAAACGTCATCGTTACCTCCTTGCCACTGTGCAGTCCCACACCGTGCAGCGAAACCGGGTTGATGATCGTCCTTTGCTTCATACGTCTTTTCTTGTCGGGGTGGTTGCGATCGCTCTGCTCAGGCCTTGTCGCCATCCAGCCGCCTGATTGTCTTTTCCAGCTCGGCAATCTTGTGCTGGAGCTCCGGCAGCCGGCGGAAGACCGCGTATGCTTTCAGATAGTCCATGTAGTCGAGGGCCGGCGACCCATACAGCCGGGCACCTGGTTCTTTCACGCTGGCCGCAATGCCGGATTGCGCCTGGATCTGGGCATTGTCAGCGACCTGGATGTGACCGACAAAGCCGGCCTGTCCGCCCACCAGGACGTTCTTGCCAATCTTGGTCGATCCGGCGACACCCGCCTGGGCGGCCATGGCCGAGTTTTCGCCGATCTCCACGTTGTGCGCAATCTGGATCAGGTTGTCAAGCTTGGCACCCTGCCTGATCACGGTCGACCCCATGGTCGCCCGGTCGATCACAGTATTGGCACCTATTTCCACCTCGTCTTCGATCACGACATTGCCGACCTGAGCGATCTTGGAGAACGCCCCATTCTCGGCTCTGGCAAACCCGAACCCGTCGCTGCCGATCACCGTATTGGCATGGACCACAACCCGGGCACCGATCACACAATGGTGATAGATCCTGACGCCCGGGTACAACTGCGTCTCCGAGCCGATCCTGACCTCCTGGCCAACAAAGACCTGGGCGTGCAGACGCGCGCGGCTGCCAACTCTGGCGCCAGCGCTGACCACGGCGAACGGGCCAATCGACACATCGTCGCCAATCACTGCCTCCGGATGCACGTATGCGAGCGGTGAGATCCCCGCCTCCAGTCCTTCATCGATCTTGAGTTTGTCGAGCAGGATCCCGAGCGACTCGTATACATCATCGACCCGTATCAATGTGGGGGTAATGGCTGTGCGCGGGGTGAACGATTTGTCGACCAACAGTACAGACGCCCGTGTTTCGTACACA
>JAWWBX010000081.1:0-15409 GCA_033720735.1 Saprospiraceae bacterium
CCACCCTTTGGACTTTGTTATTTAGTGTTTGACATTTGACCTTTTCAGACCCGACACCAGCGAC
Source organism: Saprospiraceae bacterium (assembly GCA_033720735.1). Classification (GTDB taxonomy): domain Bacteria; phylum Bacteroidota; class Bacteroidia; order Chitinophagales; family Saprospiraceae; genus B8-G4. The sequence goes on from JAWWBX010000081.1 coordinate 65, forward strand.
TCAATCACCCGCGGATACAGCCGGTGCTCCACCGCCAGTACCTTGGCGGCAATCTCCTCGGCCGTGTCTTCCGGATCAAGCACCACCCGTTCCTGCGCAATGATCGCCCCTTCGTCATACTGCTCATTGACATAATGGACGGTCGGCCCGCTTTCGGTTTCGCCGGCAGCTTTGACGGCTTCGTGCACATGCATGCCGTACATCCCTTTGCCGCCGAACTTCGGTAGCAAGGCGGGGTGGATATTGACGATGCGCTGCGGGTACGCTTGTACCAGGAACGAGGGGATTAGCAGGAGGAAGCCGGCCAGGGCGATCAGGTCGACCTGGAAATGCTCCAGCTGGCCGAGCATGAATGCGCGATTCTGGATCTGCCCTTTCCGCAAGACCAGCACGGGCACGGAGCGCTGATGCCCTTTGAGGATCACCCCGGCCGTCGCTTTGTTGGTGACGATCAGAACCACCTCGGCATGCGGGTTGTCGGCGAAGTGATCCATGATGCTGGCAGCGTTGGATCCGCCGCCAGAGGCAAAAATCGCGATGCGGGCAGGAAAGGGGCGGCTAGCTTCTGAGGACATTGTATTTGTTCGCATTCGCGACATCCACCTTGCGCATCACCTGCATCACCTTGCTCTTCGCATTGCGGTCGGCGGCGCGGAACACATCGATGATCTCGTCCGATTTGGCATTGCTGAAAATGCGCAGGGCAATGGAATTGGGATAGGCGTTGCGTACCTGATCGATATCGCTGACGGCCTCGGTCATCGACCCCAGCGCCTTGGTGGAGTTGCTCGCCATCATGTCCAGCCCCAGGCGGTGGTATTTGTACATCGCCTCGCGGTACGGACGCACCTTGGGGCTCAGCATGTTCTCAATGATCCAGTAGCGGTTGGTCTTGTTGCCGCCAATGGAACTCCACCCCTTGTCCTGTGCGGATGCACCAGGCGGAATATTATTGATGATGCTCTGTGCGATCCGGAAATACGGGTCGCCGCCGAGCGGCGAGAAGGAATCGTAATCGTACCCCAACACCAGGTAGGAGTAGAATGTCAGCAGCGCTGAAAGGTTGTCCTTGAAGATGTCCCGGCTGTCCAGGATCGGTTGGAACTCCTCATAGTTGATCACCACGTCCTTGTCCACGTGACTGATCAGCGCGGTCTTGTAGTCAGACCCGTACACCGGCCGTACCGACTGCAGGGCGATATCGGCCATGAAGGTGTTGTTGTCGAGCTCCTGGGTAATGTTGATCTGGATGTTGACCTCGATCCGCTCGTCGTCCGCAAAGTCATCATCGGTCCACCGCGTGTTGTTCAGGAACTCCTGAATGCTGCTCTCCATGGTCTTGAAGATCTGCGGGTCGGCCGTCTGCAATTTGGGCGTGGTGATGCGTACGGTGGGATTCAGTTCCTGGGCATGCAGGATTGTGGTGAGTAGTCCGCAGGCGATGAGAAGAAAGATCCGTTTCATGATGATGTGTTGATCAGTTCGGCGATGGCGTCAGCAATGTCGCTCGCCACGGCCTGTTTTGATTTTAACTCAAAGTCGCGCTCCTGATTGTCGGTGAAGATAAATTTAACTTTGTTGGTGTCGTGGCCAAACCCCGCTCCCTGGTCTGCGAGCGAGTTGAGAACGATCATATCAAAGTTCTTCTTGCGGAGCTTGGCCCGTGCATTTTCCTCAGCATCCTGGGTCTCGAGTGCAAATCCGATGATGATCTGCCCGGCGCGCTTGCGCTGGCCCAGTTGCTCTGCGATGTCCGGGGTGCGGACGAGTTGCAATGACTGGTCGCCGTCCGTCTTCTTGATCTTGTGTTCGCTGTAGGCAGCGGGTTTGTAATCGGCTACCGCCGCAGTGAGTACCGCGATGTCTGCCTGTTCGAAGCGTTCGAGTGATGCGCGGCACATCTCGTCGGCCGACGTCACCAGGTGCACGTTGCTGACATGCTGAGGACGCAGGTGGGTCGGACCAAGCACCAGGTCCACCTCGGCGCCGCGGGCCGCCAGTGCTTCCGCGATGGCGATTCCCATCTTGCCGGTCGAAGGGTTGCCGATAAAGCGCACCGGGTCCAGTGCTTCGTGCGTGGGTCCTGCCGTCACCAGGGCCCGTTTTCCGGCCAGTTGATCCTTGAGCGCAAAGAATTTGGTCAGATATTCAACGATATCTTCCGGCTCGGCCATCCGCCCGTAACCGGTCAATCCACTGGCCAGCTCCCCGTGTCCGACCGGGATGATGCGGTCGCCACGTGCGATCAGTGCCTGCAGATTGTCGCGTGTTGCGGCGTGCTCCCACATGTCGAGGTCCATCGCCGGCGCGAAAAAGACCGGGCCGCGCGCTGACAGGTAGGTCGCGACGACCATGTTGTCGGACTGGCCGTGGGTGCACTTGGAGATGGTACTTGCCGTGGCGGGTGCCACCACCATCGCATCGGCCCACAGGCCCAGCTCCACATGGTTATTCCATTGATCCTCGTCGACCACGTCACTGAAGACGGGCCGCCGGGACAAGGTGGCAAAGGTAAGGGGAGCAACAAACGCCTTGGCCGCCGGGGTCATCAGGACCTGTACCTGGCAGCCCTGCGTCACCAGCAACCGTGTCAGGAACGCAGCCTTGTAGGCGGCGATACTGCCGGTGACGGCAAGGATGATCCGTTTGTCGCGCATGAATGGTCGGTCTGGTCGGCCTGGCTAGGCGTCGTCGAGCAGGCCGTCCTCGTCATCATCATCCCCTGAGCCATCGTCTTTTGCTCTGTACTCCAGCTCTTCGTTCATGAACTCATGAAAGGCGATGATCGTCGGATTGGGCAGCCGCTCGTAAAACTTGGAGATCTCGATCTGTTCCTTGTTTTCGTGCACCTCTTCGATCGAATCGGTGACCGTGGCAAACTCTTCCAGTTTGTTGTGCAGTTCGTTCTTCAGTTCGTTCGACAGCTGGCGCGCCCGTTTTGAGATCACGATCAGTGACTGGTACACATTGCCAGTCTTCTGAGAAAGTTGGAGCACGTCACGGGCTTTCAGGTTCGGGTCAAGGCCCTGCGCCTGGTTTTTGATATCTGTCATTGTGCAAAGAGTTTTAATTGTTCCATGGTGTCGGCGTAGATGGCCTGCGCCTTCGGTGTACTCTCACTATCCGGGAACCTCCGGATGAAATCGTTGTACTTTTCGAGCGTCAGGTCGTAGCGTTCTTTCCGCCGGTCAAAAATACTGTTGGTCGCATACAGGTACGCCGACTCCAGAATGAGAAAGCGCACACGTTCCGCCCGGTGTGTGTCCGGGAAGTCCTGCAGCATGTTCTCAAACGTCTGAATGGCTGCCTGGTATTGTTTCATGTCGAAATAGAGCAGTCCACTGTCGTAGGCTTTGCGCTCAAGTTTCGCACGCATTTCAATGATGAGCGCATTGCAGAGCTCGCGGCGGTCACTGTCCGGATAGGCATTGATAAACTCCTGGAAGCCCTGGATCGCTTCTTCGGTATCGGACTGATCCAGCCGGAAGATCGGCGAGAGCTTGTAACTCGAATAGGCCGACATATAATCAGCTTCTTCCCGCAGATCACTGTAGGCAAACGTCGCCGAGAAGTTGCGGAAATAGTGCGCTGCCAGCCGGTACTGCCTCAGGTGGTAGTGCGTGTACGCATAATGAAAGAACAGGCGCTCTGCTTCGGCGGTGCCGCGAAACTGATTGATCACCAGTTCGAACAGATTCTGGGCTTTCAAATACTCCTCCTCGTCATAGTACTCGTACCCTTTCTTCAGGATGGCCTGGGGGTCATTGGACAGGCGTGCGCGCTCAAATTCACTCCGGCAGGCGCCCGCCAGAACCGTGAAAATGAGACCGACTACAACAAATCGTAATTGCCTGATTTTCATAAGCGTGCAAAGATACTGGAAAATTGGATTATCCGCATTGGCAAGAACCACTGGGAAAACGTGCTCGCTCCCGCAATGATTGTTAAGGAACCATTAAAGTACCGGTAAGATCAGCCGTGCGACGGATCCAGCCGAAAGGCTTGTAATCCATCGGCGACTTCGCGGGTGTTCATCAGCCTCGGAACCTTGTTCTGACCTCCCAATTTGCCCTCGGCGCTCAGGTAGGCATGGAAGCCACCAGGCCGGATCGGCGTGATGTGTGCCGGGCGCAGGATCTTACCCTCGATCAGGTCGCGATAGTAGATATTCTGGTCGACCATGGCCTGGTTGACCCGCTGGGCGAACAGGGAGAGGTCAGCAGGCGTGGTGTCAAACTCCACGAGCCATTCATGGTACGGCGGTCCCTGGTCGCCTGGATGGATCTGAGGAGCCACGGTAAACTCGGCCACCTGCACGCCCAGTTCGTTGCATGTGGAGGCCATGGCATCGTCCACTTCCTTGCCGATCACATGTTCGCCAAACGCCGAAATGAAATGTTTGACCCGGCCTGAAACGATCAGGCGGGGTGGAGCCAGCGATACAAAGCGCACCAGGTCTCCGATGTTGTAGCCCCAGAGGCCCGCATTGCTGTTGATCACCAGGGCATAGTCCTGATCCGTTTCGACCTCGTGCAGCGTCAGGCGGCGGGGAGACTCTGCACCGACCTCCTCTTGCGGGATGAATTCGTAGAAGATACCTGAATCAACATTGAGACGCAGTCCTTCGGAAGGCCAGCGATCCTGGTAGGCAATAAACCCTTCCGACGCCGGGTAGGTCTCCAGGGTGTCAATGTCGCGGCCGACCAACTCTTCAAGTTGTTGTGCATAGGGCTTGTAGTTGACCCCTCCGTGCACGAACAATTGGTAGTTGGGGAAGATCTCGCTGACGGTCGACTTGCCCGAGGCTTCGAGCAAGCGCTCGTAATACATCTGAACCCAGGGGGGAATACCGCTGATGAGCCGCATGTCCTCGCCAAGTGTTTCGCTGACGATGCGGTCGACCTTTGTCTCCCAGTCCTCGATGCAGTTGGTGTCATACGAGGGCATCTGGTTTGACCTGATCCACCCTGGCACCAGGTGGTTGACGATGCCGGATAATCTGCCGGTCGGGATCCCGCCGGTGTCCTCGAGCACGGGCGAGCCGCTCAGGAAGATCATTTTCCCGTCAAAGAAGCGTCCGTTGCCGGTCAGCGCATAGTAATTGAACAGCGCATTGCGCGCGCTGCCGATGTGATTGGGGATGCTGGCAGTGGTGATCGGGATATACTTGACCCCGGAGGTCGTCCCGGAGGTCTTGGCAAAGTAGCGCGGCCTGCCTGGCCACAACACGTCGCGCTCTCCCTGTTTGATCAGGTCGATGTACGGGCGGATGCCCTCGTAATCCTGGACCGGCACGCGCTCACAGAAGTCCCGGTGATTGCGGATCTGTTCGAACCCGTGCTCGGTGCCAAACCGGGTCCGACGTCCCTTGCTGATGAGTTTGGTGAACCATTGTTCTTGCCGTTCACGCGCATGCGCGGAGGCAACGCGCTTGCGACGTGCACTCCAGTTGGCAAACGGGCGGATCAGGGCAGACTTCCAGGCCATGGCGCAAAGATGCGAAATGCGGAAGAGGCATCCCACCTGCCTTGGAAGTGTGCCATGCCTGGCGTATAATGCGCTCCATGCCCAGCAAGGTATTGGTCGTTCGGTTTAGTGCGATTGGGGACATGGTCCTGACCACACCGGTCGTGCGCTGCCTGAAACAGCAGCGTGGCGCGGAGATCCATTACCTGACCAAGCGCACCTTCGCTTCCGTCCTCGCTGGCAATCCCTGTATCGATCAATTGATCACAATCGACAAGAGCGTGCGGGAAGTGGGCGAGCAACTGCGAGCGGTGCAGTACGATCATGTCATTGATCTGCACCACAATTTGCGCAGCCTGCAGGTCAAGCGTCTGGTGGGGGCGCCGTCTTCTTCCTTTCCAAAACTCAATGTCGAGAAGTGGCTTCTGGTCAATTTCAAGGTCGACCGCATGCCGGACCTGCATATTGTGGAGCGCTATTTCAAGACCGTTGAGCGGCTGGGCGTCACCTATGACGGGCAGGGACTTGATTTCTACATCGATGCAGCCGCGCGTGCCGAGGCTGCTCCTCTGATGCCTGCAGGTCCATACATCGCGATGGCGATCGGCGCCGGCCTCAGGACCAAGTGCCTCGAACCGGATCAGATGGTGACGCTGGCCAGGCAGATCGACTTGCCGGTGATACTGCTGGGAGGCCCACAGGATCGGAAGGTCGGTGAGCACATTGCCGGGCTGTGTCCCCGGGCGACCAATCTGGCCGGAAAGGTCAGTATCGGAGCCTCGGCGGCTGTTGTCGACGGCGCCTCCTTGCTGATCACGCCGGATACAGGTCTCATGCACATCGCAGCAGCGCTCAATACGCCGGTGATCTCGGTGTGGGGCAATACGGTGCCTGCCTTTGGCATGACACCCTTCTATGCTGACCACAGCAATGTACCCCAGGCTGTGATCGAAGTGCCTGGGCTGCCATGCCGGCCGTGTTCAAAAATTGGCTACGATACCTGCCCCCGGGGACATTTCCGGTGCATCCGCCAACTTCCTTTGGATCGCATTGTTAACCTTGTACATAACTGGCTGGGAAATGGTGACGAGGTACCCGACGCGGCAAGTCCGTCGATGGAAGGCGGCTGACTGTCGAGCGAATGGCGTAATTTTGAACCTTCCGGCTGAGTCGCCGATTATCACCTAAAACAGATTTGTATGACTGAAATTAAACCGAATAAGAGTGGCCAGCCCAACATGATCAGGTTGGTGACTCTCGGACTCTTTATTCTGATCGGATTTTTGATTCTTACTCGCACGACATTCCTGACCATCGATCCGGGAAATGAAGGCGTGTTGTTCAAGCGGTTTGGAGGAGGGCTCCAGGTCGAGAAAGTGTACGGACAGGGATTCCATATCGTAGCACCCTGGAACAAGATGTACGTCTATGACGTGCGCATCCAGGAACACTTCGAAACGATGGAGGTTCTGTCCAAGAACGGTTTGACCATTGTGGTTGAACTTTCACTGCGTTACCGACCCATGGCGGGCAAAATTGGCTACCTGCACAACACCATCGGTACGAGATACCTGGACAACATTATCATACCTGAAATCAGATCGGCGACCAGGGAAGTGATCGGTGAATACCTGCCGGAGGAGCTCTATTCGACGAAACGGGAAGCAATCCAGGTAGAAATATTCAACCGGACATTTGAGGAAGCAGCAAAGAACTACTGCAACATCGATGCAGTGCTGATACGGGGTGTCACCCTACCGCAAACGCTTCAGGATGCCATTGAGCGCAAATTGAAAGAAGAACAGCTCGCTCTTGAGTTCGATTTCAGACTTGATCGCGAACGCAAGGAGGCACAGCGCAAGATCATTGAAGCAGAGGCCAAAGCACAGGCCAACAGGATCCTGAACGCCTCGCTCACCAACAACATTCTCCGGGACAAGGGTATCGAAGCAACCCTTGAACTCGCCAACTCACCCAACAGCAAGGTGGTGGTCGTTGGTGGCGGAGATGAAGGGCTGCCCCTGATCCTGGGCGGAAACTGACGCAAACAGCAAATTGGTTACAGCCCGGACTACTCAGATCGCCAGATCAGAGGGTCCGGGTTCTTTTTTTCCGGTTGTCAGTCCACGTACTCCTGCCTGATCACCAGGGCGAAATAATCCTGGTCGAGCGGGAGATACCCTTGCTCATAGCAGAAGTAGTAGACCTTGCCCGCCTTGGTGCGATAGGTATTGGTGAAGTAACCGAACTTGAAACCGGCGTCGGCCAACTGCTTCCGATGCACGCGCGCTTTGCCTGTCGGGTTGAAAGAGGCAAGGATCCGGCGGTTCTTGCGCAACACATTATTGATGTTGCGCATGAATCGTGAGGCATCTCCATGCGTCCGGTTGTAATGTGTCGTGCGGCAATAAGAAGAGCAGTATACCTTGTCGGATCTGCCAACAAACGTCTCACCGCATTCGGGACATGGCTTGTTCATGTGGGGAGGTTTTGTGGTCAACAAATGCGTATTGTGAAGATACCTAACTTGTCCCAAACCGATGGACGATTCAGCAGACCAAACCGTTGTTACAGCATGAAATATCTCTCAGTCTTTGTCCTTTTGGCGTGTTTAGCCATGTCGGCCATGGCACAAAAGGATGCATTTGTCGAAACCATCCGCGAGCATGTCCACACGCTGACCCTCAACGGCGGTCAGGTTTCCGGAGCAGGAGGGATCCTGCTCAACGAACGCGTTGCTGAGTCGCAGTTTGTCTTGCTCGGTGAACAGCACGGACTTGCCGAAGTCCAGGCGTTTGGTGCCGCGCTTTACGATCTCGCGCACCAGCATGGCTACCGGTATTTTGCCGTCGAGACCGACCCGGTCGCGGCCGCCCGGGTTGAACTGATGGCCAGCCCGTCGGCGCAGGAGTCGGAGGCCACAGCCTTCTTTCAAACGCACCAAATGGCAATCCCCTTTTTCTACTCTCAGGAGGGGATGGAGATGGCCCGCGCGATCCATGCCACGGGCGGCGGCACCCCGTTGTTTTGGGGCCTTGACCAGGTGTTTGTAGTGGAGCCGCGGCTCATCTTCACAGAGCTGGTCGAACTGGCCCCGCATGAACAGGCCAGAAACCTGGCATCAGATTACCTGGCACGTGCCCACAAGTTATTTGGTGAAGCCATGGGATCCGGGGACCCGTCGGGGGTGATCCTCATGCAGCTGACGTCTGCGGAGTTTGAGGAGTTGCGCAGTGCGTTCAAAGGTGAGCAGGGTGCCGTAGAGATGATCGACCAGATGCAACTGTCCCAGGAGATCTACCGCTATTGGTACGATGGGCAGTATTATCTCAACAACTCGGTGCGGTCTGACCTGATGAAGAGGCTCTTTCGCAACTACTACTACCAGGCCGTCGAACGCGACGGAGCGCCGCCAAAAGTTGTCTTCAAATTCGGCTCCAATCACTGTGTGCGGGGTCTTACGCGAACGCATATCTACGACCTCGGGTCAACGGTCGCCGGGTTGGCCGACATGAATGCCACCAGGTCCCTGCACCTCAGGTTGACCGGGGCCCGTGGCACCGCCTTTAATGCCCTGCAGGGCCCGCAGGCCTTTGATGCGGTAGCGGACTGGCACCCGTGGCTGCAGGAGGCCCTTGACGAGATCGTCTCAGCCGATCGCGATGGTTGGGTGCTGGTCGACCTGCGCCCGTTGCGTCACCTGCGTTTAAAGGATGCTGACGAGGAGATCAAGTCCCTCGTGTTTGGCTTCGACCTGTGGATCATTATCCCTGCGGCGAGCCCGGTGACCCCGTTCCGCTAGCCCCTCCCGCTAGTTGAGCCGGATATCGCTGTCGTAGGCCGAGATGGTCACCTTGCACTGCGCACCGTTGCTTCCGATCACTGCACTGACCTCGGTATTGTCGCCCTTTTCGATATGGCGCACAGATTTTGCGGGTTCAGGGTACCTGAGCTTTCCGTACTTCGTCGTGGCATCGAGGGTGTAGCCCGGGAGTTGTCCCAGCGGGATGGCAACACTGGTGTACTTGCTGTCGATGGAAAACGCGTTAAACTGCCCCGAAACACCCTGGACCCGGATCTCATCGTCGTAGGACTGCCCGATTTCCACCGCGCGCTCCACGTTGCCCAGTTGAAATCCTGAATACTTGCTGTTGGTACAGGAAAGCGATGTCAAAGCATCGATCTCAAAGTCGTCATCGTAAGATTTTTCGAGCGTCACCTTGCCGGCAGATCCGATCCGGTAACTTGAGTACGACGACATGCCGGAGTGATCTCCGGTCCTGGTCATCGTGAAGTCACCATCGTACGACTGGATCTTCGATGTTCCGCAACTGCCAATGTTGTAGTCCGAGTACTTGTCATTGATGTCGAGCAGGCCTGTTACTTCCGTAATCCGGACATCGTCATCATACGAATGGATCCGCAGTGACGTCGCATGTCCGATACGATAATCTGAATATTTGGATTTGACAGTCGTGACACCTGCACGTTCCAGTTCCATCTTGGCGTCGTACAACTCGATCTCCGCGTCACCAACCTGCCCGATCGTCGCTCCGCCATACTTGACGTTGGCCCTGAGGCTGCCGGCCACATTACCTGCCCGTACATCGGCATCGTACTGCGTGACGGCAAGATCGCCATCCAGATCCCCGTTGATCACGATATCCTGGTACTTGTTGGACAGGTCCAGGTGGGTTTGCCGGGGGACATACAGCTGATAGTCGATCGCAATATCCTTGATCCCGCTGGCTTTTTCCCCGTCAGAAAATTTGATGCGCGTTGTGCCCATGGTGGTGATCCAGTTCTTGGTGTCGAATTGGGTTTTCAGGCTCAGGCGGTTGCCCTGAACGGTCATTTTTACATCAAAATGATCCACTGCGATCTGGGCATCTTCCGCGGCATTGGCACGCACCTTCATCACCGCCTCGAGGCGCACCTGTGGCTGTGCATGCGGAATGACCTCCAGCTTGCCATGCCGGTGATCGACAGTGACGTGAGCGATATTATTCCATGATTCCTCGACGGTTCTCGACCGTTCGACCTGCGCCTGCGCACCGGCGACAATGATCAGCAGACCAGCCGTTGCGAGACTATATTTGAATTTCTTCATCGTATTGCAGATTTCGTTTTTGATTTTCAATTTCCTTGGCCAGCAATTCGAGAATGCGCAACCGTCGTTCGTGAAAGCGGATGGCCGTCTCGATCAATGCTTCGGCATTGGGTACGTTGGAAATATCAGCTTTGAGCACGGCGTACATCTCGTCGAGTTCTGCCAGCTCGGTGGCGATCTCATCCCGGATCTGGGGGTCGAGGAGTTCCATGTCGAGTGATGAGATCCGCTCGGTCGCGAGCCGTGAGTACTGACGTTCGTACCGTTGCAGTTGTTCTGCTGCCGGTGAGGAGACGGGAGCAGCGCGCTCCCCGAGATCCAGGACCGTCAGAGGCACGATCAGGCAGAGCACGACCGCGGCTGCTGCAGAGATCCACAGCAGGCGGCGCATGCGCTTACCTTGCCGGAGACGCTGGTCGATACCGGCCCACATGGCTTCGTGCGGGACGGATTCGATCTGGTCGTACACCTTGCGGTCTTCCTTGATCCGTTGTTCAAGATTCATGTTGCATGAGATTGGGCGCAAGTGCTGCTCGCAGCAGCGACTTCGCGCGTTTGTATTGTGTCTTGCTGGTCGATTCGGTGATGTCCAGGATCTGCGCAATTTCCTTGTGTGAGTACCCTTCAAACGCATAGAGGTTGACCACGGCCCGGCACCCTGTCGGGAGCGCCCGTACAGCCTGGTGGATCATGGCCGGGTCAAGACGCGCGGGACTGTCGTCGATCTCCTCAGCACCGTGCTCCGGTGGGTGGTCGCTGGCAAATTCCAGCGTCCGCTGGCGCTTGCGCAAGGTGTTGATAGCGGTATTGATGGCGATCCGCTTGATCCAGGCCCCGAGGGTCGCGTCGGAGCGGTACGTCCCGATCTTCTCAAAGACTTTGATAAAACAGTCCTGCACGATATCCTGGGCATCTGCCTGATGATTGACCATTCTGATCACGGTGTGGTACATGGCATCAACATAATTGCGGTACAGGGTATACTGGGCATGCCGGTCACCCTGCTTGACCCGTGAGATCAACTCCCGTTCTGTGTATGGTTGGCCGGCGGACAAACTCCGGATCGATTTAGACCAAAGACAATAGCGTCATGGAGAAAGTTGGAAAGGATACGCAATTTTTTAGTTGTCGAGATGGCTGAAACATGACCAGTTCGGCGTCTCATAATGATCCGGGAATGGCCTACCTTTGCAACCAAAATGCTGGAAACCATGCGTTTGATCTGCATTGGATTCGCCTGTGTCCTGATCCTGTCCTGCTCTGAAGAGCCACGCATTACAAATGCCGATACCACCGCATATCAGCTGTTCGAATCTGTACCGGCAGATGCGTCAGGTGTCACCTTTGAGAATACCATCACCGAGACCAAGTATCTCAATCCACTGGTCTACGATACCTACATCAATGGTGCCGGAGTCGCTATGCTCGATGTCAACAATGATGGCCTGCAGGACCTCTACTTTGCGGGCAACCTGGTGCACGACCGACTCTACCTCAACAAGGGGGATTTTGAGTTTGAGGACATCACCGTGCGGGCGGGTATCGAACGCGATGAGCACTGGAGCACGGGGGTCACGGTGGCCGACGTGAACGGCGATGGTTGGGATGACATTTACGTCTGCAAGTATTTGTATGATGATGCAGCGCGCCGGGTCAACGTACTGTACGAGAATCAGCAGAACGGGACGTTTCGTGAAAAGGCGGCCGAGTACGGGCTGGCAGACGCCGGTTACGGCATCGTGGCCAACTTTTTTGACTACGACGGAGACAATGACCTTGACCTCTATGTCGGCAACCAGCCGCCTAGTTCGTTGTACGAGCGTCCCAAGCTCAAAGGCAAGATCGACTATCGCTTCTCGGACCGCCTCTATCGCAATGATGGCGGGCGGTTTACCGACGTGACGGCGGCGGCCGGGATCACCAACTATACCTACACCCTCAGCGTGATCACGAGTGATCTGAACAACGACGGCCTCGTGGACATCTATGTGGCCTGCGATTATGAGGAGCCGGACATCATGTACATCAACAACGGGGACGGTACCTTCCGCAATGAGGCCGATGCCGCACTGCGCCACATGAGCAACTTCAGCATGGGAGCGGATGTGGCCGATATCAACAACGACGGGTGGATGGACATCTTTACCGCCGACATGGTGGCCGAAGACCATTACCGGCTCAAGACCAACATGAGCGGAATGAATCCCGAGAAGTTCTGGAGCCTGGCCAACAACGGGTACCACTACCAGTATATGTTCAATGCGCTGCAGCTGAACAACGGCAACGGGACCTTTTCCGAGATCGCGCAGCTTGCCGGTGTTTCACATACTGACTGGAGCTGGGCCGCCTTCTTCATGGATGCCGACCACGATGGCTACAAGGACCTCGTCGTGACCAACGGGCAAGCCAAGGAAATGCGGAACAAAGACTATGAAATGGCCCGCAAGGAGATCCTCGAGTCGGCCAACACGCAAGAAGATATGCACGACCTGTTGTTTGAGATCGCCCAGATGGCTCCTCAGCAAAAATTGGTCAACTATCTCTTCCGCAACAACGGCGATCTGACCTTTACCAATCTGGCTGCACAATGGGGTCTGGACGCTGAAACCTGGTCACAGGGGGCGTGCATCGGAGATCTCGACAACGACGGAGATCTCGACCTGGTGATCAACAACATCAACGATCCGGCACTCATCTATCGCAACATGGTCAACGACCTGAAGATCAACAACTACCTCAGCATTGAGGTGGATGGCCCTGCCGGCAACCTGGCAGGACTCCACGCGAAAGCCGAGGTCGTATGCGCCGGCATGACGCAGGTGGCCGAGCTGAGCCCGGTACGTGGCTATATGTCCACCATGCAGGATCTTCTGCATTTCGGACTGGGCGATTGCGCGGTGGTTGATCGCGTGCGCGTCACCTGGCCCGATGGCAAGGTCTGGGAAGCGACAGGGGTCAAGGCCAACCAAAAGCTGACAGCCCGGTACGCAGATGCCGTGCCGGCTGCAACGACAGCCAGCACAGAGCCTTTGCTCTTTACGGCTGTTGATCCAGGCCAGATCAGGCATGTCGAAAATCAATATGATGATTATGCCCGGGAAATCCTCTTGCCTTATCAAATGTCGACGCTGGGCCCTGTCGTCGCGACGGGAGATGTGAACGGCGACGGGACGGACGATCTGTACCTGGGGGGCTCGGCAGGCCATCCCGGATCACTGTTTTCGTATGAGGGGGCGAGGCTCGTAAAAATCAATAACCCTGTTTTCGAACTGGATGCCACTTACGAAGACGGTGGCGCCGTGTTTATTGATATTGACGGAGATGATGACCTGGATCTGTATGTCTCGAGTGGCGGTAATGAATTTGATCAGGGATCGTCACTGTATCAGGATCGTTTGTATTTAAATAACGGGCAGGGTGTATTTCAAAAGTCAACAGGTGTTCCGAATATCAAGCAGAGCGGGAGTGTGGTGGTGCCGCTCGATTTTGACGGGGATAATGATATGGATCTGTTTGTCGGCGGAAGGCAGGTGCCGGGGCATTATGGATTCGTGCCACAAAGCTATTTGCTCGAGAATATGGACGGAAAGTTTGTAGACCGGTCTGATCAATTACCGCGCTCGGGGGAGCTGGGTATGGTCACAGATACTGACTGGCGAGATATTGATGGTTCTGGTGACAACGAACTGATCATTACCGGTGAATGGATGCCGATCATGATCTGCCGCTGGTCGGGAGATGCCTTCGCAGACGTGACGCCGCAGTCATTGCAAACAACACGGGGGTTGTGGAACAGGCTGGTCCTGAACGACATTGACCTTGACGGCGATCTGGATATCATCGCAGGCAACCTGGGCACCAACATGAAGTATGATGCGACACCAGAGGCGCCATTCAAGTTGTATGCCGACGATTTTGACGGCAACGGAACGCACGATGTCTACCTGGGTTACTACGCAGAAGACGGCCAGTGCTACCCGGTGCGCGGGCGTTCATGCTCATCAGATCAGATGCCATTTGTCAAGGAAAAATTCAAGTCATATGCGGAGTTTGCCAGCGCGACCATTGATGAGGTGCTGGCAGGACGGGTGAGCGAGCAAAGCCATCAACAGCAGGCGGAGATGTTTGAGAGCGGGATCTTCTATCAAGACGGTAAAGGTGCATTTTCTTTTATGCCATTCCCGAATGCAGTGCAGGTAGCGCCGATCTACGGCATCGTCGTGCATGACCTCAATGGTGACAATGTCAAGGACCTTCTGCTCGCAGGCAACTACTACAATCGGGAGGTGGAGACGACGCGGAGTGATGCCGGTGTAGGGAGCATATTATTAGGGAATGACAGCGGTGGTTTCGACTACGTACATCCGGCCAAAACCGGAGTGATCGCAAACGGTGATGTGCGCAATGTCGTAGCCCTGTCAGGTGGCGGTCGTGAACTGATCGTTGTTGCCAATAACAACGCGCCGTTTCAGTTCTATCAGCTGGCGTCAAAATGATGGCGCAAACGCAATAATACCATCAAGAAAGCAACAGAGATGTTTGATGTTTCATTGCTGAGATCACGTGATCTTTGCAAGGACAAGCCGCATTAAAAACTGTCGCTTCTGTGCTTGATCTGGCCACCCACGACGGTCAATAATACCTGTGTCTCTAGAATTTCCTCATCCGAGCAATTGATCAGGTCATTGGACAGGATCACCAGGTCGCCATATTTGCCGGTTTCCAGGGAGCCCTTCTGATCTTCCTCAAAAGCCGCAAATGCATTGGCC
>JAWWBX010000082.1:0-15311 GCA_033720735.1 Saprospiraceae bacterium
CCCAACTTGTATCCCGGAACACATGATGCAGGAGAGGAATGGTCGATTGCTCTGTTTCCACGGCCACGTGTTGTGCCGTATCCCGCACCAGCCAAATCGTCGCCGCAAGTCCCAGCAAGACCAGAACGACACCCAGGTAGAAAGGGTACGGACGGGCACCATACTCAGCCGAGACCCAACCAGTGATAAAAGCCACAACCCCGACGGCAAGATAGCCGGCCGCTTCGTTCAGCCCCATCGCCAGACCCCGGTGACGGTGACCAACGAGGTCGATCTTCATGATCACTGTACTGGACCAGCATAATCCCTGTTGCACCCCAAGCAGCACGTTGGCAGCCACGATCCAGGACCAGGCCGGAGCAAACATCAGGATAAAGGGAACCGGCAGCCCGGTGATCCATCCGATCAACAGCAGCTTGCGGCGTCCTACCCGGTCAGCCAGTCTTCCCATGTAATAATTGGTAAGGGCTTTCGTGACCCCGAAGACCACGATAAAGGAGAGGATGGCCGTTCTGGCCGCAATGCCAAACTCACCCTCGGCAATTTCAGGCAGGATCGTGCGTTCGAGCCCCACCATGCCACCTACAAAAGCATTAACGATGATCAGCAACGTAAACTGCCGCCAGTTTGCCGCAAGGCCCAACCTGACCCGGTCACCTTCGGGCGACATAGAGCCGGTCAGAGTGGTTGTGTGAGAATGGCCAACATGGTCTTGATACCGTCGACATAGTTGCCGATACGCAAATTCTCATTCGGGCTATGCTGATTGTTGTCGCGATTGACAGTCGGAACGGTGACTGCCGGAATGCCCAGGGTGGTCACAAACGGACTGATCGGGATCGATCCACCGGATGTCCGCAGCCTGATCGGCGGGGTGCCAAAGGCCCGGGTCAAGGCATCTGAAAGCCAGACCCCGACTCGCGAATCAAATTCGGTCCGAAAGGCGAGGTACGAGGTCGTTGCTTCAAACTGACAAATGCGATCGTTGGTAAGCCGTTCTCTTTGTGTTGGCTTCCGGTCGAGGACCAGATATCCCTGATCTTCGATGTGAGCTCTCACCAGGCGTAACAATCGTTCGGGGTCGGACTCCCGGACCAGACGGATATCGATCTCTGCAGTCGCCGTAGCCGGAACGATCGTTCGCTTTTCGTCTCCGACCCATCCCGAGGCCATGCCCCGCACATTGAGGGAGGGATATTGCAGTGCTTCCTGATAGGTCGGTGCAACCCGGTCCGGTGCGGCAATTCCGATCCTGGTCTGAATGTAGCGTTCGTCATCCGGCACCGCCCGCAGCACGGCGCGCGTTGCATCGTCGATGTTGATCCCGTCATAGAAGCCGGGTATGGTCACCCGACCATAATCATCCTTCATACTCGCAATCAGCCGCGACAGCCGCACGGCCGGGTTGGGGGCATAGTTGCCATAGTGTCCGCTGTGCTGTGGAAAGTTGGGCCCGAATACCGTCAGGGTGACGGTGGATATGCCCCGGGCACCAAAGGTCAGAGTGGGTTGGTTCGAAATATGGCGTGGTCCGTCGAAAATGATCAGCATATCCGCGGCCAGGGCATTACGGTATCTACCGACCGCCGCTGGTAAATGCGGCGAACCCAATTCTTCCTCAAAGTCCATGATCACTTTCATGTGAAAATTGGGCTCGAGGCGCTCGTCATCGATGGCGTCGATCGCCGCCAGGAACATGCTCACCGGCCCTTTGGCATCGGAAGCTGACCGCGCAAAGATCCGCCATTCAGGATCATACCCCGCGTGGATCCTTTGCCAGGGAATGATGTCCCAACCCCCATCTGCGGCTTGCTGCTTGAGCTCGGCCCGATAGGGATCCTCTTGAAACCAATACTCCGGATCGACCGGTTGCCCGTCGATCTGCAGGTAGATGAGCACGGTGGCCGCTCCGGGAGTCGAAGTCTCCCGCGTCGCAAGCAGGAGTGGTGGCCCCCCCGTGGCAAGCGTCCGGGTGGCAAACCCGCGCGCGCTGAAAGCGTCATCGCACCATGCTACATTCCGCCGCACATGATCTTCGTAGTGAGCGTCATTGGGGATGCCTAATAATTCACGAAACGTGTCAAAGTGCTTCCGTGCATATTGATCCGCAAGTGCATCAAGATCCTGCCCGTATATCGCCATGCCGCTGAACATGACCATCAAGGTCAGAGAGACGCTCCAAATTCTGGTTTTCATAATGTCCGGTGTTTCCATGAAAATACAACGCCGGGGCTGATCTGCCGGGTGCGCATAATGAGGCCCCCCGGAGCAGGGCAGGCTTTGGCCAGCTCACTGTAATTTCTCCGCCGTATCTTTTCGGCCATGACACGACCTGTTATCTACCTGGCGTTTGCCAACGACCGGGATCAGTACCTGCAGATGATCAATCAGGAGCGCAAACAGATCAGCCGCGCGCTGCAGACACACAACAAAGAAGGACGGATCCAACTGGTCACGGAGGCCAGTTCGACGATCGAGGATATCTTCCAGGAGTTCCATACGCACGACCATGAGGTCGCCATATTCCATTACGGCGGTCACGCCACAGGAACCCATCTTGTCCTCGAGGCCGCTGATGGCTCGTCTTCGGCAGCCCAGTCGACCGGGCTGGCCAGTCTGCTTGGGTCACAAAAGCAGCTCAAGCTTGTTTTCCTCAACGGATGCGCCACCAAAGATCAGGTCGAAGTACTGATCAACAAGGGTGTGCGCGCAGTGATCGCCACTTCGGTCAAGATCGATGATGGCATGGCCACCGAGTTTGCTGAACAGTTTTACAAGTCACTCGCCAATCACAGCACGATCCGCGAATCCTTCGAGCGGGCCTCAGCGTTCATCAAGTCGAAATACGCCTCTGCCGAGATTGGCACATACGGCGGATCCCAGTTGGTCGAATGGATGGCCAAGCCCTCCGATGACCTCGCCTGGGGACTTTACATGCGCAATCCCGCCGACGATGTACTGGACTGGTCGATCCCCAGGGAAGCCCCGGTTGGTGCGCGGGAAGAAGGTGGAATCCGGTGGCTCAAGCCCGTGCTGATCGCGGGAGCCGTCCTGGCGGTTCCGGCCGCTATCATGACGATTAGTGGCTACAGCCTCAAGGAGCTGTTCGGGGGAGGATCGGCGGACACCGGCAGTCTGACAGTCTTTGTCCATGGCAAGGGCGGCAAAGGCGACAAGATCCTCACGGACAAGGGATCGGTCCGGCTGATTTACGGTGATGCGGACAAGATCGAGGCGATCGATGGGGAGGGAGAAGTGATCTTTACAGGGATCCCCAAAGCCTACTTCAACGGCAAGGAACGGGTCCAATTGGAACTGACCGACCTTGAGAATGAGCCATACGCACCCACGGCACCCGATTCGCAATATGCTCTGGTCCAGGGGCAGGGCATCCACCTGGAGGTTGAGCTCGCAGGACTGGACAAGGTGTTCGGGATCGTCAAGGACGCCGAGAGTGGTCGCCTGCTCGACAGCGTGCGCGTGAGCATCCGCAATGTGGAGGCATACACGGACCGGAACGGGTGGTTCGAACTCCAGATCCCCGCTGAAATGCAAACACAGTTTCACACAGTCCGGGCATTCAAGGAAGGCTATCAGCTCTGGCAACAATCGAATATCCCGGCACAAACCGATCGCGAATTGCAGCTGCTGCTCAAACCGGAAGAATAATTGCATCGCTTCGTCGAGGGAACTCACCAGGGCCCGGGAAAGTTGGTATTTTGAACGCCGTAGCTCCTACTTGCGTGGCGGCTCAGGGTAAAGCAATCAGCAATGACACCTCGTAATCTCTTACTCCTCCTGCTGGTGATGTTTGGTATGTCAACCACCGCACAGCAGGTCACGCTACAGGGTCGCGTCAGCTTGCACAACAGCAAGTACTCGACCGGCGAGATCCGGTATGTGGACAATGCCCAGGTGATGGCGGCCTTCACGGCACCATCCGTTACCGACAATGAGGGGTCGTTCACCCTGGAGTTTGTTGGACTCGACGGCGGCACTTCAGTAAGTATCGACATTGACAAGAATGACCTCGAGGTCGTCAACAAGCGCGACCTCGATGATGTGGTGATCGGCAGAAAAACCCCGCTGCGCATCTATATGGCCAGCAAAGGCCAGCTGCTCAAGAGCCAGACCGAGATCTATCAGATCAGCCTGGAATCACTGAATGCCAGCCACAACCGGCGGATCGAACAACTGAAGTCCGAAAGCGCCGAGAAGGATGCTTTGATCGCTGATTTGCAGGAAGAGTTCGGTCAGGAGCTCAAGGACCAGTACGAGGCCATCGAGCTGTTGGAAAGTCAGCTTGCGGAAGTGAAAAAACAGCTCGTGCCCATGGCGCAGGAGCTCGCCTATGTCAACCTTGATTTTGCTTCTGACCTGTACATCGAAGCATACGAGCACTTCAGGAGCGGCGATATCGAGAAGGCTATTGCCGTCCTTGACGACGCCCAACTGGATCAGGCTGCTGCCGACGCGTTTGTCGCACTCGATGTGGCCGAACGCATCAGTGGCAAGGCGCAGCAGGAATTACAGGGTGTCGTTGACGGATACAAACTCAAGTCGAAAGCCTACGCTTTGCGCTTTGAATATCGCAAGGCCGCCGAAGCACTCGAAAAAGCCATTGCCATTCAGAAGAAAGGGTTGCGCGGCAGCGAATTGGTCAATCTGCTGGTAGATGTCACCGATCTTTACAATGACATGGCACGGCACGATACCGCTTTGGCCCGTATGAACACAGCCCTGGAAATCCAAACCAAAGAGCTGCCTGAGAGCGCACACGGTTTGTCCATCACCCACGACAGACTCAGCGGCATTCACGTGGCATTGGGTGACTATGAAAAGGGATTGGATCACGCACAGCAGTCCCTGACGTTGGCGCAGGAGGTACTTGCGGGGGATCATCCGGATCTCGCCGAGGCACATGCCTCCCTGAGCGTGGCCTACGGCAAACTCAAGAAGCTGGAGGAAGCGATGACCCACCAGCGCGAAGTCATCCGGATCCGGAGCAAGATCGAGGATCTGAAGGAGTCCAAGCTGGGCAACGCGTTCAACCAGATGGCTGTATTGCAGGGTGGGTTGGGCAGATATGACTCAGCCCTTCACTACTTGCACAAAGCCCTTGATATCGAAAACATGGTCCTTGAACCAAACGACCCTACCCTTTCGCGGACTTACTCCAACCTCGGCACCATGTATCTGCGGAATGGCGACTTCGAAACCGGTTTGCAATACCACGAAAGGGCGTTGCAACTGCGCAAGGAAATGCTGGAGGCGGGGCATCCAATGATCGCCATGAGCCATATCAATGTGGCCGTTGCCCATCGCACCATGGCAAGAGCCAAGGGAGACCAGAGCTACCTGGACACCGCATTGACCCATACGCTGGAAGGCATCCGAATCTTCGAATCTGCATACAAACCTGAACATCCGCGACTCGCCAGTGTCTACAGCAGCGCCACAACGATCTATCAGTCGCTCGGCCGTTACGAAGAAGCAATTACCTATGCCATGAAAGGCCTGGACAACCTGAAGCAACGCGTGGAGCCAAACCATCCTGATTTCGCTACGGCATACAACAATATTTCGCGGGTGTACTCCGGCATGGGGGACTTTGAAACGGCACTGGAGTACGCCGAAAAGACGATTGAGATTGACGAAGCCACCTTGCCCCCCGACCATCCCTACCTGTCCATCTCATACAATGGCGCTGCCACCATCTGCATGAAAACCGAGGAGTACAAGCGGGCGCTGGATTATGCGGAAAAGGGCATTGAAGTCAATATCAACCGGAAACCGGGCCGGAATCTGCTGGCCTCCTACCGGCTGGCCGCCTGCGCCAACGAACGGATGGGGAAGACAAGGAAGGCAGAGGAATACCATGCCCTTGCTGATGAGGTACGGGAGGCATTGGGTATCGAGCGGGAAGCCGACCCCTGCGCTGATCTCGTCCCGTAGCATCACCCTTTGCCTCGACCAGAATCGATCGCCATGAGCGTGTAAATCATCCATTTATTTCCTTGAAATGAAACACGTCAATCGCGTCTGGTGGCGCATGCAAATCAACAAGATTCTTTGGATCACCGCCATCTGGACGGTCGTTTCCGCCTCGATGGGAGTGCACCAGTGGACCGTGATGTATGAATCCGACTGCATCCCTCCTGCCTTCGATCTCGGAGTATTCATCCTCATCACCGCCGTCGTCGGCTGTATCGCCGGATTGATCGGCGGATCGACCGTCGTCATTTTTTTCGAACAATGGATCCGCAAGCTGGCCTACGGACGTGCAATCGCACTCATGCTGGTGATCTACTCGATCGTCTATCTGGTGATCGCGATCATCGCATTCTTCATTGTCAAGCAGACTGAAATGGGTCGAAACTTCGGGCTCAGCAGTTTATCTGAATTTATGTTCAGCATCGAGATGTTCAGTGATTACATCATCTGGATGATCGTAACAATCCTGACCGTGATCGGTCTGCTGGTGAATGACAAGTACGGACCAGGTGTACTCAAGAAACTCCTGACCGGGCAGTATTTCAAACCAAAGCAAGAGGAACGGATCTTTATGTTCCTTGACCTGCGCAACTCGACGGCCATTGCCGAGCAATTGTCTCCGGAGATGTACTTCACCTTCCTGAAGGAGATATTGGAGGACATCACACAATCGATCCTCAACTCACGCGGTGAGATCTATCAATATATTGGCGACGAGGTGGTGATCAGCTGGACCATGCGACACGGTACGCAACACGCCAACTGTTTGCGTTGCTTCAAGGAAATACAGGCGGTACTCGACAAGAAGGCTGATGATTACTTGCAGAAGTTCGGCGTCAATCCGTCATTCAAGGCTGGCCTGCATACCGGCACCGTGATCGCCGGAGAGATCGGGGTGATCAAACGCGATGTAACCTATTCCGGTGATGTGCTGAATACCGCATCCCGCATCCAGGGCATGTGTAATACCCTCGGTGTCGATCTGTTGTTCTCTGAAAACCTGTGGGCAGCACTCAAGGTGCGCACGGTTTTGTTTACACCCAGGCAACTGGGTACCATACCACTTCGCGGCAAGACCGAGGAAACCACCCTCTATACGTTGTGATCGTGCGTAGGCACGGCGGACCGGGCGATTCAATCGAGCATCCGCACCTGGTCTTCGGTGATCATCACGGTCCGGGTTTCACTGGCCCGCTCGCTGACATCCAGCCCGCTATTTTCCAGGCGCAGTACACCCCGGGGACAGACAGCGGCACAGATTCCACAACCAACACATG
This sequence comes from Saprospiraceae bacterium, assembly GCA_033720735.1. Lineage (GTDB taxonomy): Bacteria > Bacteroidota > Bacteroidia > Chitinophagales > Saprospiraceae > B8-G4. Next base: position 7,272 of record JAWWBX010000082.1, read on the forward strand.
ATGCACGTACGATATCCTGTCCACGCTGCGCATAGGCGCGTACATCGATCCCCATTTCGCAATACGTCGAGCAGTTACCGCAAGAAATGCATTGCCCGCCATTCGTCGTGATCCGGAACCTGCTCTTGAAGCGCTGCACCAGCCCCAGATAAGCAGCCAACGGACAGCCAAAGCGGCACCACACTCGGTTGCCAAACCAGGGATAAAACCCGGTACCCACCACCCCGGCGAAGATCGATCCAATGGCAAATCCATACCATGACCGCACCTGAAAACTGTCGAGAAACAATACGCGGGCGTTGCCAGAAAAATAGGTGTAAAGCACCATCCCCGTCATCACCACAGCAAAGACCAGGACCCCATGGACCAGCCAGCGCTCCAGCTTCCAGGCCCCCAGGCTCTTGTCCGACAAATGGCGATAGGGGTCTCCCAGCGTTTCGGCCAGGCCACCACAGCCGCACACCCATGAGCAGTACCAGCGCTTGCCGTAGAAATAAGTGATCACCGGCACAGCGATGACAATGAGCGCAATCCCCCACACCAGCATGAACAGCCCCAATCGGCCACTTTCTATCAACTGACCGAGATGCCATTCAAAAAAGAAATCGTAGTCAAGCGGCCAGATATTCTTGAAGTCATAGTAAGGCTGGTTGAGTGAGACCAGGATCTCCGGAATGAGAAAGGCAAAGGCCAGTTGGAAAAACATCACGGATGACGTGCGGATCAGCTGATAGCGGTTGTGGCGGTATTTAGCGAACATGCGTATGCCCATGACCAGGATCACGAGTGTGTAAACGAATCCATAAAAGAACCATTGACCCGCCGGATTGCCGCTCAAGGCGACACTGACCGGATCGACCAGCCACACCCAGGCCACGATATATTCCGGATAGAAATAGATCAGGATGTAGAAACCGATCAGGAACACGCCGGTTGCCACCCCCAGCCAGCCGCGGTTGTGCATCGCGCTGTGATAAATGCCGTTGTTCCGGATGCCCGGCAGACCACGAAACTTGGGAAGGATGTTCAGCAACGCCCCGATCACGATCAGCCCAAACACCAGCAAGAACGCCAGGGACCGTGCCACTTGCACGCCATGGATCGCCTCCCGGGCCACGGGAAACACACTTTGATCTACCTCCCAATCCTGCAGGACCGCTGACCAGTATCCTTCGTCGGAAGGAGACATGCCTCTCCCCGTGACCCGTTGCAGGATCTCTTCCTGCGCCTGCGCCACCGCGTGGCGATATGCGCTGACAAAAGAAAACGGATCTGAGAATGTCTCACCGTCGAGATCAGCGAAGGCCTCCTGCAGCACCACACGATGATCCGTGTTGTCAAATTGGCGCATTGCGTGGTCCGCATCGAGAGCGTATCGACCCAGAAAAGGCAAACACACAAACACCGCCAGACCGATGCACACCAGTCCGATGCCTGCTTTCTGGATCATGCCAGTCCCTTTCATGCGTTGGCTGATTGTCGTGACCGCAAAAAGCGCAGCGCCGCTGACAACCCGCGACGCGATCGCAACCGGACTTGCGCACCGCTTTGCTGGTTGTACTGAGCGACAATGTCCTGCTCGTATTCCCGATAGCACTCCGGGTCAAAGTTGGCCACCCCCAGGTCGGCCAACACCTTTTCGATATGCGTGCCTTCCTGCAGCCAGCGGTCACAGACTTCGTGCCGGTAACGGATCCCCATCAGATTGAAGCCCATCACGGATCCGCTGTCCCGGTCATAGACGAGTCTCACACTCTTCCGACCATCCTTGTGTTCCCAGTAAAGTTGTGATTGGGACGGCGCGGCGTCACTGGGCACGGTACCATAGACCTGGTACTCGATGTCAAAGAACTTGGCCGAATTGAACCAGATGCCCGGGTCATAGGAGACATCGTTGCCACAGATCACGTGGGCCACGGTCTCACCGGACATGCGCCCGGCATACCAGACCGCTTCGATCGCACGCCGGCCCTCGCGGGGGTCGCGATGTTCGGCACAATCCCCTGCGGCATAGATATCGGGAAGGTTGGTACGCAAATGCCTGTCCACCAGAATGCCTTTATTGGTCTCGATCCCGGAACCCTCGAGAAACCCGATATTGGGATGCACTCCAGCGGTAAGTCCCACAAAGCCACAGTCGATTCGCTCGCCCCCTTTTGTGATCACGGCGCAGGCCTTCCCGCTCCCGTCATCCACGATTTCCGCCAGCTCAGTGTCCAGACGCAGATCAATACCGTGTGCGATAATCTCACGATTCACCATTGCCGATTCTTCCTTCGGCAGTACCATATCCCAAAAGCTGGCTTCACGTACCAAAAACGTGACCGGGATGTGCCGCGAATGGAACATTTCAGCCATCTCTATGCCGATCAAGCCACCGCCCACGATGACGGCCCGCTGGAGACCGTTACTGTGCCGTTCCATGGACTCAAGATCTGGGTAGCTGTACAGCCCCTGCACCCGCTCCAGATCCTGTCCCGGCCACCCAAATTTGTTGGGACGAGAGCCACTGGCGATGAGCAATTTGTCGTAGCGCATCGTTTCGCCACCTGCGAAATGGAGGGTATATGCATCCGGTTCGATGCGTTCCACATACGCCCGTCTGAGAGCGATACGGTTCTTTTCCCAAAACCAGTCCTCGTACGGTTTGGTGTCGACAAACCGCATGTGTCCCATGTAGATGTACATTAATGCCGTGCGAGAGAAAAAGTGATCGGTCTCGGCCGAGATGACGGTAATCTGGTGATCGCTCAGCTTCCTGATGAACCGCGCTGCGGTAATACCCGTGATACCATTGCCGATGATCGCGATGTGCATGGAAGGCAGGTTTGCGCTATTGTATCTAAGATTGACAAATTATCCTAAACCTGCGCATGACCTGTCTGTGTCGTCTGCATGGCGACGATTCCATTTATGCAGGCCAATGCAATTTGTGGCATCTGAGTATATCGTAGATATACGATGACATTAAATATTTCTACCATATGTTACGGACACCGACAATCCGGCAAATAGGACCGATTGAGTAATTTTGAGGGACAACTGCCAACCCTGGTGATCTCTCATCACGTATCTGCTGTCGCCTGGTCACCCGTCACGCGTGTCCTGTTTCGGTTTTTCGGGTTGTTCTTTGTGTTGTCCAACCTTGGCTGGGTGTTTAGCGTGGCAGGGTTGGGCAATGCGTACAATAATGCGCTTGCCAAACCGGTCGTGTGGACCGCACGCAACATCCTGGACATTCAGCGAGATTTCCCCATCCAGTTCAACGGCAGTGGTGACCGCACCTACGACTACACTTTGTTCTTTCTGTTTGGGATCCTCTCGCTCATCGGTACTGTCGTATGGAGCATGGCGGACAGCCGACGCCCGCACTACCGCCGGCTTCACGAGTGGTTGCGCGTCTTTTTGCGCTATGTGCTGGGGCTGACCATGCTCGGATACGGCTTTGCAAAAGTGTTCTGGATGCAAATGCAGTTCCCGTCGCTGAACAGATTGCTGCAGCCGCACGGCGATTCGTCACCGATGGGGTTGGCATGGACCTACATGGGCTATTCGGAGGCCTACTCGATCTTTGCCGGCGGGCTGGAAGTATTGGGCGGGTTCTTGTTGTTCTGGAGACGCACCACCCTGCTGGGCGCACTGATCCTGCTGGGGGTTGTCATCAATATTGTCGCCGTCAACTTCTGTTTTGACGTCCCGGTGAAGCTTTACTCGGTTCAGCTCACACTGACGACGCTGTTCCTGCTGGCGCCTGATATACAACGTTTATGGAATGGAGTGGTCATGCGGAAATCTGTCCCGGCACAGGTATTTGTACCACATTTCCGGGATCAGCGCATCAACAAGGTCCTCTTTTGGCTCAAACACGTGGTGTTGGCAGCCTACCTGGTCTATGCACTCAAGGGGAGTCTGGAAGCGAGGCAACAGTATGGCCCGGGCTACCAACGATCGGCCTTGTACGGGATCTGGGAGGTAGAAATGTTCGTGCGGAATGGCGATACGATTCCTGCCCTGCTCGATGACCAGGTGCGGTGGCGGCGCATGGTAGCCGACCGCGATGGGGTCATCTACGTGTACCGGATGGATGATACCCGCAATACCTATCAATCGGTTATTGATACAACCGCCCACACCCTACGCCTCAATACCTATCAGGATACGGCGACGAGGTATCAATTGGATTATGCCAGACCAACGAAGGATCGACTCACGCTGCGTGGCGTGTGGCAAGCCGACACGCTTTTCGTTGCCTTCAGACAATTTGATCTTACCAACTTCGAGTTAGTGAGCCGGGGCTTCAACTGGGTCAATGAGTATCCGCACAACCGCTAAGGTTGAGCAATCATTCGCAGCCGGAAAAAAATGAATACTTTGCGCGCATGCGCAGATACGGGCCGCGGATTCTCCATTTCCTGATCGCGACTTTCACGACTACTGGTCTGGCGGGACAGGAGATCTTCCCTGGTTTGACAGACCAGGCCCTGCTCGAGGCACTGGTCGCCACGTACAAGCCTGCGAGTGTTCTTTCGCTGTCCCAGGCCAAGGATACCCTTTACGGCAAGATCGACCTGCAACAGGACAGTGTGCACGGCATCTACACCGGATTTGCTGTCCATGTGCCGGCAGGTCAGGATCCATCACAGGCGGTTTTCCTGGATGGCAACGGGATCAACCTCGAACACAGCTGGCCCCAGGCCAAGGGTGCGGGCGCAGGCACACAAGGGCATAGCGATATGCACCACTTGTTCCCCTCGCGGGTTGCGGTCAACAGTGCGCGGGGTAGCAACCCCTTTGCAGACATCCCGGACCAGGTCACGACCATGTGGTTCTATCGCGATCAGGTGCAAACGTCCATCCCGGGTAGCAACGCAGACGCTTTCTCCGAAGCGACCAAAACCCTCTTTGAGCCCAGAGAGACCGTCAAGGGTGATATTGCCAGAGCCGCGTTTTACTTCTACACGATGTATCAGGCCGATGCAGATGCGGCAGATCCGCAATGGTTTTCATTGCAGCGCGCCACCTTCCTGCAATGGCATGCGGCCGATCCCGTGGATACCGCCGAACTCGCCCGCAGCAATGCGATTGCCGCCTACCAGGATGGCAGGGAGAATCCCTATGTGCTGGATCCGACACTGGCCGAGCGCGCGTTCTGCGATGCGCCACCTTGTGCCACCACGTCAGTGCAGGCCACTCCGGCGAACGCGTTAGCGGTTGCCTTGCGACTGGACGGATGCCAGCTCTACATTGGGAAAGAGGACTCCACACCCGGCTCTCTCCGTTGCATGCTCTATGATACAGCGGGAAAACTTCTGCGGGTTGCCGAAGGGTATGCCGGGGACCCCGGAAGTGTCTCCTTCAACGTGTGCGGTTTGGTTGCAGGCGCCTACGTCGTTGTAATCACTCCCTTTGGCGACAATTGGTCAGTCACCAGACTGATCTGGCTGCCGGGTTGAGTTACGCCGGCGCCATACTCATGTTGATCTGCTTCTCCAGGTTGGCAATGGCATTGCGGTATTCCGGATCGGTATCCATCAGGTCCCGTACTGCACGGCACGAGTAGATGACCGTGCTGTGGTCGCGCCCGCCAAACGCATCGCCAATGGTCTTGAGGGACTCGTTGGTCATCACCTTCGACAGGTACATGGCGATCTGCCGTGACATGACCACATTCCGCTTGCGTGTTTTCGACTTCAGGCGTTCGATCGGTACCTTGAAGAAATCGGACACTTCCTTCTTGATCTTGTCGATCGTGATCTCCTGCGATGCGTTGACGACAAAGCTCTCGATGACCTCGGTGGCCAGGTCAATATCGACTTCACGGTTGGTCAGCGAAGTATGGGCGATCATGCTGGCCGCCACACCCTCCAGCTCACGGATGTTGTTCTGGATATTGTAGCAGATGTATTCCACCACACTGCGCGGCACTTCCAGGCCGGCGGTTTGCAATTTAGATTCAAGGATAGCGATCCGCGTTTCAAAATCCGGCGCCTGCAGGTCGGCAGAGAGACCCCACTTGAATCGGGAGATCAGGCGCTCTTCCATACCCGGCAGGTCCTTGGGCGGGCAATCCGAGGTGAGAATGATCTGCTTTCCTTGCTGGTGCAGTTGATTGAAGATGTGGAAGAAGATCTCCTGCGTCTTTTGACGGTTGGCCAGGAACTGGATGTCATCAACAATCAGAACGTCGACCAGTTGGTAGAAATTGACAAAGTCCGTAACCGAGTTGGTCTTGATCGCCTGGATGATCTGATTCGTGAATTTCTCAGTTGTGATGTACAGGATCGCCTCACCACTCTCCGTTTGGTCGATGGCATTGCCGATCGCCTGGGCAAGGTGGGTTTTCCCAAGGCCGACTGATCCGTAAATGAACAGCGGATTGAACGCCGTCTTGCCAGGATTTTTGGCAACGGCCTCTCCCGCGGAGCGCGCCAGCCGGTTGCAATCGCCTTCGATATAGTTGGAGAACAGATAGTTCTTGTTGAGCTGACTGTCGAAGCCAGGTTTCTTGATGCCCGGGATGACAAACGGGTTGGTGATCTCCTTGTCCATCACACCCGGTACGGTGGCATCCTTGTCCTCGACCGCCTGGCGGTGGATCCCATTGGTGCCGCGACTGACCCGCGGATCCTGTCCATCAAGACGGATCTGGTATTCAAGTCCTCCCTTTTCACCCAATTCCTCCCTGATCGATTTTTTCAGAACGGCCACATAGTGCTGTTCGAGCCATTCATAAAAGAATTTGTTAGGGACCTGAATGGTTAGTACGTTGTTCTCGAGTTTGACGGGTTTGATGGGTTCAAACCACGTTTTGTAGCTCTGGGGTGGGACGTGATCCTTAATCGTCCGGAGACAGTTATCCCACACGCTGATGTAGTCTTTCAACATGAAAAACGCCCTTTAAAAGACTCTTAAAACGAACTGGTTGGTGCTTTGGAGAAGTGTATTTCCCAACAAAACGAGCGTTCTCCTAAAGCTTTCACAGATTCCAGCAGACTAAAGTAGTGTATCCCTTCGAGAGATAACAAAGGTGTAAATTTTTTGTCAAAATTCGTTGGCCACCGGCAGGATTTCTCCGAAAATCCATGTGATTTTCAGCCCGAAAAACAACAGAAAAAAACATATATATCTTTTATATATGTGTAATCAGGTGTGTGACACAGCGTCGCCTTGCGGGAGAGCGGACAACTAGCTGTCTGCCTTGATCCAAAGATTTTCGCATGTAGTGCAATGCTCTTTCCGGTTGCGCTCAAAGGTGATGTCGAGCCGGCCGAGCCGCATGCCGCCCCAGCCGGCCTGATTGATGTAAATGGGTTTACCGTCGCGGTTGGCGACCACTTCTGGCGCGTCAAGGAACGTGTGCGTGTGCCCGCCGATGATCAGGTCAATGTCCCGGGTCTGCCCGGCAAGAGCCACATCGGAAATCTTGTCGCCGCGATAACGGTAGCCCAGGTGGGAAAGACAGATCACATAATCACATTTTTCATCATGCCGCAGGATCCCCGCCGTGGTTTGCGCGGCTTGCACGGGGTCGAGATAACGCGTTGCCCCGTAGAGTGCCTCAGGAACGAGCCCCCGCAATTCAATGCCGACCCCCAGCACACCGATCCGAACACCCCCGCGCCGGTAGATCCGGTACGGATGCGTCTTGCCTGACATCGGCGTGTCAGACATGTCGTAGTTGCTGATGACCATATCGAAGGAGGCGTGCGGCATCTGCCTCGCCAGTCCGTCTACCCCGGCATCAAAGTCGTGGTTGCCGATCGTCGCCGCATCATACTGCATCGCTGACATCAGCTTGAACTCAAGCTCGCCACCGAAATAGTTGAAATACGGTGTCCCCTGGAAGATATCTCCGGCATCGAACAGCAGCACGTGCTCTTCGTCACGGCGAATGCGCTCGATCAATGCCGCCCGCCGTGCCGCACCACCCAGCCCTTGTCGCCGCGACCCGTCCATCGGGAACGGTTCGATCCGGCTGTGTACATCGTTGGTATGCAAGATCGTGAGGCGTGTCAACGACGCCTTGTCCAGCGCAGCCAA
>JAWWBX010000083.1:0-14839 GCA_033720735.1 Saprospiraceae bacterium
CAGCTTGTCGCTGAAGTCAATGACCAGGGCGATCATGGTAAACATGAACGCGGAGAAGAAGAAGCTGACGAAAAACTTCTTGATAATGTATTTGTCGAGAATCGAAAGCAACGATGCAGAGGTTTTGAATCTCTCTCCTTACAAACGTACCGAAAGCGATTTTGACACGTCGCGCTTCCATGCAGAGAACGTGTTCTGCAAGATATGGTGGCGGGCTTCACGGACCAACTCCAGGTAAAACGCCAGATTGTGGACACTGCAGATCATACCACCCAGCATTTCTCCTGACAACACCAGGTGACGCACATAAGCCCTGGAATAGATGCCCCCCCATCCCGGGCTGTCGGGGTCAAGCGGACTGAAATCACGCTTCCATTTCTCGTTCTTGATATTGATCACGCCGCTCCTCGTATAGAGCAGGCCGTGTCGCGCATTACGCGAAGGCAGCACACAATCAAACATATCGACACTGAGGGCAATGCACTCCAGCAGGTTTTCAGGCGTACCAACGCCCATCAGATAGCGCGGCCGGTCAGCCGGCAGGATCCGGCAGACCACATCCGTCATCGCATACATTTCATCGTGCGGCTCTCCCACCGAAAGCCCGCCGATGGCATTGATCGGCATCTCCTTGCCGGCAATGTACTCTGCCGAAACAGTGCGCAAGTCTGCAAAGGTGCTCCCTTGCACGATCGGGGACAGGATCTGCTCATAGCCATGCCGCGGCCCATGGTCAGCAAACCAGGCACAACACCGGTCGAGCCACTGGTGCGTGAGTCGCATGGACTTCTCGGCGTACGCGCGATCACAGGGATAGGGCGTGCACTCATCGAAGGCCATGATGATATCGGCACCGATGTCTTGCTGAACTCGGATGGCATCTTCCGGACGCAACCGATACGAGGCGCCGTCGATGTGTGATTGGAATGAAACGCCGTCCTCGGTGATCTTGCGCATTTTGCTCAGGGAATAGACCTGATAGCCACCGCTGTCGGTCAGGACCGGCCGATCCCATTGCATGAACGCATGAATGCCCCCGGCAGCAGCGATAATGTCCTCACCGGGGCGCAGCATCAGATGATAGGTATTGGAAAGGATGATTTGTGCACCGATGGGGTCGCGCAGAATGTCCGCAGGCACGCCCTTCACGGTTGCGGCAGTGCCGACAGGCATGAAGATCGGGGTCTGGATCTGACCATGTGCTGTCGTCAGCACCCCGGCTCGGGCCGAACTTCCGGAATCAGTATGCTCAAGTTGAAACGCGTCGGACATAGGGGAGGAGGCGGTCACAAACCGTATCGTTCGCGATCCATTTTAAACAACACACCAAACATGAGCGAAAAGACGATCAGCGAAGACCCGCCGTAGCTGACAAACGGCAATGGAATGCCGATGATCGGGACGATGCCCATGGTCATACCGATGTTGATGAAGAAATGGAAGAACAGGATCCCCAGCAACCCATATGCATAGTGTCGCGAGAAAGCCGAACGCATGCGCTCTGCCATGCTGACAATCCGGAGCAACAGAAACGTATAGAGAATGATAACCCCGGCGCTTCCGACAAACCCTTGCTCTTCGCCGATGGTACTGAAGATAAAATCGGTCGTTTGTTCCGGGACATAGTTCAGGTTGGTCATGGTGCCCTTGAGAAAGCCTTTGCCCATGACCCCGCCAGAACCAATCGCAATCTTTGATTGCAGGACATTGTACAACGACCCCTGCGGATCGCATTGTTCCGGATGCAGCCATACGTTGATCCGGTCTTGCTGGTGGGGCTCGAGGATCCTGGTGAAGGCATGATGTACCAAAAACACCAGGCCGATACCGATCACGACTGCCGGAATGGCAACGACAACATGACGCGGATAGCGTGCCATTATCCGCCGTGCTACTGCAATAACCAGCAACAAACCATTGAAAAGCAGAACCGGCCACGGCATCGGCGCAGGAAGGAAAACCACTTCGGCAATGGCCAGACCAACCAATCCAAAACCCCACAGCAACTGATCTTTGAGCTGCAGTGACAACAATGCTGCAGCGAGCAGCAGGATCACTGCAACCAGGTGTAAAATTGGAAAGAGCAAGGCGCTGATCACCAGGGCGATCAGGCACGCTCCGGCAATGTAGAGGACAGTCGGCATGCCCTCGCGGTACAACAGCAGCAGGAAAGAAGAGAAGACCAACGCGGATCCCGCATCAGGCTGAACCATGATGAGCATTGCCGGCAGGCCCATCAGGCCCAGTGCCCCGAGTTGATACCGGAGCCGTTTCAGGTCGGTGCGGTAATAACTCAGAAACCCGGCAAGTGCCAGGCATGTCGAAAACTTGGCAAACTCCGCCGGTTGAAAAGAGAAGGCGCCAATGGCAAACCACGAAGTTGAACCCTTGACGGTATGACCCAGCAATAACACCAGCACCAGCATGACCAGTGACAGCACATACAGCGGATATGCAAACGTGCGCCAAAACTTGGTATCAACAATATTGACCAACACAAACAGGACTGCCGCAACGCCAATAAACAACAACTGCTTGCCGGCAGGGGCCGACAGGCTTAGCAACCGGGCGTCCGGCTGCTGGTTGTAACCGGCAGCATAGATCATCAGCCACCCTACAATCACCAGGCTGACGAACAGAGCAAGCGCGATCCAGTCGTGTTTGGATTTGGTGGGTCGCATGACGGGTTATTGGTATGTGAGTATTTCCGAGACTTCGACCTCATCCGCAACCAGAAAGGCACTCGGAAAGTCCTTGCGGAGTGCCCGCAGGAACGGACGTGCGCGTTCGCGGGTTTGAAACGCACCCGTCTTGAGATGGTAGAAAGGGTTTTCGTGAGCGAAGGTCAACTTGTATTCGGGATAAAGCCGTTCGAACCGCGCGCGGGTGCCTTCCATCTGGCGGCGGTCCGTGGTGACCAGCACCTGTACCCGCCAGCCGCGTACCGTCTGATGCGCGCGGTTGAAGCGAATGAAGTCCTGCATCATCCGTGTAATGAGCGGGTCCTCATTGATGGACTGAGCACGCAGATCACCGGCACCCGTTATCAGCAATAGGACAACAAACAGCCTCAACATGATTCGCTATCGGTTAAATGACGATCAAAAAGCGGAAGCCCTGTCCGCTTCGCACCTTCAACGCATCAGCACCGCTGATTCGTACCCCGGATCAAGCCACAGGGAGAGATGCGCTGAAAGGCAGCAGCTAAGATACAAGGACCTGCTCCAATCGGCAGTAGCAAAACTAGGCTCTTCCGTGGCAGTGTTTGTATTTCTTCCCGCTCCCGCAGGGGCAGGGGTCATTGCGGCCCACCTTCTTTTCCGAGCGTTTGAAGGTCTCTACTTTTTGCCTTCCGCGACCGGCTGACGCCGCCGCGCGCCGTGCCGCTTCTTCGGTGCGGTTCGTGCGCACCTTACTCAGATCGGTCCGCTGCGCACGCGCCTCCTGTACATCCTCCTGTCCGGCGATCAGGAGCTTACTCTTGATCAGATAGGAACAGACCTCTTCATTGACCTTGTAGATGAACTCCTCGAACAAGCCGTATGCTTCCATCTTGTAGATGACCAGCGGATCCTTCTGTTCAAACGATGCTGATTGCACACTCTCCTTGAGCTCGTCCATATGCCGCAGGTGCTCCTTCCAGTTGTTGTCGATCAGTGTGAGAGAGACGGCTTTTTCGATCTCTGGCATGATGGACTTACCATCAGAATTGACCGCTGTTTCGAGCTCAACGGCAATCGGCAATGGATTTTTCCGGCCATCCGTATACGGCACGGCAATGCGCTTGTAGCGGTGGCCTTCATTCTCATAGACCGACTTGATCACCGGAAGCAAGAGATCGCGGATCCTGTCTGACTTGGCCCGGTACGAGTTGAAAACCTGTTCCTGATAGCGGTTCACCAGGTCTTCGACGGGGGCTTCCTGAAAATCTGCCGCCTCGATGACCGGGTCGATCCCCAGGACGCGCAAGCTCTCCTGCTGGAATCCCTGGTAGTCTCCAATGTTCTTGTAGTCCGCGACGATCGTTTCGGTCAGGGCATTGAACATCCCGTGCAAGTCCACCGACAGACGTTCTCCCTCCAGTGCGTGCCGGCGACGCTTGTAGATCGCCTCGCGCTGAATGTTCATGACATCGTCATATTCCAGGAGCCGTTTGCGGATTCCGAAGTTGTTTTCCTCCACTTTCTTCTGGGCACGTTCGATCGATTTGGTGACCATCGAATGCTGGATCACTTCTCCCTCCTTGTGGCCCATCCGGTCCATGATCTTGGCGATCCGCTCGGAGTGGAAGAGGCGCATGAGGTTGTCCTCAAGCGAGACGAAAAATTGCGAAGAACCGGGATCACCCTGCCGGCCCGCCCGTCCGCGCAGCTGCCGGTCGACACGACGCGAGTCATGACGCTCGGTACCAATGATGGCCAGTCCGCCGGCCTCCTTGACCCCGGGCCCGAGTTTGATGTCGGTACCCCGTCCCGCCATATTGGTGGCGATCGTCACCGCTGCCGGCAGGCCGGCCTCGGCCACGATCTCAGCCTCCCGCTGGTGCTGCTTGGCGTTGAGGACGTTGTGTTTGATATTGCGCAAGCCGAGCATGCGGCTCAGCTTTTCGGAGATCTCAACGGAAGTCGTACCGACCAGAACCGGACGTTTGGCATTGGTCAGAGCCTCGATTTCATCGATGACGGCATTATATTTTTCCCGCGCGGTCTTGTAGACGAGATCTTCGCGGTCGTCACGGACAATCGGCCGGTTGGTCGGGATGACCACGACATCAAGTTTGTAGATCTCCCAAAATTCATTGGCCTCCGTTTCAGCTGTACCGGTCATCCCGGACAACTTGTGATACATCCGGAAGTAGTTTTGCAGGGTCACCGTTGCGTATGTCTGGGTGATATCGCCGACCTTGACATTCTCCTTGGCTTCGAGTGCCTGGTGCAAACCATCCGAATAGCGCCGCCCTTCCATCATCCGGCCGGTTTGTTCGTCCACGATCTTGACCTGTCCTTCGATCACCACGTACTCATCATCCCGGTCAAACAACGTGTAGGCCTTCAGCAGCTGGGAAATGGCGTGCAGACGCCGCGATTTGACGGCATAATCCTGGGCCAGGTTTTCCTTGGCTTCCTGCCGCTCGCTCTCGGTCATCTCCTCGTCCTCCTCGATCACCTGCATTTGTTCGGTGATGTCAGGCATGACAAAAAAGTGACTGTCGGCAGCATGCAGCTTGGACAGAAAATCGGTACCGCGTTCGGTGAGATCCACCTGGCGGTTTTTCTCATCGATCGTAAACAGCAGGGGTTCGTCGACCAGGTGCATGTTCTTTGACTGCTCCTGCATGTAGTAGTTTTCCGTCTTTTGCAAGGCGACCTTGACCCCATCTTCGCTCAGATACTTGATCAGGGGGCGATACTTGGGCAATGCGCGAAAGGCACGCAGCAGGTTCATCCCCGCCTCCCCCTCATCGTGCCCGGTCTGACCTTCCTTAAACAGGGATTTGGCATCGGCCAGATAGCGGGTGGCGAGTTTGCGTTGCTCGGCTACCAGTTTCTCGACGTAGTGCTTGAGTTCGTTGTATTCCTGCTCTTCAGTGCCCTCGGGCACCGGGCCGGAGATGATGAGCGGCGTCCGGGCGTCATCGATCAGCACCGAGTCGACCTCATCGACCATGGCAAAATGGTGTTTCCGCTGCACCATTTCCTCGGGCGAGCGGACCATATTGTCACGCAGATAGTCAAAACCAAACTCTGAGTTGGTACCATACGTCACATCACAGGCGTAGGCCCTTTTGCGTGCTTCTGAGTGGGGCTTGTGCTTGTCGATGCAATCAACCGTCAGGAACAGGAATTCCAGGATCGGGCCGATCCATTCGCTGTCGCGCCGGGCCAGATAATCATTGACGGTAATGATGTGGACACCCTGGCCGGAGAGACCATTGAGGTAAGCAGGCAACGTTGCCACCAGCGTTTTTCCTTCTCCGGTGGCCATCTCCGCGATCTTCCCGTCATGCAGCACCATTCCACCGATCAGCTGCACATCGTAGTGGATCATGTTCCATTCGATCTGTCCCCCGGCGGCGACCCAGCTGTTTTTCCAAAAGGCGCGGTCGCCTTCAACGGTCACGTACCCATGGTGTGCCGCGATCTCACGATCATGATCGGTAGTAGTGACCTCCAGGAACTCATTTTCGGAGAAACGCCGGGCGGTTTCCTTGACAACCGCGAAGGCCTCGGGAAGAAGCTCCTTGAGCACGTCCTCAAGATGGTTGTCCCGGGTTTCGATCAACTCGTCCAGTTCCCGGTAAAGTTCTTCCTTGACACCAAAGTCTTCCTCCTTCTCCGCTTCCTGTTTCACCGTTGCAATGTCCTCATTGATCCCCTGCAGATGGGTAGCAATCCGATCCTTGAGTTCATGGGTTTTGTTGCGCAAGGCGTCATGGCTCAGCGACTGGAATTCTTCAAAGTACATGTTGGTCTCCTCGACCAACGGCAGATATGTCTTGACGTCACGTTCGTATTTCGTGCCGAACAGTTTCTTGATTACACCGATCATTATGCCAGCTTGTAGTCCTAATTTCGTTACAAAGATACACTTGCATCCACACCACAACGTGATGTCCTACAAGTCTCTCAGATACCGTACCAACCACCGGATCAATGACAGATTGGCACGTTTAGCCTGCCGAACCTGCTATTTTGCCGTGCTTTTGGTGCTGCCGGGGTTGCATGTCAGCTTTCTGGCAGGGTGTGGCCAAAGCGAGAACATCTCGGATCGCCTCTATCCGTACTACATCAATGAACAAACCTTCAGCGGACAAGGCATAGTCTATGTCTATCAACCGGTCTCCAATCCGGAGCTTCCGGCGGAATACTGGCATTACCGGGTGATCCACGACTGGCGCGGCAACATGTTAAAGTCAGCCCTGTACGATCCCGCTGGAATGCTGACCCAGGAATCGGTCGAACGCCTTGAGTCCGATCAGGCCGAATTGATGTCACTGGAGCTGATGTACGCGATTGATACCGGCACGGTCACCATTGTGCCGAAGATCAATGAGCGCGGAACCTTTCCCTTCGGGTTGATTGATGAATCACCCGCCACCACGTTTCAGATCGAGTATTGGGATACCTCCGAAGATTCCGTGCGCGTCATTCTTACCAAGCAACGGAGCCTGGTAGAGCGTCTTGAATATCCGTTTGAAGGCAGGTCGGTGCCGGCGGTACGGGTGGCAGTGACCGAAACATTGGAAACAGAAACCCAGGGCTTTACTGAGACCACCTGGTCGGGGACGGAGATCTATGCCCAGGACATCGGCCTCGTGTACTACAAAAAAGAGATCAACGACCAGTTTATACTGGAGTACAGCCTGGCCGACCGCTTGACGTTCGAGCAATTCCGCGGACGTCTGGAATAGATCAAACGAAGTCCTCTTCGTCCCAGCGAGGTTGTTTTTCGAGATCGGGCAACTCGAGGCGCTCATCAGAAGCGTCATTGCCGTACCGCTCCTGGTGTTCCATCTTTTCCAGTTCTTTCTGGATCATTTCCTCCTCACGCACTTTATCGCCAATGACCCCGTAGGCGTCCAGACCGTGGAACACCACGCCAATGCCCCACCCCAAAAAAGGCCAGATGGCCCACAGATAATCAGAAGAAGTGATGAGGTTGATGGCGAGCAGGAAGCCACAGGTGACCAGATACGTCACCAGGTGTGAGTGGAATTCACTCTTCTTTTTGACGCGCGCCTTGGCGATCTCATATTTCGACTTCACGGCGAGAAAGGTCTGTATAATCACCCAAATTTAGCGAACTCTCAATGGAATTAACGCCGGCAACTCACATGCAGATTCCCGATCTTTAGTCGCATGAAGCAACCGACGCGACCGGATATTGGGCAGGTCTTCGATGAAATCGCCGATGGCTATACCTCGCTGATGGAGGACATGGTACCCCACTACCGTCAGCTGATCACGGCGATGTTGTCGTTTTTGCCGAAGGGGTTCAGGCCGCAGCGGATCATGGACCTGGGGTGCGGCAATGGCAATGTTACGGCCATGTGCAAACATGTCTATCCCACGGCACAGTATCATCTGGTCGATGCTTCGTCGGAAATGATCGAACGTTGCAAACAGCGGTTTGGCACCACCGGGATGACATACCACCGGGCATTTTTTCAGGACCTCACACCTGAATCCAGTGCATATGACCTGATGATCGCCGGATTCAGCTTTCACCATGTACCGGCGGAAGAGAAGCGCACCCTTTTCAAAACACTGTATCCGGCCATCAGCGCAAACGGGGTGCTGACCAGCGCTGATTTGTTTGTCAACAAAGACGACGAGCCATTCCACTCCCAGGTCATCGAGCATTGGAAACGCTTTTCATTCAGCAACGGCCGCACGCAGGAAGACTGGGACTGGGTGATGGACCATTATGACGCGTACGACCGGCCAAGCGCGTTTGCCGATCAGAAGACGTGGCTGCTGGAAGCGGGGTTTGCCAGGGTCGAATTGTCATGGCATGACGGTCCGTGGGGATGCTTACACGCCTACAAAGAGACAGCGCACCAGGGCTGACTACTTGTCTACGACGCGGATCTCCACCCGCCGGTTCTTTTGCCGCTTTGATTCGGTCGTGTTGTCGGTGACCGGCTTCTGAGGCCCATACCCGATCACCCCGATGCGCTCCAGGGCAACACCCTTGCGTACGAGATAATTGCGCACAGCCTGTGCCCGCAACCAGCTCAACTCCATCAGGTCGAGTTCAACACCGACATTGTCGGTATGGCCCTCGATCTGGATGCGCAGGGAAGGTCTGTCCAGCATCGCGGC
Organism: Saprospiraceae bacterium; assembly: GCA_033720735.1. Taxonomy (GTDB): domain Bacteria; phylum Bacteroidota; class Bacteroidia; order Chitinophagales; family Saprospiraceae; genus B8-G4. The sequence continues at coordinate 8,826 of JAWWBX010000083.1, forward strand.
TGCCAATTCGTCCAGGGCAGGATACGAGGCAGGAAGCACGTCGGGCCGGGACTTTGCAAAGTAGATGTTGTAAAACGACAGCCGGTCACCCACCTCCATTTCGTCGATGGTCGCAACGGTTGTCGTCACTGGCTCGCCACCACCAGGGGTAAAAGAGACCAGGGAATCAACCTCATCAGGCTCCAGGTAGATCACGACGTTGTGCACCGGGAGGTCGGCCTTTTCAGCAAGGCGGGTGTCAAACAGCAAAGAACCGGACTTGAAGCCTGGCTTCCGGGTGAAAAACTTGTAGACGCCATATTCGGTCAGCGTCAGCTCAAATGCTCCGGTGTAGGTATGGAGATACTCCAGAAAGCCCTTCACCTTCTGCGGACCATGAAACAACTCGGCACGGATCGGCTGACCGGTGCGGGCGTTGAGGATGGTGCCCTGTACGATGATCGGTTGCTGCAGGCGCGGCTCGGGCTTGAGCGGCATGCGGAAAATATCGCTGTTGCCGTCCCGGCGCGACGAAAAGTACAGATATTCATTCTGGTAGTCAATGAATGCCTGGCTGTCATCGTAGATCGAGTTGACCGGGGATTGCAACCGCTTCGGCTCGGACCATTTGGTCCAGGTGTAGTCAAGCCGCTCGCTCACCCAGATATCCGTGCCACCGAGCGAGCCCGGCCGGTCGGAAGCAAAATACAACTGGCGGCCGTTGTTCGAGATAAACGGCGTCGTTTCGCGGTAGGAGGTGTTGATGTCCGGGCCGATATTCTGCGGTGTGCTCCAGAGATTGTCCATCACCCGAAAACTCACATACAGGTCGTTCCTGCCATAGCTGCTTTCCCGGTTCAAGGACAAGATCAGTACATGCCCGTTGCTGCTGAACGCCAGGTTGACATCTTCCGAGAGATTGTAGAAATCATAAATGTGCAGTGGCTCGGGAAAGGCAAACTCTCCATTGTCGTCCATGTTGATGGAAGAAAACCCACCAAACATGCTCCCGTCGGAGTAAAACTGATTGATCACCACCAGCGACTGGGAATCGAGCGCTGTGGATACGACACTGTTGGGCAAGGCATTGTTGACGGGAAACGGTGGATGCTCGACATAATCGAACGGCTCGTCGATCGACCGCGCGATCCAGATATCCTGATTGTAGGGAGAGGTGTAGGGATCGCCAACATTGCAGGTAAAGATCTCGGTGTAGATCTCCGACAACTTGCGCTTGTATTGCGGCTCATCGAGGATGTGCTGCAAATCAGCGCCGTTGTTGATCAGGGTGCGCTCGAAGTCGGGGGAGCCGCTGCGCGTGAAATACAGGGTTGAGCCGTCCGGACTGAGTACCGGGCTCGCTTCATCGAATGGAGTGTTGACGGCGGGGCCCAGTTTTTCGATCGGCAAGGTCTCCTGGATCTCCTGGGCGGACACCAAAACACAGCTACCGATCATCCACAGGATGAGCAACAGAGACTGGGGGGTATTCGTCGGCTTTCGGTGCATTCACCCGCAAGTTACATATAATAAAAAATTTATACATGTATGCGCGCGGGATGAACTCCCGCGCCGGTGTGACTTACCGCAAGGATAAGGAACAAAATTGGTTCCTAAACGTTTTTCAGCTAGCTTGTGTATGGCGATAATGAAGTGTGCGCGGTTGTCGTTATTCGATAACATGATGAAGAAACAAGGCATCGTACTGGTCATTTGCGGCATGCTGGCAACAGGAGTATGGGCTCAGACCGACAAGAAGATCAAGATCGACGGAGAGATCGTGACGGCGCGGGTAGAGGACGGTGATACCCTGATCCTGGCACATCTGGACAGTGTCTCGGTGACGACCCTGCGATCCTTTACCTCTGATACGCAGTATCGACGCTATCTGAAATATCGCCGTTACGCCAACCAGGTCTATCCTTACGCAGTGCAGTGTATCAAGATCTTTCGCGAGGTAGAGCGAGACACTAAAGACCTGAAGAAGCGGCAGCGCAAAAAGCACATCCGGCAGCTGCAGAAGGACCTGAAAACGGAGTTCATGGACCCGCTCAAGGGACTATCGCGCACCCAGGGCAAGATCCTGATCAAGATGATCGAACACGAACTGGATGCCACCATGTTTGACCTGCTCAAGAGTCTGCGCGGCGGGTTGACCGCGGCCAAATGGCAGTCATTTGGCAAGATGTACGGATACGACCTCAAGCAAGGCTATCTTCCCGGCGAAGACCTGATCCTCGATGCCGTGATCCGGGACTTTGATATTTCCTATACTGTGGACTGATACCGAGATAAAAACGCAACAGGATCGAAACACACACTGGCAAGGTCATCTGGCGCAGTCCATCCAACATCGCGATTGTCAAATACTGGGGCAAACACGGCGAGCAGCTTCCACGCAACCCGTCATTGAGCATCACGCTCACCAATGCACATACGACTACGGAGGTGGCGTATCAGCCTTCACCATCAGGCAGGACCGAAGTCGATTTTCTGTTCGAAGGAAGGCACCGGCCCGACTTCTCCGAGCGGATTGAGAGATATGTGGGAGTGCTCACCAGGCACTTTCCGGTACTGACTGGATATCAGTATACGATCCGGTCGGACAACTCCTTTCCGCATTCGACCGGAATTGCCTCTTCGGCCTCGGCCATGAGTGCGATGGCTCTCTGTTTTGCTTCCATCGCTGGCCGCCTGGGCCAGGCTCTGCCGGAAGCGGAATTCTGGCGTGTGGTTTCACATCTCGCGCGGCTTGGATCAGGCAGCGCCTGCCGGTCAGTGCTCGGCCCGGTAGCTGTATGGGGTGAAACACCGGCGGTGCCGGGATCATCGCATCATCATGCCGTAGCGCTCCCGCGTGTCCACGAACTGTTCCAATCCATGCGCGACACCATCCTGATCGTCGACCATGGACCCAAGGCAGTCTCAAGCAGCGACGGTCATGCCCTGATGCACGGGCATCCCTATGCGCAGACACGCTTTGCACAGGCCGGACAAAACCTGCAGGAGCTGGTACCGGTAATGGAATCTGGCGATATGGAGCGGTTCATTGCGCTCACCGAACATGAGGCACTATCCCTGCACGCCATGATGATGACCTCGTCACCGGGCTATGTGCTGGTCAAACCGGGTACGCTGGACATCATCGAAAAGGTGCGTGTCGCCAGGGAGGAGGACCAGCTGCCGGTATGTTTCACACTCGATGCCGGGCCCAATGTGCACCTTCTGTACCCTGAAGCAGTTGAAGAAACCGCAAAGGCATGGATCGAAGCTGAACTGAAACAGCATTGCCATGAGGGGCAGATCATTCACGACCGGTCAGGCTCGGGCCCGGTACAACTGGAAGCAGGGTGAGCAGGTGCTTTATGACGATGATACTGGCCATGCTGGCGATTGCGGTCTCCGGGCAGGCCAAATGTGTCGATCCGGCGTTTGACGCGCAGGTACGTCGCTACCTGAAAGGCACCATCCCGGCACTCGATGTCGACCAGTTGGCAAGGGAGCGCGGCAGCACCCTGGTCCTGGACGCCCGCGAACGTCAAGAGTACGTCATCAGCCACATTCCCGGAGCCCGTCATATCGGGTTCAAGGACCTCAACCTGGAGGCACTGGATGGGGTGCCAAAGGAAACCAGGATCGTGGTCTACTGTTCAATCGGATACCGCAGCGAACGGGTGGCCGAACGGCTCAAGGCACAGGGGTACCACGACGTGTACAATGTGCACGGGAGCATCTTCGAATGGGTCAATCGCGGCCACGCGGTCCAGGACTCTTCGGGCGAGGTCACCAACCGGATCCACGCCTACTCGCGGTCATGGAGCCGCTGGATCCTGAACGGCGCGATGGAAAAAGTGTGGTGACTACTGCTTGTCTTTCTTGTAGTCGATGTTGATCTCCAGGTTTTCAAAGAAATCCCGGGCCTTGTCGACCGCGTCCTGCAGCGCCTCCCGGTCGATTTCCTGCACAAACTCGTTGATCGCATCGGAAAACTCCTCACCCAATTGCTCCGCGTACTTTCCAAGGTTTTCGCCCAGTTCGCGCATCTCCTCCTTCAGTTTTTCATCATGCTCGAGGTCATGAAAGAAGGACCGGCCATAGCGGTGGTAGGCATACCGCACCGAGTGCGAGGCAAACTTTCGCTTGTCACTGCGTGAGAGCTTGTCCTCAAATTTCGGATAGCATTGATCGGTAAATTGCTCAAAGCGGTCGTCGTATCGTTTCCAGGCCCGTGCATCCGAGGACAGGTCCTGCTCAGCGACCTCATTAACGAAGCGCTCGTAGTTTTCCAGAAATCGGTCCTTGGACATGCCGCAGGGATTGATCTGGCAACCCGCGACGACCACCAAAGTGAGTGCTACAATCAGTGTTTTCATCATGTTGGTGAGTGTGTTTGATCATCGGTGTCAACGGTTCGAGAGCCCCGGATCATTCCCCTGCAGCGCCGAATCTAGACGAATGACCGGATATGCTCAACCAAAACAGCCCACAACGCGATTGCGATGTGGGCTGCGGGGTACGGAAGTTCATTTCATTCCGAGGGCGAAATCTATGATGTGACTTCGGCCTCTTCCTTGATCTCGATCTCGCCGTTGTCCTGCTTGCCGCGCTGGGGCAACAGCATCGCTTTGATGCGTTGCTCGATTTCCCGGGCGACTTCGGGATTGTCGGTCATGAATTGCTTGGCCGCCTCGCGACCCTGGGCGATCTTGGTACCGCCGTAGGCGTACCACGAACCGCTTTTCTCCACGATATCACAATCCACGCCGAGGTCGACGATCTCACCGGTTTTTGAGATGCCCTCTCCATACATGATATCAAACTCGGCAATCCGGAATGGCGGTGCGAGTTTGTTCTTGACGACTTTGACTTTGACACGGTTCCCCATTACGTTTCCTTCCCGGTCTTTGATTGCGGGGCCGCTCCGGCGGATGTCCAGCCGGACGGATGCATAGAACTTCAGCGCGTTTCCGCCCGTAGTGGTTTCCGGGTTTCCGAACATGACGCCGATCTTCTCGCGCAACTGGTTGATGAAAATGCAGCAACATCCGGTACGCCCGATCGATCCGGTCAGCTTGCGCATGGCCTGCGACATCAGGCGGGCCTGCAGGCCGACTTTGGAATCACCCATCTCGCCTTCGATCTCGCTGCGCGGGACCAGCGCGGCGACGGAGTCGATCACAATGATATCGATCGCGCCGGAGCGGATCAGGTTTTCTGTGATCTCCAGCGCCTGCTCGCCATTGTCCGGTTGAGAGATCAGGAGGTTGGCGACATCGACACCCAACGACTCGGCGTAAAACCGGTCAAAAGCATGTTCGGCATCAATAAAGGCGGCGATACCACCTCGTTTTTGACATTCAGCAATGGCGTGTATGGCAAGTGTCGTTTTCCCTGAGGATTCAGGACCGTAAATTTCTACAACGCGGCCGCGAGGCAACCCGCCAATTCCCAAAGAGACATCGAGTGACACCGATCCCGTCGGGATGGCATCGACTTCAACAACTTGCTTATCACCGAGCTTCATCACGGCACCCTTTCCGTAGGTCTTCTCGAGACGGTCTACCGTGAGCTGAAGCGCCTTTAACTTCGCTTCTTTTTCCTTTGACATAGGACGAAATATTTAACTAAACTTATATAAGAACGAAGTTAATATAAAGTGGGCCAAAGGTGGCGGCCCGTAGACATATTCTAGAAATTCATATAGGAACAGAGGGAAAGAAAAAAGCCCTGAGAACCGCACCCCTCTCGGGTGTGCTGCTTCAGGGCTACGCACACTAACTTTTGCGTTTCGGGAATCAGCTCATGGCCAATTCCATGTCCTGGTGGTGTTTCAGAATGCGTGCCACCGACTCCTTGCGTGGCGACAACTGCACCTGGCACAGGGACTGGTAGGTCTCCTGCATCCGCTCAAACTCTCGTTTCAGCGTGCTGTTTTGCCGGATGAGGTCACGAAGCATGAAGCTTTCGTCAGCACTCGTTTCTTGATACAATAACCGAAGACATTGATTCAGGGTAAAGCTTTGCTTCATACAGTA
>JAWWBX010000084.1:0-14816 GCA_033720735.1 Saprospiraceae bacterium
CCCAGGGCGAGGGCGAGCAAGCCTCCGCGCAAGGTGGTCTTTTGGTACTTCTTGAGGTAGTACAAGACGGCCATCATCGGGAAGGTCAGCAAGCTCAGCAGGTGGACACCGATCGACAGTCCGGCACAGTAGATGGCAAAGATGATCCAGCGGTCGTGTTTGGGTTCATCGGGCAGTCCGTACCACTTGAACATCGCCCATGCGGTCATCGCCGTGAAGAATGTTGACATCGCGTAGACCTCCCCCTCAACTGCGGAAAACCAGACCGAAGAACAAAATGCCGTTGCCAGTCCGGCGACCAGACCTGCGCCGGCCGACAGCCATGCTTGCGCTTGGTCCATCTCACCCCCTCGTCCGACAAACGACAACCGGGCAAAGATCATCGTCGACCAGGCCACAAATGCCGCTGCGAAAGCGGTAAACATCCCCGACATGAGATTGACGGCAAAGGCAATGTCTGAAGGATTGTTGGAGAGGATATCAGCGACCCAGGTAAACAACCGCCCCACGGTCAGAAACAACGGTGCTCCCGGAGGGTGCACGACCTGGAGTTTATAGGCACCAAGGATGAATTCACCACAGTCCCACAGGCTTCCCGTGCGCTCCGCGGAGAAAAAGTATACGATCAGGGCAACGGCAAAAACAATCCAACCGGCAATGGTTGTGAGCTTCTTCTGCGACATCATACTTACGGTAAATTCAAGCCGAAATTTTCGATTCACAAAGCTAAGAAAATTGATCTATCAGCTCCGGTCGGGCAGAAATGATAACTCTTTGGTTTGTAGATTATTGCGCAACAGATCGACAAGGTGCTGAACTGGCATTTTGCGGGAAGATCGAGTCATCATCCCTCGCAAAAAAGCGATAGCTTTACATGCCAAGCACGTCCAATGATCAAATTTCTCATTCTCATCGCACTTGTCTACCTGGCGTACCGCCTGTTTATCGGCCCACCCCTGCTTGATCAGGGCAAAAAGCGGCGCGAGATCCGCGACCAGGAGCCCGAAGACGATGAGTTTGCTGACTACGAAGAAATCGACTGAGGTGCGGATCAGCGATATGATCCTGCACAGTGATCGTCAGATCATTGTGCTGAACAAACCTGCCGGTATGCCCTCACAGGAAGACCGGACAGGCGATCCGAGCATGCATCGCCTGGCCCAGGCCTATTGCAAGCACGATCTGTTTGTGGTCCATCGTCTCGACCGGCCCTGCTCGGGCATCCTTCTCTTTGCCAAGACCACAACTGCCGCAGGCGCTCTCAGCGAACAATGGCGCGATGGGAAAGTGACCAAACGCTATCTGGCAGTCGTGCCGAAAGGGATCAGTCCTGCCGAAGGCACCATGACAGACCATCTGGAAATGGCCGGAGGCAAAGTACGGATCGTGCCGTCCGGCCAGGGCAAGCTGGCGGTACTCAACTACCGGACTGCTGGTGAGATCGATCGATATACCCTGCTCGACATTGATCTTGTGACCGGTCGCACACATCAGATCCGGGCGCAACTGTCAGCCAGGGGATTCCCGGTCAAGGGTGATGTGCGCTACGGTGCGCGCAGGTCAAACCCATGGAGAGGGATCCATTTGCATGCGTATCAGTTGTCCTTGACGCATCCGACACGCGAGGAGACATTGACCATGACCGCCCCGCTCCCCGACGAGCCGGTTTGGAAGGCATTTGAATTCTCCTGAATTTCGCGACCGATGAGCAAGAAAGAGCAACACCAGGATGCCAGCCAGTCCCACACCCCGTTGGGACAACTCGGCGAGTTTGGCCTGATCGAACACCTGACCAGGGACTTCGATCTGCGTCACGCCAGCTCGCTGCTGGGGGTCGGCGACGATGCCGCGGTCATCGCCGGTGGGGATGCAGCATTGGTCGTGTCGACAGACCTGCTGATCGAGGGGATCCATTTCGACCTGATGTACCACCCACTGAAACACCTGGGCTACAAAGCAGTGGTCGTCAACCTTTCCGATATCTATGCCATGAACGCCATCCCGGAACAGATCACGGTGAGCGTCGGTGTGTCCAATCGATTTTCCGTGGAGGCCATGGAAGAATTCTATGCCGGAATCGGACGCGCCTGTGAACTATACCACGTAGATCTGGTGGGCGGCGATACCAGCTCGTCGAACAAGGGCATGATCATCAGTGTGACGGCAATCGGCCGGGCGCGACCGGAGGAGATCGTGCGGCGCAGTGGCGCACAAGTAGGTGACCTGGTCTGCGTGAGCGGTAACCTCGGGGCGGCGTACCTGGGACTCCAGATCCTGGAACGTGAAAAACAGATCTATCTCTCTCAGCCTGACGTGCAGCCCGATCTCGAAGGGCAGAATTACCTCATTGAGCGGCAGCTCAAACCAGAAGCACGCAGGGATTTGATCCGGCATCTCCGTGAAGCCGGGATCCAGCCCACGGCCATGATTGATATCTCTGACGGCATGGCTTCCGACCTGATGCACATCTGTAAAGCTTCCGGGGTGGGCGCCTATGTCGAAGAAGGAAATATTCCCATGCGCCAGGAATCAGAGCTGATGGCGCTCAAATTCAAACTGGATCCGCTCACCTGTGCTCTCAATGGGGGCGAAGACTATGAACTCCTGTTTACGGCATCGGCCGATGACCTGGAAAAACTGCGTACCCTGCCGGATATTTATATCTCCGGTGAGATTGTCAGCCAGGATGATGGCGTGACCCTGCATACCAACGGTGGCAAGATCGTACCACTGACCGCACCGGGCTGGCAGCACTTTTAGGCACCTGAGCGGACCGGTACTGGTCGGCGACGCTCATCGATCGCCACCATCGTAAACATTCCGGTGATGGCTTTTTCCCGATGGTCCGAGTACATTTCCTCAAGAAAGATTTCGACCTCAACCTTCAGGCTGGTCCTTCCGACCTGTACGACGTGTGCACAAAACTCGGCGATGGTGCCCGCCGGGATCGGGTGCTTGAAATCAACCCGGTCTGATGAAACCGTGACCATCCGTTTGCGGGCATATCGTGTGGCGCAAATGAAGGCGACCTCGTCCATCAGCGCCAGCGCGGCCCCGCCGAAGAGCGTGTTGTAATGGTTGGTCGTGTTGGGGAAGATGGCCTTGAAAATCGACGTGCGTGTTTCCTCGATGCGATGATTCATATCAGTGAATTGTAAAACGGAGGTACTTGATCGTGCGGCCGTCGGCGAGATGCATCCGCTCGTAAAAGGTCTGGATCGCCAGTTCATCGTACGCAAGATCACCCGCATAGACATCGTCTGAAGCGTAAAGCAGATCACATGCCGGATCTGCTTCGATCGTCTCCAGGGTAAAGGCATACAAACCCGGATCATCCGTTTTCAGATGGACGAGCCCCCGCTTCTTGAGCAGCATGCGGTAGCGTTTCAAAAATACGGGGGCGGTGAGTCGCCGGTTGACCTTGCTGTCCCGCGGAAACGGGTCGGGAAATGTGATCCAGATCTCATCGACCTCGCCCGGGCCGAAGAAGGCGGTGATACATTCGATGCGGGTACGGAGGAAGGCGACATTCGACAGCGCTTCACGGTGTGACTGTGTGGCGCCCTTCCAGATGCGGGCACCCTTGATGTCTACGCCGATAAAATTGCGATCCGGATAGCGTCGACCCAACCCAACGGTATATTCTCCTTTGCCGCAGCCCAACTCAAGAGTGAGCGGGTGTGCATTGCCAAAATGCCGGGCGCCCCAGCAACCCTTGAGATCGACAGGCGTATTACCGGTGGCGACGAGCTGCGGATGCTGTACACTGAAGTTTTCGTAAACATTGTCCAGCTTCTGGAGATCGGCGAATTTTTGCAATTTGTTTCGTCGGCTCATGGCGGTTACGACTACTGCGCCTAACTTATGGAAATGATCAGGATTACCCAAGGAGAGCTGCGGCAGGCCTACGATCTGAGCATGGCCATTCCCGAGTTCCAGGAACCCTATACCTGGCAGAAATGGCAGGAGCGCCTGACAGATGCCGATACGGTGGCTCTGGTGGCGTATGTGCAGGACCAGCCGGCAGGCTTCAAGGTGGGGTATGGAACGCCCGCATTTTTCTACTCCTGGATCGGAGGGGTCCTCCCGGATTACCGCGGGAAAGGCGTTGCCCGCGCATTGGCAGACGAGATGGAACAGCTGATCGCGGGACGCTATGACAGGCTGCGGATGAAGACGCGCAATCGTTATAAGGCCATGCTGCAGTTTGCAATTGGCAACGGGTTCAACATCGTAGAGGTTCGCCCGGCTACGACCGGCCATCCGGTGCTCGACCTGCGGATTGTATTGGAGAAAAACATTTAGTTTTGGCCCCCATGAAAATGCCTGTTTTGCGCATCGTACTGAGCTGTTTACTCCTGTGGCTGGTGTCTGTCACGGGGACCGCTCAGGATATCACCTATGGCTTCCGTGCCGGATTGAGCTATTCCAAATTGCTGGGAGACGTCGAGATGGACGCCAACGGCAATCTCGAGGAGTACCGCTTTGCCAGCGGCTTTCACATCGGGATTGCATTCAATTACGCAGTTACCGATTTGTTCGGCTTTCGTACTGAACTGCTGTTCACCCAGCGGGGCACAGAGTATAAGTACGAGGGAGACTCTTATATCTGGCTGGCACGCGCCACGCAAGACCAACGCCTGCTCCTGGGCAAGCGGACCCAGGACGTCAATATTTCCACGGCAAATCTGGAGGTCCCGCTGCTCACATACTTCAAGGCCGGACCGTTTGAATTCTCCGGCGGCATCAATCTGTCGGTGCTGATGGCTGCTACCGGCGGCGGTGGTCTCAACTTTGAAGGGGTGTCGCCAAACGGGAACCCCGTCGATCCATTCCGGATCACCCTTTCTTACAACTTTGTCAAGGACGAGGCCGGCAGCCGGGGTGCCGGAACGATCCCGGTACGCATCGATGGAACGACTGTGCTCACCCCGTCGATCATCGGCGCTTATTACGATTATGATGAGAAGGACGGCAACCTCTTCAATACGTTCGATATCGGGTTGATGGGAGGGATGTCTTATTATCTCAACGAGGGATTGTACCTGGGTGGACGGATCATCTACGGGTTGACCGATGTCGATGACAACCAGTACGATATCTCACTCCGGGCCCTTGATCAGGACAACAACTACATCGCACGAGCCGACAAGAATCAGAACCTGACCTTCCAGGTATCGATCGGCTTCTTATTCTGATGGTGTCTGCAAGTGGCGGTCAATCTGTGCGAGCATTTTGCTCCCTGATGTCCAACCACTACTCCTCGATCTCCACGATCATTTCGATCTCCACGGCGATGTTGCGCGGAAGGGAGGACATGCCGACTGCTGCCCGGGCATGCTTGCCCTTTTCGCCAAAGACCTCCACCATCAGATCGGAGAAGCCATTGATCACTTCGGGCTGATTGCCAAACCCGTCGACGGCATTCACCATGCCCAGCACTTTAACGATCCGCTTGACCCGGCTCAGATCTCCGAGATGGGCTTTCAGCGCTGCGAGTTGATTGATACCCGTGAGGCGGGCGGCAGCGTAGCCCTCTTCGATCGAGAGGTCGCGCCCCACTTTTCCGGTGATGTACGTGCCATCTGTCTTGCGAGGCCCTTTGCCGGCAAGGAAAACGAGATTTCCGGTGGTGACGGCATTGACATAGTTGGCCACCGGCTGGCCGGCTTCGGGCAAGGTAATGCCCAGGGTCTTGAGACGCTGTTCGGGTGACTGGGCCGAGGCGACCGTGTGGAAGAGCAAAGCGGCCAGAATGAGAAGTGCGGCAGGAATACGCATGGTGTGTTTTGATCTAAAGATACATCAGAGTAGCGTTAGAAGGTCAATGCCGGTCGTGGACGCACCGGAAACCCAGGTGGTTCAGGCCGCTGTCTTTGGCGGTTGTCTGGTAGCGGTCCGGGTAGTAACCCGAACAATAGCTGTCATCACAAAGGAAGCTCCCACCCTTGATGATCATGAGCCCACCAGGCGCTTCGGTAGAGGTCCATTCCCACACATTGCCAAAGAGATCGTGCAAGCCGGTGCGGTTGGGCTCAAAGCGACCAACCGGGGCCACCTGTTTTGGATAGCCATCGTGCCCGCGATCAGTGAAGGGGAACGGACCCTCCCAGACATTGCCCGGGATCACGATGTCGCCGGCGATCTGATCCCATTCGGCAGCTGTGGGCAGGCGCCCCCCCTTCCATGCGCAATAGGCGCAGGCATCATAGTACGAGACGTGGGTCACAGGCCAGTCGCCCCGACCTTCCATGGTCCCGAACGGACGCGCCCAGTTGGCGCCGGGCTGGACGATCCACGTTTGCTGCAGCGTGTCGAAAACACCAGACCACTCCAGACTGTCCGCCGTAGTGACATACCCGGTGGCCTCCACAAACTTGCGAAAGCTGTCGATCGTCACCTCATAGCGATCTGCGATCATTTGCCCTGCGCGTGACGCCGGATCAGCGCTGTGGCGGCACGCCGCCGCTATCAGGATGATGGTCGACACAACAAACGCAAACAGAATGCCAGTACGGAGCATCCAGCGAAGTTACGTTTTAGACCTGCAGCCTTTAAACGTTAAGGTTTTCTTAAAATACGAAGTCCATCGTAGTTATGATTGGACAACGCGCGTTTTATCGCTAAACTTGTTTACGAAGGTTTTCGTATTAAATCCGATTTACATGTCAGAGAAGCAATTCAGACCGACCGAGGCAGAACTGGAGATCCTGCACATCCTGTGGGAGCATGGGCCGGCGTCGGTGCGGGCCGTCAACGAACGTTTGAACGAGCGGCGGGAGGTCGGCTATACGACTACGCTGAAGATGATGCAGATCATGCTCGAAAAGGGCATGGTAGAACGAAATACCGACAGCCGCAGTCACATCTATGTGGCCGTCGTGCGGGAGTCAGACACACAGAAGCAACTTCTGAACCGCTTTCTGCAATCCACCTTTCGGGGATCGGCCTCGCAGTTAGTGATGCAATTGCTGGGCAACCACAAGGCTACGGATGAGGAGCTCGCCCAGATCAAGGAACTCATTCGCAAGATTGAAACAGAAAACCAATGACGCACTGGCTTGAATTTTTGGGGCACGACACGATCCAGGCACTCGGTTGGACGTTTGTGCATACGCTTTGGCAGGGAAGTTTGCTTGCCCTGCTGATGATGGTGTTGATCTCACGCGTACCGGCAAGCAATGCTGTACGGCGATACCACATTGCCTTCGGCACCTTGATCGCCATGCTGGCCTCTGCCGTCACGACGTTTCTCATCCTCAACACCGACACCGGCACTGCTGCCGCCTACGTGCAGCAAGGGGTGCTGTTGCCGGCTCCGGAAAACACGACCTCGGGGCTGACGGCCTGGCTCAATGCCAACCTGGACCTGCTGGTCACGATCTGGGTCATCGGTATGCTGATCCTCCTGGTCAGAATGGGCGTTGGGCTGCTTTACATTGAGCGCCTCAAGCGCTCGGCTGTGCCAATTGGCAATGCCATGCAGGCACTCGGCCAGCGCATTGCCCGCCAGCTTGGGTATCAACGCTCGGCACGGATTGCACAAACGGCCATGGTCAACATACCGGTCGTGGTGGGCTATTTCAAACCGATGATCCTGTTTCCGGTGGGCGCCATCAATCAGCTTTCCGCCGAGGAGGTTGAGGCTGTTCTGGCCCATGAGCTGGCGCACCTGGTCCGCAATGACTTTGTGCAAAACCTGGTGCAGAGCCTGATCGAGATCATCTTCTATTACCATCCAGCTGTTTGGTGGATCTCGGCGGTTGTCCGCGCCGAGCGCGAGAATTGTTGCGATGACCTGGCGGTACGGGCTTGCGGCAGCTCGCTCACCTATGCCCGCGCACTGGTACAACTCCAGGATCTCGGCGGCTCCAGTCCCGCCCTTGCATTGCCGCTGTCAGGGCCGCGCCACCATTTATTGCACCGCATTCAACGCATTCTCAATCAACCACAAAACAAATCTAACGTCATGGAAAAAGTTACCGCGACTGCATTGCTCGCGCTTTGTTTGATCCTCGCCTCGTTTACCGGGGATCGGGACAGCGCCACTCAGATCGACACGCCTGACGCATATCTGCATTATGAACAGATGGTGATAGATACGGTGCCGGTGTCTGGCAAGGTCATCATTCACCGCACCATCAACGGTGAAGAAGCGGAGCTGGTCTACCACAACGGCAAAGTGAAGAGCTTCAAGCTTGGTGGTGAGGTGATCCCGGAATCCGCATATGGCGAGCATCAGGGTCTCATCGATGAGCTCCTTGCCGAAGCCACCGACATCCCGAAACCACCTGCGCCACCGGCACCCCCTGCGGCTCCGGATGCCCTGCCTGCCCTGCCCGCACCTGGCGCACCGGCCACCATCCCGGCCCCATCCGTGCCCGATGCACCGCCGCCGCCACCGATCCGCAAGGGTGAATACCTGCACATCCCGCCGCCCCCACCACCACCGGCACCGGCCAGGGTCAAGAAGCGCACGGAAACCCTCATTCTGCGCGAGACAGATGACCAGGGCAATACCGTGTATCGCATTGAAAGCGACGGTGAAGGCAAGAGCAGTATTGTGATCGATGAAGCCGCATCAGTGGCCCGGATCGACGGCCAGGAGATCATCATCGACGCCGATTCCATCATTGTGATCGAAGAAGTCGAGACAGAGCTGCCGTTCGGACAGGTATGGGCCCCGCGCATGTTGCTTGCCGATTCGATGCACATTAAACTCGGAGAACATTACCTGTTGGAACCGAGGGGGAATATCTCTTACCAGGTGGCACCCCACGTGCTGGACAACATCCGGGTGCGTGAATGGCAGCAGGCCTGGCCGAAGATCGAAGCCGGTGAGCATTATGAAAAGGCACTGAAACTGTACAATGAATCTCTCAACAGTGACGAGATCAAAAAGCATCTGGAGAAAGGCCAGCTGCAGTTTGACCAGACCTGGAAAGAATATGCTGAGCAGCTTGAGGAAATGAACGTCGAGTTCAATAAGCAGTTTAAGTGGGACGTTGAGCAGGGTCTCTGGAACGATGAGCTCGGGCAATTGCAGCGGGATGCCGAACAGGGAGATGCCGGGCAGCGTGCCAAAGCGAAAGCGGAGATTGCCCGGAAATTGAAGGAGAGGGAGGCGTCAGACAAGGCATTGTTCTACCAGTTGCAGGGTGACGCGCCGCTCGGCAACATGGAGCCACCCGCCGTCCTTTTCGCAGAGCCCAATGTCTTTACGGAGATCGCTCAGGGCGATGGCAACTTTGCGTTTGCATTGATGGGCAAGGGTCATCAGGGCCGTATCCTTGGTGAAATGGAGCGCGAAGGGTTGATCGATGCGGACAGCGACTACTCTGTGGTCTTGACGGAAAAGAAGCTCAAGATCAACGGCAAGAAAATGCCTGATGACACCCTTGAAAAGTATAAGAAGATCTTCCGGAAGGTCTACGGACATGATATCTCGGGCAAAACGAAAATCGAATTCTCCAATGAATAGGCCGGTAACTTTAAGTTGGTCTTAACGTTTTCTTAAATAAGCTCCGGATGATTAATCTCTAATTTTAGACAAAACACAACCGCCATGAAACAACTGCACATTCTCTGTTTTTTTATCCTCGCACTATGCGTGGCGACCACCGCCAGCGCTCAGAAGACCACCCCTGAAACGGATAAAAAAGTCGTCGTGATCAAAAAGTCTGTTGACGAGAACGGCGAGTACGTTGTAGAGAAAGTGATCAAATCCGGCGACGAAGCAGAGTTTGTTCTTGATCTCAATATGGAGGACAAGGACTGCGCCACCACCTGGAAACGGCTGCACGAAGAGTCAGAGCACGACAACGCATTCTTTATCGGTGATGCGGATGCCAGGCACGTCCTGGTGGATGTGCAGCAGACCGATGGCCATAAGGTCATCCGGCTGAACGTGGACGGAACGGAAGAGGTCATCGAATTGCAGGAAGGTGAAGCGCTTTCAGCTGAGCAAAAACAACGCCTGCATGAACGGGGCGTGCATTTGATCGAAGGCGATGGCGACCTGTCGTTCGGCGGCAATATGATCTGGCACATCGACGACGATCACGACGGTGACAACGAAGTGCACGTGTTCAAGAAGCGCATTGCCGATAAGTTTGACCGCGATTTCAATTTTGATTTCAATTTTGACGACAGCAAATGGGCCAGTTTCGGCCATCTCAACTGCGCGGCCCTCGGTGTCTATGTCGGCCATGGCGCACGTGTTTCCAGCCTGATCGATCAAGGCGGGGCACAAGCTGCCGGGATTCAGCCGGGTGATGTGATCACCAGTATCAACGGCGAGTCGACCGACAACGGAGAGCTGCACCACGAGCTGGGCAAGTATGAGCCCGGTGATGTCGTGACAGTGGGATATCGTCGCGACGGTGTCGAAGCCACTACCGAAGTGACCCTGACCTCCTGGACCGACCTTCCCAAGTTTGCCAATTCTGAGCGGCATGCCAGTGTCAAATGCGGCGAACCGGCACCCAAGCCAAGTCCGCGCCCGCGGATTGCTTCCTATAGCAAGAAGCTCAACTGCGCCGCCCTCGGTGTGTACGTAAACAGTGAGACCGATGGCAAGCTGGTGATCTCCAGTCTGATCGGCTCCGGTGGTGCAGAAACAGCTGGCCTGCAGGCTGGCGATGTGATTGCCGGGATCGACAAGACACCAGTCAGCACACACGGAGAGTTGCTGAAGGTGCTATCAGAATACGAGCCGGGTGATCGCGTCACCGTGGATTACGAACGCGATGGAGTGACCAGCACGGTGCAGACCACCCTGACCTCCTGGACCGACCTGCCGGCATTTGCCGATTCTCCACGCCACGCCGCCATCAAGTGCGGTGACGAGGCGTATGAAGGAGCCATTGATCTGTTTGAGCCGGTTGAGATCAGCCGCAAGGTGATCATTATCAAGAAAGGACAAGACGAAGTGGTGGAAGAAACGGTTGAGCCCGAAGAAGACGAGGTCGTCGAAACACGCTCATACGACAACACCCTCGAGTTGCTTGATTTTGTCACCTACCCCAATCCGACTGATGGCAAGTTTCGTGTTGAATTTCGCGCTGATCCCCTGCCGATCGTCGTTTCGATCATCGATGTGAGCGGCAAAGAAGTCTTCCGCGACAACATGGACCAGTTTAGTGGTTGGTACAACAAGGAGATCAATCTGACCGATGAGGCCCGGGGAGCGTTCATTCTCTCGATCGAGCAGGATGGCAAGATCTTCACCGAGCAGGTTATTCTGCACTAGAATAGAATCATTGCTTTATACAGAGGAGGTTGCCCGGACCAGGGCAGCCTCTTTTTTTATCAGGAGTATCCGCTCAGGCGTACACCTTTACAAATGTGCCTCACCTGAATGTGCCGTATCTTCAGAGGTAAACGATGCTGCCATGAAATTCCTGATCTGTCTGCTTTCCCTGGCTCCGCTTCTGCTGGATGCCCAAACCAACATGCGTTTTACCAATCCTCAGATCGCGGAGATCGTGCACGGCAACTTTACACCTGGCGATTATGCCGATGGCGCATTCTATGCGTCGCCGGAGGACCTGGCCGCGTCGATCCACTCCGAAGTCAGCCAGGATTCACTGAAAGCCTACTTGCTGGCATTGCGGCAGTTTGAAACGCGCAACACCGGGTCCGATACCCTCTCTCCGACGCGTGGGATCGGGGCGGCACGTACCTGGATCCATGACCGACTGATGATCATGGACACAAGTCTCGCTGACCGGCTTGAGGTGGGGTATTTTCAGTTTGATCAGGCCGTCTGCGGTATGGGCCGGCACAAGAATGTTGTCGCTGCCTTGCCAGGTACTGATCCTGCTGCGCCGTTGATCATCATTCAGGCCCATATGGACAGCCGCTGCGCGACCGTTTGCGATACAGACTGCCTGGCTCAGGGGATGGAAGACAACGGGAGCGGTACGGCTTTGGTGATCGAGCTCGCGCGGGTGCTCGGGCGCTACCGGTTTCCAAATACCATTCTGTTTGTCGCCACCACCGGCGAAGAACAAGGGTTGATCGGTGCGAATGCCATGGCGCAGTATTTTGCCAACGAGGATGTTGAGATCAAACTGGTGCAGAACAACGATATCGTGGGAGGCATCATCTGCGGAGAGACATCGTCACCGCCTTCGTGCCCGGGACTCAACCATGTCGACAGCACCCAGGTGCGGCTGTTTTCGCACGGGAGTTTCAATTCGCGGCACAAGGCGCTCTGCCGGTATATCAAGCTGCAATACGAGGAAATGCTGGAGCCGATCGTGCCGGTACCCATGCGTCTGACCGTGATGTCTGCTGAAGATCGTACCGGCCGGGGCGGCGACCACATTCCTTACCGGCAGCGCGGCTATCCGGCCATGCGCTTTACGTCGGCGAATGAGCATGGGAATGCCAACACCAACGATCCCGACTATCACGACCGGCAGCATACCTCGCAGGACCTCCTCGGTGTGGACACCGACAGCGACGGAGAACTCGACAGCTTCTTTGTCAATTTCAATTACCTGGCCCGCAACGCGGTCATCAATGGGAATGCGACGGCGATGGCAGCGATCGGGCCACAACCACCTGAGATCGTCTCGGCGTTCTTTGATGGAGATACCATCTACATCGAACTGGCCAGCGAGATCGATTACCCGCAATACGTCCTGGGTGTCCGTACGGATTCTCATGACTTTGACTCCCTGTACTACATGGACAGCAAGTTTGGCGTATTTGTGACTGCTGAACGGGAGTTTTCCGTTTTTCTTTCGGCGGCATCGATCGATTCCAATGGCGTGGAGAGTCTGTTTTCAGAGGAAGTTCTCAATCTGATCTCCGCGACGGATGATCCGGCAGCATCAACGTCGACGGAGCCCGCCATTCGCCTCATGGGCAACCGGCCAAATCCTTTTGACGAGGCCACCACCCTTTCCTTTTGGGTCGAGAAACCGGTTGCCTATCGCAGCGCGTACATCCTGATCACCGATCTGCAGGGACGCAAGGTTGCGCAGTTGGAAACGGAGGTCAGGCCAGGACTCAATGAGCTGATCTACCACCATGGTTACAATGTCACTGGCATCCTGGTGCAGACGTTGGTGATCGACGGGGTGGCCGTTGACAGCAAGCAAATGATCTATGCAAACTAGTACCTGCTACCTGAACGGGTCGCTGTATTTGCTATCCGTAATGTAGCTCTCATCGGTCAAGGTATGCAGGAACGCCACCAATGCTTTCTTCTCGGCAGTATTGAGATGCAAAAGCCGTGGTGACCCGTCCACGTTGCGCAGGTTGTGGTCGAGGTGCGGATGCGGTTGGATCCCGTCGCTGTAGTGGTCGATCACCTCTTCGAGGGTGGCGAATCGCCCGTCGTGCATGTATGGCGCAGTCAGACCAACGTTACGCAGGCTGGGGATCTTGAACAGGCCATCCCGGAACCCGGGATCGAGATAGTGCCGGTCCAGACCGATGTTGGCAGCGCCTTTTGATGACTGATACGGGTTGCTCCCGACCCCGTTAAAATCGCTGGCCTGCGTAAATGTGGGTGCAGCATGACAATTGGTGCAAGCCAATCGCTGACTAAAGAAGAGGTTCATTCCGATGTGTTCCTCTGCTGTGAAATCAGTGAAATCATTCATAATGCCCCGGTCATATTTGGAGTCGAAGGAGATCATTGACATCATGAACTCGGTCAGCGCGCTGGCAATTCCCTGCTTGCTGATCCCGGCCCCTGGATACGCCTGTTCGAACAGCTCGGGGTAATAGTCGGTTTGCGCAAGCTTGGCAGCCAGGGCATCAAAATCCTCAAATCCCATCTCCACATGATTTTCGACCGGCCTGAGTGCCAGATCGATCAGATTGGGAGAACGGGAATCCCAAAACAGGTGCCCGACCAGGGCCGGATTGCTGATGGCTATGGAATTGCGCGAGGTCAGGCGGCCCTCAAAACCAACACTGGCAGCCCGCGGATCGGCAAAGGCCTTTTCCTGCAGATGGCAGCTGGCGCACGAGACACTGTTATTCAGCGACAACTTGCGATCGTAAAAGAGGACGCGACCGAGTGCCGCCGCATGATTGTCGATCGACACCTGATCGACAAGAGAGCCCATCGGGAACACCTCAGGCGGGATGTCGGGGATCGTATAATCGTGACTTTCCAGTGGCAGCCGGAGCTGCTGGTCGGGTGCCGGTTGCACCGCGTCTGAATGGCATGCGCTTAGAAATCCAAGTCCAACTAGCAGGGTGAGCAGGGTAAGGTTACGCATATTGGCAAGTTTGTTCGGGTTCATTCATCTCTAAGTTAACGCTATGGTGTCGTCGATGTGGTCCTTTCAGGAAAGTTTAACGTCGGCGGCGCTTCGGGCGCAGTCGCTTGTCCCAGTATAGATGGAGATTGACGGCGATCGGCGGGATTGTGCGCAATACCGTGCCCCCGTTGGCATTGGGACCGAACATCAGCGAGGATTCCACACTCACACTAACGGGTCGATCAATAAAGTACTCAAGGCCGACAAAGGGTGCGAGGCCCGGGCCAGCAAACTCATTTTCATCGCCCCCGGGCAAATTAAAGCCACCTGCCCCCAGGAACAGATCCACCCCGTATAGCATCCGCAATTGTGGTACCAGCTCGCGTTGCCATTCCGCTCCGAAGTAGATGGAAATATAATTCTGGGTACCGTCATCAATCTCAATAAAATCTGATACGTGAAAGCCGATCCCCGTACGCCACGCAAAGCGTTCGCGAAAGCTCTTCACCCGAAAGCTGACGGGCCCGACTTCCGTCGGATTGTTGCCCCCAAAGGGAATAAACCCTGCCAATAGCCCCGACATATTGA
>JAWWBX010000085.1:0-14684 GCA_033720735.1 Saprospiraceae bacterium
GATGAAGCTGCCATCGCGTTTGCCGTGTCCTTCTACCGTCGCTTAATGCGCGGTGACAGCATTCGCAAGGCGTATCACCATTATGACACCGAATTCCGTATCAGCGGCAAGTCGACCCGTGGAGTGAGACGCAAGGAAACCGGCGAACATGCCGGACCGCCCTGGCGCCTGCACGTACGACCGGGTGCAGATGCTGCCGCTGAGTGGAACATCGCCACCAGTACCGGCAATCCGCTGTTCAACCTCGATATAGTTGGGAAGTACGCCTTGCCACCAGAACCCTACCGGTCGCTGCGCCGCTACGAGGAATCTCACGCCCGCATCTTTTTCGGAAGGGGCCGCGAGATCCGCGCACTGTTCAATCTTCTGACTGATCCAGGAAGAAACGCCATCGTGCAATTCCATGGCCCTTCCGGTGCCGGAAAGTCGTCTCTGCTTGACGCCGGCCTTGTGCCGAGGGTCAAGGACAAGCTGGCTATCCACTACTTGCGTCGCGAAGGAAACATACCCCTCGATACCCTGCTCTCGGATCGTCTGACCCAACTAGGCGGGGACCTGACTTCCGGCTTGCGCAACGCGTGGATCGACATTGAACAAACGCATGACCGGCCCCTGGTCATTATCGTCGATCAGGTTGAAGAGGTGATCACACGACCTCTGGCTGACGATGTCAGTGAGATGGACCGCTTTGTGCGCATGCTTCAGGACATTCTGACCGGTGATCCGACCCATATCAGAGGCAAGATCGTCCTTGCCTACCGGGAGGGATACCACGGACGCATCGATGCCGCATTGCGGGAAGCCAATCTCGACACCTCCCCCTTCCTGTTGACCAAGCTCGATCGGACGGCCATCAAACAGGCGGTCTTGGGCATCGTAGAGGATCCTGTCCTCAAGGAGCAATATCAACTGCACATCGACGCAGACCTGGCCGATGCCATCAGCATCGATCTGGAGGACGACCGGCAAGGTGCTACTGCACCGGTGCTGCAGATCCTGATGCACCGCATGTGGAAAAGCATCCCCGTGGTCGAAGGCGAGCGGCACTTTACGCTCGATCAGTACCGTACCTTGCGGCAAAGCGGCGAGATCCTTGCGCATTTTATCCGCCAGCAGCTGGAAGCCATGGCGGCAACGGAGCCAAACGCCGTCGCGTCGGGGTTGGTCCTCGACATCCTGTGGTTCTTCACCACTCCAGACGACACCTCGGATCAGCATACGATTGAAGATCTGCAGGAACGCTATGGTGCAGATGCACTCAATGTACAGGCGTTGTGCGAGGAGCTAGACCGCAGGTTCCTGCTCTCCGGTCAGCCCGTGATGCATCCCGAACAACCTCAAGTGCAGACCACGTATCGCTGGCGATTGACCCATGATACCCTTGCTCCCAAGATCCGGCGCATGTTTGCAGAATCGCCAAGCCCCGGCCAGCAGGCACACCGATTGCTGGAGAACCTGCCGGAAAATTGGCGCGGGAACACCGATGAGAATCTGTTTAATCGGCAGCAGACCGAAGTACTGACTGAGGGACGACCAGCGATGCGTGTTTGGACACAGCCGGAGATCGAGCTGTATGACCTGAGCCGCAAGCGGTTAGAACAGGCAGATCGCAACAGGCGCTACCGGGTAATGGCCGCCATCGGTCTTGGTACAGCGATCTTGTTGCTTGGTTGGTTCCTGTTTGCACAATCCCAGAAAACCAACCGGTTGATGCAGGCGCAGGTCTACGAACAGGAAGCCGACCGTCTTCCACATGATCCCGGACGTCAGCTCACCCTGCTGTCCAGGAGTATTGCCCTCAACCCGGACGAGCTGACGATCCAGCGTTGGTATGACATCTACCGGGAGAATGTGTTTGGTGATACGCTCAGGCACGATACGTCGGTGTACAAGGCCGCCATCTCACCGGACGGGAAGTACGTGGCGATGGCCCGCCAGCAGGGTGCAGGATTCCCGGTTTACCTCTACCGCCTGGACAATGGCCGTCTCGATTCCCTCGGTCCCATGGAGTCCATCGCGGGCAACAGGATCAATCATCTGCAATTTTCCGGAGACAGCAAATTCCTGCACGCCGGCGGCAGTGACCGCCGCCTGCATACCTGGAACCTGAATCGGGATAGTCTCCAGAACCACGACCTCGAACGGGTGATCACTGCATTTGGGGTCTCCGACGATGGCCGCCTGGGGCTCATTGCGTATCAGGACGCATTATTTCTTGAACTGAGGGACCTGTTCACCAATGAACGTGTCGACTCCATCTGGATCGGGCAGGACTGCCAGAAAGTTGATGGCGGTTACATGGACGCCACCAATGATCGCGTTTTTGCCATCACGTTCGATGCGGAGGATGGGCGATTTCGGGCCGAAAGGATCTATTGTCCTGCATTACTTTATCAACCGGCTTCGGGAGCATTGACCATCGATGACGGGGTCGCCAGCGAGGTGTACTTTGCCTTGGCCAATCTGTATCCGGCAGCCGATCGTGAACTGGCCCTCGCGTCTCGTTCACGTACCCTCACGCTCTTTGCAGCAGAACATTGGCATTACCAATTACGGGCAGCCAATAACCTCCTGTATACCATTGATGACGACGGGCTATTGCAACGATGGACCCTCAGGAATCATGCGCCGTTGTACAGCCGGGATTTTAACGACGGAGAGATTGGCGCCACGGGATCTGTTGGATTGCAATCTGCATCAGTCATCTACGCCTCTACCCGTCTTGGGGTTCTGTCCGTCTCGCTTCCGGACGGAACCGTCGATACCTCTCAGGCAGCATGGGGACGTATTGTGAGCGCGATGCATGTCGATTCTGTGCATATCGTGGCAGGCACTGCCGAAGGTGACCTGCTACTGTTTGACCGCAGGGCGTGGAGGCCTCTGTGGCAAGGGCGATTGCCCAATCCAGAGACAGTCGTCCAGGTCGGCAAAGCTGCGGGAGAAGCGATGGTATATGCCAGCCAGTCTAATGTGGTAGCAACCAAATCCATCGATGGCGACACCTCACTCCGACATCGAGCATTTGCCGACGGCACCTGGATCGACGGCCTTGACGCCACACCCCGGTCCGAAGCGCTGTATCTGCTGCAGAATGGCTTGATCAAGACGATGGATGCCGCCAGGCTTGCCGTCCTGGATTCCACTAGGCTGCGGTGCGAGGTCTCCAATTGGTCCGCATATTTCGCGTTGCTGGACCGCGCATGGCTGATTGCCTCGGATGATTCGCTCTTCATTGCCTCTCCAAAGGGAACGATCCTGAAACGTCAGAGTGCCGGAGATGTGATCACGCGATTGGCCACGCATCATTCTTCTTCATATTTCGCTCTTCTTACCTGGGACAATCGCGTTCTGGTCGGCAGCCCGGAAGGCTACCTGTTTCACCGTATCCCAACCAACGACGCCGAGAACGTGACCGCTCTTTCTGTGTACGAGGACCTGCTGGTCCTCGGCACCTCCGAAGGGCGGGTGGAGGTGTGGAAGATCCCACCACCTCCACCGGCCCCCGTGGCCTGGCTGGATCGCTAGATGCAGCAGTGCTATCCAAAGAAATTCTCCAGCCGGTCATTGTTGTTCTCATTCTCCTCGACAATATCGTTGTTGGAGTCAGCAACAACGAGGATGGAACAATCGGGGTCATAACAGTTGCCCCCGGCCGGGCTCATAAACACGACCATCGCCACAGATCCGGCTGCCAGCGAGGACACCGTACGGTCCACCACGACCATGGCGGAGGGGTCCATCGTCGCGCGCACATTGAACATGCCGGCATCGCCGTCGCCAATATTTGCGATCTCCACGGCCACGGTCGTTACGCAAGTCCCACCGCCACCGGGACAATCTACATCGGGTTGTGAGATGAACTGGACCACGAGATCCGGCAATTTGGGATCGGTTGGTTCAAGTTCGTCGCAATCGCAGGCATACAGGCAAAGTGCTGCAACTGTCAAAAAGATGTAAGGTTTCATGAGTCTGGGTTTTACCGTGAGTAAATCAAGTCATCGGCCGCTGCCCAGCTTGATCCGAAGATAGAGCTCGGCATTGCGCAGTTTCATGCACTGCTCTTTATAGGCATCCGGGTAAATGCGCAGGACGTACCTGCCCCCTGCTGCAATACCATTGAGGAAGCCGGCCTCGATCTGCCCGGAGACGATCGTGCCGAGTGATGTTTTCGAGTTAATGTCCAGATCACCAAACTGCACCTGTTCTTTGGCGTCAAACAAGCCGAAGCCACTGGTAGCTTCCAGGTATTCGCCGTTGTAGGTTTTCATTCGGTCCAGGTCGGCCTGGGTGATCCGGTCGGGCTCCTGGGCCAGGTCCCAGTCGATCTGCTGAAGTTCGTCCGAGAAAGGTCTGCCGCTCAACAGTTGTCCCTCCCCTTTCAATGGGACGGTCAAGCCAGCACCGATACCGGCAGACACGGCACCGGCCAGGCGCACCTCTCCCTGCAGCTGCAGGTCGAGGGTCCGGATATCAATGATCTCGTCACTGAGTTCGAAGGTTTCCATTTGGGGCGCAAAATCCACCGACCACACCCGGAACCCGAATCCTGCCGACCCCAGTTCGAAGCCGTAGCCAAGTCCGTGGTATACAGGCGTGTTTTTATACATGAAGGCCGCGTTGTACCACCGTCCTACCTCGTCGTCGACAGACTCAAATCCATCGAGTTGCGCACTGAAATTGCGCCCTCCCTTGATCCCGAAATATTTGTGGCGCCATTTTTTGCGATCCGGGCTGGTCAGCAGCGGCTCCCCGCCCTCGAAAATGATCCGTGCGACGGAACGCTGATGGTCGATGCGCTCATGGTTGCTTTTGACCCGGTAGCGCACAAATCCGCGCGTGTATTTCCCACCGCCCACGCCACCTTCATTCTTGCCGTGGATCATCACATTGTAAAAGGAGAAGGTGACCAATCCCGAAGTACTGACGGCTGATGTGTCTACTGCAAAACAACTGGAGATCATGCTACGGGGATCCACGTCTGGCGGGCATACCGGGCAGGATTCAATATCCGGGTCCCGCGTAAGTACCTCGATAGTGCGATAGTCCAGGTTGCGGTCCCAGGGCACCTCGATGTCGAGTTGCTTGACGGGCCGTCCGCCCTTATTCTGATAATGGATCTCATACTCAAGCCACTGTGGATAGCGCCGATTGTAAAACGCCGCACCGGCTGGGCGGGCGATGCGCAATTTGTTCGGATCGTGCACACTGAGCAGTTGCATGGGATAGTTGTCGACCATGGTCCCTGCATCAAAGGCCACCCCTTTCGGGATCCACACCGCCTTGATGACGATATTCAAAGCGCCTTTTTTCCCTTTGATAATAGTGGTGTCGAGGGCACTGCTCGCGCCCAGAGTCGCAAACAGACGCGTTTCCTGCCCGGGCGATACCTCGCAGACGTATCCCTTGACCTGGTACTCATTGATCAACTGACTTACGTAAGACCGGGCAGATTCCGAGATGCCTGACAGCTGTGTGGGGATGACCGCGGCAAGAGGTTCGGCACTGTACAGACGTTCCTCTCCCGGGCGAAAGGCTAACGGCTGAAAGCGCAGTTTCAGGTTGCGCTGTTGCACAATACTATTGTAGCAGAGCACTACATAGCCAGTACTGGCAGTGACGCCGGGTGGCATCCGTACATGTACGGCTAATTCGAACTGGTTGCCCGGCACCAACTCTCCGTTGGCATTGCTGACCACGTCAATATAGCCGGTCTGTTCCTCGTACGAGGGCGTCTCGGAGCAAGCCCGGGAAACGGTCACTTCTCTGACAATCGTACGCGTGGACTCATACGAATAGTAGGGCGTGAGGCTGACCCGCACCTGGTAGGTGCCTGCGGCCCCGTAGCAATAAGAAGGGGATTCTGCCATGTCATAATGACCATCACCAAACTCCCAGAAGTACTTCCAATAGGGCCTGTTCTTGGCTCCCGCCGGTCGCTCCGGATCGTCAAGACCGACAACCGAAAAGGTGTTGGTGGCAGGATTGTGATGGATCTCTTGTGCGGGAAGCTGTTCGCACTGGATGGCCAGGGCCACCAGCAACGAAAAGATGGAGAAGCGTTGCATAGCTGTTGGGTTTACAGGTCATGAAAGCCGTGGCAACCGTATCCCGGGAATCCCGGAGCATCGACTGCGTTGTTCAATAGTGTCGGCTCGCAAGAGAATGTAACACCCAAGTTGTGAAAAGAAGCGCCTCGTGTCAAGATGGCTCAACCAGCAAGCCCGTTGAGGAATTGCCCCGCAGCGTCGAGGTGCCCCTGTTGCTTCTCCTCAGACATGCGGTCCCACGTACCCAGGAGCATGCCCAGCCGCGGGTTGCCGGAAAAGAAATCCCGATGGACGTGCATAAACCGCCAGAACAACCCATCCCAGACTTGCTGCCAGTCCCCTTTCGGATAGTCGCTCATCTTACGGATGTAGTTGCTGCCGCTTAGATACGGCTTGGTGGCCATCAGCCCGCCATCCGCAAACTGACTCATCCCATAGACATTGGGAACCATCACCCAATCGTAGGCATCAATAAAGAGCTCCATAAACCAGCGATATACCTCGTCCGGATCAAATTCACATAGCAGCATGAAATTGCCCAGCACCATGAGCCTCTCGATATGGTGGCAATACCCGGTATCCAGCACTTTGCGGATCGTATGGTCCACTGGTTCGATCCCCGTCGTACCCTCGTAAAACGCTGCAGGGATCTTGCGTTCGAACCCCCAGAAATTGGTGGTGCGTTGCCTGCCTCCGTGAAAGACATACATCCCCCGGATAAACTCGCGCCACCCGATCACCTGGCGGATGAAGCCTTCCAGCGAATTGATCGGAATGTCGTTTGATGCTGCGTGGTCCAAAGCCGCTTCCACGACCTCTTTCGGCGTGAGCAGACCGGTATTGAGCTGGGGTGTCAGGACACTGTGATGCAGGATACCCGCATCCTTGACGATCGCATCCTCGTAAGGCCCAAAGTCGGCAAAGCGCACAGCAAGGAACTGCTCAAGCCATGCCCGCGCTCCGTGATGATCCCACGGATACAGCGGTTGTTCCGTCAGTTCCCCGGGGGAATCCTGAAAATGTGTCTCGACGTAAGCTACGGCATCGCGGTAGTGACCGTCAGGCTCCGGGAAGTTGACGGAGGGAGGCTTGCGGTCCGCAGGAAACCGCTCCCGGTTGTCGGCATCGAAACTCCACTGGCCGCCGACTGGCGCATCGTCCCCCTCGATCAGGATGCCCGTGCTTTTGCGCTGTGCCACATACCAGTCGTGATGGAAATACCGCTCTTTATCCTTGCCAAAAAATGCCGCCAGTTCATCGGATGTGTTGAGGAACAAGCTGGTTTCGTACTGATGGACAGTGATTTCGCACTGGCGCGATCCTTCCCGTACCCTGGTCGCCAGCCAGTCATCCACAGGGTCGATGTAGTGGACCGCGGCGATCTCTTCCTCAGCCAGGTGGGCAAACAGCTTGCGCACGTCGGCAATGTCCTCCTGTGCCTCGATATAGCGCACTTCCAGATCGCGGTTACGCAGCATGGCGGCATACGCCTGCATCGATGCCCGGTGAAAGGCGATCTTTTGCTTGTGAAACGGGTATTGACGGAAGAAGAGAAATTCTTCCACCATCCATACAGGATGCCCCTTCTCCAGCAGTGGATGGGCGGCAAACAGCTGATGGGGAAAGAGCACGACGAACTCTTTCATGGAGCAGAGGATTTACGACGCCGGCAACGTGCACTGCAATACCTGACCGCATCCCAGTTACGGCGCCATTTTTTGCGCCAGACAAAGGCCCCCCCGCAGACCGCACAGATCTTCCTGGGCAGATGTGTTTTCTTCATGCTGACAGCGAGGTTTTGTCTTTCAACTGCTTGCGGCATTGCTTCCAGAAAGCAAAGAATGAACGGTACTCG
This sequence comes from Saprospiraceae bacterium, assembly GCA_033720735.1. GTDB lineage: Bacteria > Bacteroidota > Bacteroidia > Chitinophagales > Saprospiraceae > B8-G4. The sequence continues at coordinate 7,903 of JAWWBX010000085.1, forward strand.
CCATGCACGTCAAACATCCATTCTCTCGGCTCCTCCTTTCCACGATAGTGACGGGTGGTGGGATGCTCCTTGAAGAGGATGCGTTCAGGCTGATACAGCCTGACAAAGTCGGCGAAATCCCCTGTGAAAACCTGCATGCCGGGAATATTGGCGCTGAGTTGCAACACGAAATCCAGCACCTTCTGAGAAACCGGATAGCGCCTGAAATGCGATGGCTCAAGCAGCAGGATCCGGTTGGCATCCATGCCCGCGTGCCAATGCGGATCGAGCTGGTAGCTGTTGTACAAGAGCGTGGGTTTGGCCGGGTCGATGCCGACAGGGTCCGCATCAGGCAAAGTGGTGATCAACTCAGGGTTTGTGATCGGGCGCAACACCGCCGGAATATCGTCTGGCGGCAATGAAGCATACGGCACATCCAGAAAGGTGCCCTGCTGGTCGGTGCGGCAGTACTTGTTGATGTTTTCCTGGTTGGCCACGTACTTGCGTCGACTGTTGGTGCCCGCGACCCATTGCCAGCTCAGGGCATTGCTGGCCCAGTCACCGTCCAGTAGATGAAAGTACATCCAGCGGGCAGGCAGGTTCCAGTGGCAGCGACCGATATTGCACGCGATCGACGCAACGTACATCCGCATATGATTGTGCATGTAGCCGGTATCGTACCATGTCCGGATGACGTCGTCCACGGCCCGGATGCCGGTCGACGCTTCGACCACAGCCGCAGGCACACCAGTATGTTCGACCAGCGTCTGGGGTGAGCGCAAATCCTGGTCGATCTCATCCCCGCGCACCATCCATATCTGCTGCCAATAGTCGCGCCAGGCGAGCTCCTGAAGGAATTTCTCAATGCGCCGCTGATGGAAACCGCGCCCGAGGATATGTTGCATCACCTGCCTGGTCGTGAGTACGCCACGCGAGATGTATGGAGAAAGACGCGTGACCGCTCCATCCAGATAATTGCGTGTACGGCCGTAGGCCACCGGGTCAATGTCATCCAGACGGGATCTGATCTGTCCGTATTCCGTGGGAAAGCTCATGACAAGATCAGTCCTTGTTGAATGAGATCCTGCAACATCAGGATATGCCGGTCTGATTGCGATCGTGATCGCTCGACCTGGCAAATGAACAGACGATGGTCGCCGGCCTCCACCTGATCCTCGACTTGTAATGCCAGGTACGCCGCCGCGTCGCGCAGGACTGGACGCCCCTCCCACTTCGCCAGCAAGCCTCGAGACTCCAGGTACGTGTATTTGTCGAAGACATGACCTGACCGATACCCCAGCACCCGGATCAGGCTTGCCTGCCGGGTTGTCAGGAGCTGGAGCACGCCGCGACCCTGCGCAGAAAACAAGGCACAGGACTTTGAGCCCGGTTCAAGGGAGACGGCATAGCATTTCGGACGCCTGCTTATGGGCGTGACATAGGTGCAAATGTTCATGTTTGCCGCGTCACCTGAAGCGGTGGCGAGACTGTAGACCGGGGTATTCACGAGATTCCAGGGACGGCGCATCAACGGCAGTATTCTGTCAATAAAGGAGCGGGAGACAGGAATGTTCAAAGTGAGCCCTCGCAGAAAGAGTTAGCACGCGGGCAACGCTCTGCAGTTCGGTGTTCGTAACACTTGCACTATCTTCATCGCATGCAAATCTGATACGCGCGGCGATGAGCAAACCCGGGATGGATACGTCTCATATTCTCAGCACCTTGCTGGAAACGGCGGCCGATAATGCGTCTGAAGGGATCTCCATCAGCAGCATGATCCTGCCCGACCAGCCCCTGGTGTATCTCAACGAAGGGTTTTGCAAACTCACCGGCTACGAGCGGGATGAAGCGCTGGGACGTAATTGCCGGTTTCTGCAAGGGACAGAGACCGATCCCCAGGCGGTGCGAAAGATCAGAGAGGCCATCAGCGGCGGCCAGTCCTGTAAAGTGACCCTGCTCAACTACCGGAAGGATGGCACGCCGTTCTGGAACCGGCTGTCGATCTCACCCATCCGGTCAAGCTCAGGCACCGTGACACATTATGTCGGTATTCAGTCTGACGTCACTGAACTGCGCAAGACCCGCGAACGGCTCGAACGCGCGAACGCCGATCTGGAGACCTTCCGCCAGTACATTACCAAGGAACTGGAGCAGGCCCGTCTGGCCCAGGCGTTTTTGCTGCCGGCAGCACTGCCTGACAGTCCGGCAATCCGCTTTGCCAGCAAGTTTGCTCCGATGGATCAGATCGGTGGGGATTTCTATGATGTGCTGGAACTCCAGCCAGGTGTATACGGGATCCTCGTAGCCGATGTGACCGGGCATGGCATCCCTGCCGCATTGCTCACCTTCATGTCCTCGGCCACGTTCAAGAATACGGCACCTGCCTTTCTCAGTACAGCGACCACGATCAGCATGACCAATCGGAAACTGTACCGCAAAATGCCTGACGATGCCTTTGTGACCATGTTTTACGCCATTTACGACAGCAACTCGCGGCGTCTCACCTTCACTCAGGCCGGGCATCCTCCGGCACTGTGGCTGAGGGCGGCAGATCGCGAGATCGTACCGCTTGAAACCGGTGGAACGCTGGTCGGGGTGTTTTCGGGCAATGAGGTGTCCTTCGAGGAAAGTACGGTCAACCTCGCCCCAGGTGACCGGGTGATCTTGTACACCGATGCGATCACCGAGGTGATCGAACAAACAGAGGATGGCCCGTATGACGATTTCCGTGCTTTGCTGAGGGCGCACTGGGATCTCCCGTTAGACACGTTGTTCGAAACGGCGTTTGGCTACGGGAAGCAATACCTGGCGGGGGGCAAGTTTCCTGATGATGTCACCCTCCTCGGCTTTGAAGTCCTCGACCTACCGGCTCCGTAGCTGCACCCGCGGCAGTTGGCCATCACGACGCCTTTGATTCGACCGCAAGGATCTCCTCGAGCGAACCGATCTCGAAGTCCGCCAGCTTTGCGTCCAGCTCTTCCTGCATCAGCGCGATCCGGGGCTTGAGGGCAGGACCCAGCAGTTCTTCAAACTGCGTGGCAATACCGTTCGTATGGCTGATAAAATGGAAAAGATCGTTGATCTCGCCCATGCTGTCCTGTAGTTCAATAAATCCGTTGACCAGTCGGCCGGTATCTCCGGGCAGTGCAAAGGACAGGTGCTGGCAGGTATAACGCACCTTCTTGGCGAGAATGCGGGTACGGTGCAATTGCCGGATCGACGCGGGATCGGCGGGGCCAAGTTGGGCACGCACGCGCCGAAGTTCAACGTAAGCCCCCTCGAATTCCTGCATGAGGCGGGCAAACTGGTGTTCGGTATGCACACGGCGCACCAGCCCCGACAAGCGTCGGTTCATACAAGCGGTCCAGGCCTTTTTCAGCCCGGCGTTGTAGTATTTCGGCAGGCGCACGGTCGCTTCCAGGCGCTTGCGGTCGCGCTCCAGTTCCAGAACGTGCATGAATTCCTTTTGGAGCTCGGGCGAATCAAACTGCAGGACAGGGTCTACCGAGGCGTAAATCATATAGACATCCCAGTCACGCAGTCGACCCAATGTCCGCTGGATCTTCTTCAGGGCCCGTACCAGTAGCTGCAGTTCGACGGGACGCTTGCGGTCGTCATCGAGGACAGAGAGCATGGTCAGGAGCTGCCGGAGCGCCACCCGGCATCCATGCAGGTCCTCAACATCCTTGAACCGCAGGGTCCGCCGGTATCCCGCGTTGAACTTGCCGTAAACTTTCGTCAGGCGTTTCTGCCATTGCTTGAGGTCCTCCGCCTTCAGGGCGCGGTTGCGTTTCCAGATCTTGAGAGAGCGCAGGACGCGCTCGTACTTGGCAGCACGCGATGAGCGCAGCCAGGGCATCCGCTCACGCAAGTAACGGTCGAATTCGGGCAACAGCGCGGCATCACCACCGACCATTTCAGCTTCCAGTTCCATGAAGGCCGTTGCTCTGCTCTCCACCGCCGCCTTCACGCGGTCCAAACACAGATCGACCTGCAATGTTCCGCGATAGGTCAGGGTGTACACTTTGCGCCGGTTATGCACGGTAAACTGTGGCTGCAGGCCCAGTTCGGTAAGCGCCCGGTAGCCGGATGGCTGCTGCGTCCGGGCCTTCGCGGGCTGGTTGAGCATGAGCAGCCAGGGAGCATGACGGGTGATACGCGCGAGTGTGGCACGCCCGTATTTACCGCCCACCTCAAGTCGGTCGGCCAACGCAGCCGAGGTGTGCACCCGGATGCGCTTGAAAGTCAGTGTCTTCTTCTTGCTGGCATTGCGACGCACCCTGACCGAGCAATAATGACGCGCCAGATCGAAGGCATGGCTGTCAAAATAGGTGTCTTCGTGCGTCGCTTCCCGGGTAGCCTGTACCTTGATCCGCCCTTTCCTCGAAAGGGACGCCAGGAAGGCAGTGATTTCTTTCTTACGGGTTGAGGGGATCGCGTACTTCAATTCAATTTCCCGGAAAACTTCCGCAGAGGTCATGCAGTAAAGATGTAAAAATCCGCAGCGCTTCAGGCGTCAACGCCTCCAGACTCCGGCGGCGGCTTGTACCACATAAGCGCAAAGGTCATGACCAGGCTCGTCAGAATGATCACATACAGCAGGACGCCATTGCTGAAACCCTGCATCTGATACGTGGCCGGGATGGCAAAGTAAAGCAGGATGCTGACCAGGCCACGTGGTGCCAGCCAGACCTCGGGCAGGATGTCTTTGCCAAGTAACACGCGCAGGAACAGAAATCGCACCACGAAGATGACCGCCAAAACGCCCAGACTGATCAGCAGCACCTTGCCGTCCAGCAAGGAAGCCAGATCGATGGTCATGCCGAAGATGACAAAGAAGAAGGTACGAATGACGAACGAAGCCTCCTTGGTGATCAGGTGGAACTCCTCATTGATCCTCGCGACCGGGTCCTCATCGGTGTCCCAGTTCTTGAACACCCGGAAAAATCGCTCATGATTGGCCAGAAACAATCCAAATACCAGGATGAACAACAGCGGTGACAATTGCACCAGCACACCCAGCGAATACAGCAACAGCAGCACAGCGATGAGCAGAAACAGCCGCGTATCGCGCTGGATATCCTTGAACATGAACACCAGGCCATAACAGGCGAGGATCGCCACGACAATGGTCACGACCAGGCTGATCCCAAATTCCAGGGTCGCAGTCGGGCCGCCGGACTCCAGCATGTTGATCAGGAAATAAAAGAACATGATGCCCAGGATGTCGGAAAACGAGGTCTCATAGACCAACCCTTCCTTCTTCTTGTCGTTCAATCCTTCAATACTCGGGATGAGAATGACACTCGACAGGATGCCCAGGGGAACTGCATACAACATGCTCTGCAGGAACGAAGCTCCAAACAAACCCTGGATCATGACCGCCACGCCGGCTGCCGTTCCGACCAGTGTCAGCAGCGAGATAAAAAAGGAGCGCAGGATCACTTTGATCTTGTCGCGATCGAGATGCAATTCAAGGGCCGCCTCCAGCACGATCATGATCGCTCCCAGAATGCCGAGGATCTGGAGAACCGGCATGAGATGCAACTGTTCGACGCCGGCTTTCTGGATCACCAGCTTGATGGCAATCCCCGTTCCGATCAGCATCAGGACCGACGGTACCCGAGTCTTCCGGGCAATCCGGCCATAGACAAATGAAAGGATAATGATAAACGTCGCACTGGCGATCTGGACGTAGGGATCAGTTAAATCGATGCCTTGCATGGTCTCGTTTTCATACCTGTTTCTAACGCGGGGCAAGATATTGATAATGCACGGCGAAATACGTCATTTTGGTCGAGCACTGTGATTGATCAGACGAAGTCGTCGCTCCGGTAGTCCCATTTGGCTTTCAGGCGTTCCAGTTCCTCCAGCTCGAGCCGGTCCTCTTCACTCAGTTCCTGACCGGAAGGCAACTGTGGCGGATCCTCACGGTAGAGCCGGTGAAGCTCACGACTGATCTGCTCGTCCTCCCATTCCGGTGACAGGAAGCGAGCAAACGGGAGCCCGAAGATGGCGATATACATCACGGCCAGGATGAGCCCGAGTACCAGGATCGGGAAGCGGATCCAGAACGCCACAAAATCATCAAACTGCAATGAGATCACCACCAGGATCACGGAGATCGCCGCAAAGATGAAGCTGAGAATGTAGAATGCCTTCTTTGCCTGGACTTTCTGCTTGGCCTTCTTGCGGAGCTTGTCATGTTGCATGAGCCGAAATTACCCAATGCACGTGGTTTCCCTGCAAAAAGCTTCCAGGCTAGAGGGCGACCGGTTGGCCTGTGCGGGCGCTGCGGTAAATCGCCTGGACGATCCGGATGTCCCGCAGCCCTTCTTCTCCAGGCACCAGTACCTCCGTGCCGTTGATGATCGCCAGGGCATCATTATCCATTTGCCGGGCCTGTTGATTGTCGATCGTTTTGTTGAGCAGAGTCCCATCGCTTGCCCTCCCTCTGACCCCGGAGTAGGACTGGAACGGCCTCAGCTCATACCAGCCACTGACGCACTGGACGTGCAAGTGGTTGAGCCCCTGTCCAAAGCTGGTTTTGCCCCTGGCCACGATCCCTGCGGGGAAGTCGAGGATAAATTCCGTGGTTTCATCCACCTCGTGATAGATCTCGGGGCGCGTGGTGCTGTGCGCCGCCTGGCGCACTCTCACCGGTTCCATGCCCGTTGCGTACCGGATGCCATTGATCGGGTACACGCCCATGTCGTACAATGCGCCACCGCCCATCTCCTTCTTCTGCTTCCAGTGGTTCGAACGCCCTTCACGATAGCCTGCCTCGGCTGTCACTTCCCTGA
>JAWWBX010000086.1:0-14578 GCA_033720735.1 Saprospiraceae bacterium
CAGGAAACTGTAAAAGAGCGCCTTCCCACGCAGATCGGTGAGGAGCCGGATGCCGCCGTAGATCAGGATCGCCGGAATGATGGCCAGCAGGTAGCACATGGCAATGGCCCTGAGAACCTTGTTCATCCGTTGGCTGGTCTTATCTCCCATGGCGGCTGATCGAATGGCTTTCATGCATGGGATAAAGGTGTGGCCCGGGCGCTATGAAATTCTGGTCATCCTGATGGACAAACTGGTCAATCTGCAGCTATAACACGCTTTCCATAGCCGATGACGACCATTCTCGGCGGAATCCGCGGAATCTGCGAGACCTGCTGCCATTGTCACTCTTTGAAGACGGATGCACCACAACGCAGGGACTGTGCTGAATCCGCGGAAGCATTCCACCGGTAAACTGAGGGTTGGCGCCTCTGAAATGCCACTGATTACACAGATTGGCACAAATGAACATCGCGTCTGGCATCTGACATCTGGCATCTGGTGTCTGGCATCTGGCGTCTGCGGAACTCAGATCCTCTCCGCAGGCCGGTAGCCGAAGCGCTGCGCGTAGATCCGCGAGAAGTAGCCGGGATCCTCAAAGCCGACCGCTGCGCTGAGCTGGGCGATCGTCCCTGCTTCACCTGATTCCAGGAATTCCTTGGCCTTGTAGAGCCTTGCCTCGCGGAGGTAATGGTGGGGCGTGAGACCGGTAAATGCCTTGATGCGCCGGTACAGCTTGCTCCTGCTCATGTGCATCTCCCAGGCCAGCCGGTCGATGGTAAAATCGCGCTCATGGAGGTGTCCCATGATGTGCTCTTCGACCGCACGCAGCCATTTTTGATCGACCGCCGACACGTCCTCGCCTGCTTCTGCAATGGCCTCCTGTTTCATGGGTTTCCGGCCCACCAGGTTGTTGATGCGGATGCGCAGTTCTTCCGCGTCGAATGGCTTGGTGATGTAATCATCGACGCCAATGCGCAGACCGGTCAGTTTGTCGTCCTGTCCTGCGCGTGCCGTCAACAGAATGATCGGTAGCGAGGACAGTTGCGACGATGCACGGATTTGCTGCGCCAGTTCGAATCCGTCCATCTCGGGCATCATGACATCGCTCACGATACAATCCGGAAGGGTGCCCTCACTGGACATTTGTTCAAGCAACCGCAGTGCCTGCAGGCCATTCTCGCACGTGGTCACCTGGTACGCCTGCAACTCCGCGGTGAGATAGGCACGCATCGACCGGTTGTCTTCGACGCAGAGGATCCTTGGTGCTGACCCTTGTCCGGAATCGGCCACCAACGGGGTCGGCGCGAGGGGTGGTGTCGGTGCAACGGCTTCTTCGGCGACTTCGTCCTCCGCCGGCTCATATGGAAAGGCAACATGGAAGGTACTGCCAAGCCCCACCTCCGATTCAGCCCAGACCCTGCCTTGCATCACGCCTGCCAGCTCCCGGCTGAGCGACAAACCGATGCCTGCACCGCCTTGCAGATGCTCTCCCTGATAATAGCGTTCGAAGATCTTCTCCAGCAGGTCAGGCGCAATACCCGGTCCCTCATCTCGCACGCTGACCACCAGCAGCTCTTGATCCCTCGTACATGTCACTGTGACTGTCGTGCCACTGTCCGTGTACCGCATGGCGTTCGATAAGAAGTTGGACAGAATGTGCTCTAGCTTGCGGGGGTCTGTTCGGATGACCGTGTCGGCCGGAAGCTGGTTTTGTAAGAGAAGGCGAATCTTGCGCTCTTTGGCGAGCCCCTGAAAACTGTCGACGATCCGTTCCAACAGGCTGTTCAGGCGAACGGCAGACTTTCTCACCTCGAGATTCCCGCTATCGGAGCGGGCCAGCGTCAGAAGATCTTCGATCCGTTCACTCAGCAGGTCGGCGTTGTAATCGATGATCTTGACGTAGTCCCGCTTCTGTTCCTCCGTGCGTTTGCCGCTGAGCAGGCCTTGCAGCGGGCCCTTGATCAGGGTAAGTGGTGTGCGCAGTTCGTGGGAAATGTTGGCGAAGAATCGCGTGCGGGCCGCGACCATCTTCTGAAGCTCCGCGGCCTTTTGGGTGACCTCCTCGGTTCTTTCCTCGACCAGACGTTCGAGTTTTCGCGCCTGCGACCGCATTCTTCGGGTGCGTGTGGTCCAGTATTCCCGGATGATCAGCACCAAACCGAGAGCAACTCCGAGTAAAAACCACCAGCGCAAGTGCAACGGTCGCATCACAGTCACCGGGATCTGCAGGATATTCTCCGCCGCGACACCGCGGGTGTTCTTTCCGCGAATCTCCAACAGATGATTGCCGAAGGGAAGACCGTGAATGCGGATGCGATTGCCCGGAACACTCAGCCACTCTTCATCCAGGTTTACCAGACGATATTGATACTGATGCATGTTGGTTTGGAACAGATCGTTCAAGCCCACTTCCAGCTCAAAGAAATTGTCCCCGGGTGCCAGTCTGATCGCCTGCGATGTGCGAAACGCTGCCGTGGTTGTCACCACCTGATTCTCCCATCCGGAATACTGTTGCACCTGCAACACATTGAGGCGCAGAGGAATGCGACGTTCTGAATAAAAATCCTGCGGGCTGAACGCTGTCACCCCCTCCAGGCCTCCGAAATAGATATCACCGCGTGCATCGCGAAAATGCGAGAGCCGGTTGAACTCCAGATTGCGCATGCCGTCTTCTTGAGAGTAAATTTGAAATGACCAGGTCGAAGTGTCGACTTGCACAATGCCGAGGTCAGTGCTGCACCAGAATGAGCCAAGCTCATCGGGGTAGACAGCATAGAAGGTGTTGGTCGGGACGCCATCGTCACGGTTCAATTGATCTATGATCCGTGCGGTCGTATCGCTCAGGGTGAAATGTACCAGCCCGCCATCGAGAGAGGTAATCCAGAAATCGCTTTTGTCATCCCGCATCACATGTGTAAAATGTGAGAACGCTCCTGGTGTCCCCGCCGGATCCACGAATCGCACCTGGCGTAGATGCGACAGATCATCCCGGGCGATAAAGAGTCCCGAAGAACCGACTATCAGAACCTCCTCTGCATTCAGCGATGCAAACTGATATGCCAAATTGCGGCCTGGGGCGGCAATTTTGGTCGCCGGGCCCGACAGGTACTGAATCGTATCCCACCGCAGGGGTGCGCGATGCAAGCCGTTGATATCCGAGACATAGAGATGATTGTTGATCAGGGCCAAAGCCCACGTCGTGACGATTTGATCTCGCCGCATCAGCGGATGCAGCGTGCGGCGGTCGAGATCCAGCCTGTAGATATGCTGTCCGCCGACCAGCATTGCGCGCGGCTGCACCATGATCAGTTGTTGGGGTCTGGCAAGGGCCCGCGTCACTTCAATGTGCTGAGGATCTGAGAGCGGGGACTGATAGACCCCTCTTTGCAAACACGTGTAAATCGTGTCCCCAAAAACCATGATCCCCCGGCTTTGCGGAGCATCCACCAGCCCTCCCGGTGCGCTTTCTGTAAAGTAATTTCTGAATCTCACCGGCTCCAGAGCCACGATGTAGAACCCGGATTCCGTCCCGACAAACAGCCGCTCCCCGGCTGTCATATGCGTAATCTTCCGCGGAAACTGCAAGCTGTCCGATCCGTCTCCGAAGGTGACGCGCGTTCCGTGCAGGTGACTGCCCATGAGCACGTTTTGCCTGGCGTGCCAGAATACTTCCCTGACCGGATCGAGCATCCCCTCCCCAACACGACCATGTTCGCCGACCAGATCGCGGTAGAGTCGGAGCATTGGGGCATCACTCAGTTCTGCATCGATCAATACTTCGGGATCATGGAGGTCGATGAGCGTAAGAGGGTTATGCAATGACCATGCATAATGCAGGAAGCTCTTTTCCCAAGTATGTTTCCCGGGTACCTCAAGATGGATTTCTTCGCATGCCGCAAATGAGTACGCCCTGATATGAGGCTTGGTGAACAGGACACCTTCCATATACTGCAATGTTGAGATCCTCGTCCCGGCGACCATCTGTGCCAACCCTGGATCCACATCGTGGAAGAGCAGTGTGGTCATATCGAGGTATTGGACATGGGCAATCCGCTGCGGGGCGGTCGCGCTGCCGGTATAGACGTACAGATGGTTGTCCGGGCCCAGGTGCATGAAGCCAACGAGATTGGATTGCAGATCCGAGTTCTGCGTGTTGAATTCAGTGAATTTGAATCCATCAAACCGATTCAATCCGTCCTGGGTCGCCACCCACAGGATGCCATCAGGCGCTTGTACTATACAGGTGACGTGCTGGCTGGACAATCCTTCATGGATGTTGAAATGCTCCACCTTCGCGACGTACGACTGGCCGGTGCCGGCCTTGCAAACCAGGAGCGCCAGTAGCATTACCAGCAGCACGCTTGCAGGCTTGGGTGTGGCAAGCGCGTAACGAAGGGCAATGTAATTCAGGAACGCGTAACGCCGAATCGGTGACTGTTCCATGGAGTGTTGAAAGTGCAACCATTAAGTTATAGAATTCTCCTATCGCACTTTCATGCCCTGACACACAGGGACGGTTTCATATTGACCGGGTAGCGTATCTTGATGTAGAACAAATCGTCATGGTGTGCCCGGACCCCTGTCCTTTCCGCTCAAACCCCACATCGCCTCCGTCGGCACTTCGGCCACGCTGGAAATCAACGAGCGCTGCCAGGCTCTGATCCGGGATGGGCGTAAGGTGATCCGCTTCGGATTTGGACAATCTCCGTTTCCAGTTCCCGCGGCCGTGATCGAAACGCTCCGTGCCCACGCCCATGAAAAGGCCTACCTGCCTGTCAAGGGACTGCCTGAACTAAGGACGGCTGCGGCGGCCTTTCTTTCCAAAACCCGCCAAATCGATGTTGAAGCTGACCAGATACTGATCGGACCGGGATCCAAAGAACTCATCTATCTGTTGCAGGTCTGTCTGCAGGGTACCCTGTACCTGCCGACTCCCAGTTGGGTCTCCTATGCGCCGCAATCGGTCATGACCGGCAACGCCTGTCGCTGGATACGGTGCTCACCCGAGGACCATTGGAAGCTCACTCCGGATGCACTGGACCAGGCCGTGACTGCCCCGGGTTTTCTGATCCTGAATTATCCGAACAACCCGTCCGGGATGGTGTATACTGATCAGGAATTGGAGGCACTCGCCGCTGTGGCGCGCGAAAAGCAACTGATCGTGATCGCCGACGAGATCTACAACATGTTGCGATTTGACGGGCAGGTCACCTCGCTTGCTGCGTATTATCCGGAGGGCACCATCATCACCTCGGGGCTGTCCAAGTGGTGCGGTGCCGGAGGGTGGCGCCTTGGCGTCGCTGCATTCCCCCGGGATGCATCGGAGTTGCTGGAACAGATGGCGATCCTGGCCAGTGAGACCTTCACTGCCGTGAATGCCCCCTTGCAGTTTGCGGCAGTGACCGCCTACGCCGACACGCATGACCTGGCAGACTATCGCACGCGAAGCCGCCAGGTCCTTTCGCACATCGCACGATATGTGCACGGCCAGCTGACCAGCTGCGGGGTTGGCTGCATTCCTGCCGGCGGCGGGTTTTATGTGTTCCCGGACATGTCCGGACACGCCGAAACCTTGCGTCATCGAGGGATCCTGACATCTGATGCGTTGTGCATGCAGCTGCTGGAAGAGACGGGAGTGGCATTCCTTCCAGGTACGGTTTTCGGCTGTCCTCCCGAGGTCCTGACTGCCCGCCTGGCATTCGTCGATTTTGACGGTGAACACGCCCTGCTCGACCCACCCGACATGGATACAGACGAATCATGGATAGAACATCATACACCCGACATTGTCACAGGCCTGGCAAAATTTTGCACATGGTTGGCAGAAGACTGATCGTCCTGATGACGATCGTGCTCATGGCTTGCGCGGCGTGCCAGGAGACGGATTCTCCGGTGGCAGGACAACGCGCCTGTGTCACTGCGGCATCCCCCGAAGCCGTGCAGGCCGGCCACGAAATCCTGATGGCCGGGGGCAACGCGGCCGATGCAGCGGTAGCTGTGGCATTCGCTCTGGGAGTCACGGAGCCGGCGATGTCCGGCCTCGGAGGCGGGATGCAGATCCTGTATGCGCCCGCCGGCGCGACGCCAGTGAGTATCAACGGTACCACCTGGTCACCACACATCACTTCACGCAATGCGTCTGACACGTTGTCTTATCACCGTCGGTCGACCGTTCCCGGGACTGTCAAAGCGCTGGACCTGTTGCACCGGCAATACGGCAGTGGCATGGCCTGGGAGGCTTTGCTGGCACCTGCCATCAAACTGGCCGATGAGGGCTTTGTCGTTGGCACGTTCAGACACCGCGTGTACAAACGAACCGAACGCATCTTACTCAATTCACCATACTTGTCGGGCCAGCTTCTGCGCGATGACGGAACGATCCCGGCGGCAGGCGATACGCTGCGGCAACCCGTACTGGCCCGGACCATGGCGCGCCTGGCTACTGCCGGCGGAGACGACTTTTACCACGGCGAGATTGCACGGACCATCGCGGATGACATGGCCAGTCGCGGCGGGTGGATCGCGCTTGCCGACCTGCAATCGTTTCCGGAACCGACCATCCGGCCCGCTTTGCACGTGACACATCAAGGCTACGATGTCTACACAGCCCCACCACCTGCAGGTGGCTACGTCGCGTTACTGGCACTCAATCTGATCGCCGCGGACCCGGCGATCACGAGCCGGGCCACGACTCTGCAACTGGCGCGTGTTCTCAATGCCGCACACGGAGTACGCCGCGGATCACCGCAGATCAGGTATGACAGTGTCATGCTCACTGAGGCTCTTTCTGCAGGTTTCGCGGAGACCTTGATCCCGCACATCTATCAGGAACGCCCTGCAGGGCATGACGCATCTGATGGAGGAGAAACCACGCATTTCTCCATCGTTGACCTGGAGGGGAATGCCATCGCCGTCACGGCCAGCATCAACGCGTATTTCGGAGCTGCTGCCCTTGCCCCGGACCTGGGCTTCCTCTACAATTCGTACATGGATGATTTTGTCTTTGGTGACACTGCCCATGTCGATGCCATCGCACCGAATGCCGCAGCCTACTCTTCCATGAGTCCGACCATTGTTCAGCAAAACGGTGAGACCCGGCTCGTGATCGGCAGCCCCGGCAGTGCGCGCATTATCAGCTCGGTAGCCCAGCTTGTACACATCTGGACATACGACCGACCGCCCATCGATCAATTGCTGCGATTGCCCCGGGTCCACGCACAGGCAGATCGTGTCTATCTGGAGGATCCGCAATGGGATCGCCGCCCCTTCCGCGAGGCAGGTCTGACCGTCGCCCATCCCACCTACGATCTCATCCAGAACAGCCTCAATGCGTACTTTGGCGGTGTGCATGCCATCGCACGCACCGGCAACGGATGGACCGGTGGCGCGGATCCCCGGCGTGACGGTGCTGTCATGTACATTGAATAGCCCCAGACACACAACAGAATGCGCATTGTATTTCTCGACGCAGCAACGATCGAACTGAACGGAGACATCGATTTCAGCCCCCTGCACGCATTGGGCTCACTGGTCACCTACCCATCAACACGTAGTGAGGAGAGCATTGCTCGGTGCAGGGATGCGGAATGCATCATCACCAACAAAGTGCAGATCACCCGCAAAGTGGTGGAAGAGGCGCGCGCTCTTCGGCATGTTGCTGTCATCGCCACTGGCTTCAACAACATTGATCTCGCGGCCTGCCATGATCATGGTATTCGCGTATCCAACGTTCCGGGGTATGCCCGTCACAGTGTGCCCCAGCATGTCTTCGCACTCATTCTCAATCTTGCCACCCGCGTGCACGACTATCACCATGATGTCATGCAGGGGGAGTGGCAGGAGTCAGAGGTGTTCACCTTGCTGAAGTATCACACCTTTGAGCTGTCGGGCAAGACGATCGGGATTATTGGCTTCGGGGACATCGGGCGCGCGGCGGCGCGCTTGGCGCGTGCGTTCGGGATGCATGTCCTCATGCATCGCAAGTCGGGCCAGCCACTGGACGGCTATGAAAGCACAGACCTTGACCGCATCTACCGGGAAGCCGACATTCTTTCGATCAACTGCCCGCTCACTGACGACAACCGGTATATGATCAATGCCGAGGTCCTGCATCAAATGAAGCCTTCGGCCTTGCTCATCAATACGGCCCGCGGACCACTGGTCGACCAGCGGGCGCTCGCGGAAGCACTTCAACAGGGAATCATCGCAGGAGCAGGGATCGATGTGCTCGATGAGGAGCCACCTCGCGACAATCCTCTGTTTGGGGATGTCCCCAATCTCATCATCACCCCGCATTCAGCCTGGACAACCATTGAGGCAAGACAGCAGCTCATCAACGAAGTGGCAGAGAACATCAAGAGTGCCACAACGGGTCATCCCCGTCACCTGATCACATAGCTCAAACAGGGGCTCACTGCCGACTCGGCACCACGATCAGTGGCACTGTGGAGTGTTTCAACAGGTACTCGCAGACGCTACCTACCAGGAGTTCGTATAGCATGCTGCGCCCATGACTCCCCAGTACGATCAGGTCGGCTTTGAGTTTGTCGGCCTCCTCCATCACCGTATGCGGCAGGTCGCCCTGGATCAGCAGGGCATCGCATGTCACCCCTTTGGCCTCGAGGTCCTGTTTGAGGACCTGCAGCTGACGATGTTCCTCTCTCAGTTCTTCAGCGCGATGATCACGCTCGTGTTGAGGACCGACACCGTAACCGATGAAATCGGGATCCGGCGCGGTAACATGTATCAGCCAGCATTTCGCCCTGTACAACGCAGCCAACTCGCCAGCCTTGTCGACCAGGCGCGGTGTCACATCTGAAAAATCGACGAGTGCAAGAATATTCCTTGTCATGATCTCGATTAAAACTGGAAGTAAATGAACTGTTCTCCACTACTCTGCGCGATGACCAGTAAAAACAACATCACTGCCCACGCAAGACCCAACAGCCACCATGGCGCTCTGGCTGTTGCCTCCCGTACCGAGGTGTTGCGCATCAACCAGTGCACCACAAACAAGATAGCGATCACCACATAGACAACCAGCACGTCAAATGATTGCAAGACCTTTTCAACGCCACCATTGAGCAAAAACATGGAACCAAGCATATCAATGGCGGTATCGAATTCCCGCGCACGGAAAAACACCCAGGTGATGTTCACGCACGTGAAGGTGAGAAAAGCGAGCAGAATGCCGTTCCAGGCGTTGATCCGCAGGCGCACCTTGCCCCGCAGGAATCGTTCGATCATCAGATAGATCCCGTGCAGGCCTCCCCAGGCAACGAACGTCCAGGCTGCGCCGTGCCAGAGACCTCCAAGCAGCATGGTGAGTGTGAGGTTGACATACGTGCGCACAGGGCCGCGGCGGTTCCCACCGAGCGGGATGTACAGGTAGTCGCGCAACCAACTCGAAAGTGTAATGTGCCAACGACGCCAAAGATCGGAGAACCCGATGGCCGCGTAGGGATACCTGAAGTTGTCCGGAATGATGATCCCCAGCATCAATGCAATACCAATGGCACAGGTCGAGTATCCCGCAAAGTCAAAAAAGATCTGCCCGGAAAACGCCAGCGTACCGCCCCAGGCGTCGACCGGGTGAAGCAAGGAACCCGCCCCAAACACGGCATCTGCAGCAGAGGACAACAAGACGTCGGCCATGATCACCTTTTGGAACAGCCCGAGCGTCAGCAGGAATGCTCCCCAGATGAACTGCCGCTGCGTGGCACGCTTGGGCGCTGCAAACTGAGGGATCAGTTGCGTCGAACGCACGATCGGGCCAGCGACCAGCTGTGGGAAGAAGGTCACGAACAGGGCAAAGTCGAGGAACTTCCCTGCCGGTTCGGTTTTGCCCCGATAG
Organism: Saprospiraceae bacterium; assembly: GCA_033720735.1. Taxonomy (GTDB): domain Bacteria; phylum Bacteroidota; class Bacteroidia; order Chitinophagales; family Saprospiraceae; genus B8-G4. Next base: position 9,836 of record JAWWBX010000086.1, read on the forward strand.
ACGTCGATCGTGTACGACATGGTCTGAAAGGTGTAGAAAGAGATCCCCATCGGGAGGATGATATCCGGAGCAGCCGCCTGAAAGTCCAGCCCCACGGTATTGAGCAGCCAGATGAAATTCTCCAGCAGGAAGCCCCCGTACTTGAAGAAGGCGAGAAACCCCAGGTTGACGCACAAGCTCAGGATCAGCCAGCGCTTGCGCGCCTTCGGATCAGAAGTGCGAAACATGCGCTTGGCGGCAGTCCAGTCAACCACTGTCGAGATCCACAGCAGCAGGATGAGCGGGGGATTCCACATGGCGTAAAAAAGGTAACTGGCCAGGAGCAGCATCCGCTTCTTGTTCGTCCACTGCATCGGCGAATAGTAGAACGCCAGGACGACGATCAGGAAGACAATAAATCCAAGGGAATTAAACAGCATGGTACAGGGTGGTTGTCAACGTGTGGTCAATAACATTACAGTACGCCGTCCTCTTTCATCTGCCGGACCAGGTCAGTCGTAAACTGTTTGGCGTCCTGGCTATTCAGGTGTGACCATTCCGGCAGGGTGTACTGATTCATGAAGTCGTAGTCCTCGAAGTGGTAGGCCGGGCAGCCGGTGGCCTCCACCAACGGATCCCAGTATTTCTCCCGCGGGAAGCCTCCGTTCTCGGCAGCTCTGAACACGTCCTGGGACGGGCAGCGGACCAGGATGACCTTACCGCCACGTGCGCGGAACTTCTCGATTTGTTCGACTGACATACCGATGATCGCCTGGCGCAGCTCCTCGATAGCCTCGGGTGGTGGCATCGGATCGGGTGGTTGGATCACAAAACTCCAGAAGTCTGTCACCATACGGGCGAGGGCCGTGTCGGTATCTGCCCGCCACATGGTCACGTTGCGATCTTGGTCGAGGTACTGAAAGATCGGGAACGGTGGCTGGGCCGGTACTCTTCGCGGCGCGACGAGGGTCTCGAGACGCGTACGCAGATCCAGTTCATCAAAGAATGTCTCCTCGGTCGCATTGAGAAATGCAAATGCACCCTGCGGGGCCTTCGCCACCAGGTGGTTGAAGCGATCGGCATACGTGCGCGTATGATAGTGTTTTACCCAGTTGGATATCCTTCTCCAGAAGTAGTGCTCATCGCCAGGCGGGCTGAAATACAACGGAGGAGTAATACCCAGCACGATCGTTCCATTGAATGCACTGTTCTCCACCAGATCGATCAACACCGGGAGCGGCGTGGTGCCGGCTGCGGCGAGCATCACCGGACGGCGGCCGGCTTCAGCCTCCCATTCATCCAGCTGGATATCAAACAAAATGCGTGACGAACCGAGTAAGACTACATCTTCAGGGCCCAATCTTTCCACTTTAGCCCGCTGCTCTGCCCAAAGATGCTTGTCATCCTCGGGGGCCACTCGGTAGTCCTCTCCGCGCCAATGGATCTCCCAGGCAGCAAGTGCCACGAATGCCAATGCCAATGCCAGAAGCACAGACCTGAGCGGTACCGGATATTCAACCATAACAGCAATGAATTATTGGCGCACAGGAGGTGCACCAGTGTTCGCAGATCAGGGTGTTCAATTCTCTGAGTGTTCGCAATGCCTCAAGTTAAGTAAATTGCCGATGATCATCTGATTGATTTTCTTCATTCCACCCGTTGCTCATGCACCGCATCTTCGTCATCTTCCTGCTAATCTGCGCGCACCCATTGACCCCATCGCATCACGCCAGGGAACTGCCCGATCCTGCGCCATTGGGCGCTGTCAGCTCTGCTCACCCACTGGCCACGCAGGCCGGCGTTGCAATTCTGGAATCGGGTGGCAATGCCTTCGACGCAGCAATTGCCGTGGCGGCAACCCTGAATGTGGTCGAGCCGATGATGTCAGGCATGGGCGGATACGGGACGATCCTGATCTACGATGCAGCATCCGGCCGGGTGCGGTACCTGGATTCGAGCGGCAAGATCCCGGTACATATGAACTCTGACCTGATGCGTCCGCCCACGCCCGACTGGGAAGCCAACCGCACCGGTGCCAAGTCCATATCCACTCCCGGCAATGTGAATGCCTGGGATGCCATGTCACGCACGTACGGGCGGCTCCCCTGGGCACAGTTATTCGAGCATGCCATTGAGGTTGCTGACAACGGATTTGTCGTCAGTGAGCGCACCGCCATGATGATCAACTACTCCTGGGACGCGATGCCCGCGCATGCCCGGACTTTCTATGGTCGGAATGGCTCCGCATTACAGGCAGGCGATACGCTGGTGCAGAAAGACCTGGCCAGTTCATTGGCGTTGCTGGCGCGGGAAGGCCGGTCCGTCTTCTATGAAGGCACGCTCGCTCAGAAGATCGTCAAGGCCATGAAAGACCACGACAGCTTCCTGGGCGCCGAAGACCTTGCACAAGACCGGGCGGAGTGGTGGGATCCTATTTCGATCGACTACCGCGATCACGTCGTGTACACGGCTTCCCCGCCGGCCAATGCCTTCCCGGCACTGATTCGTCTGGGCCTGATGGAGCGACTCAATGACGGGCTGGAGCACAACAGCACCGACTACCTGCACTGCTTTGCCGAGGCAACCAAACATGCGTTCTGGTGCCGCCTCAAGTACGCCGGTGACCCCGAGATCAAGCCACCGCCACTCGGTACGCTGTTGTCTTCCGCATACCTGGATGAGGTCACCAAAGGCATTGACTTGAAATCTGCGAGCGAATTCGTCCCGCCCGGCCTGTCCGGCAGTTCCGGTGACCATACCACCCATTTTGTGGTGGCCGACCGCTGGGGCAACATTGTCAGTGCCACCCAGACGCTGGGCAACCTCTTCGGAAGCAAGATCATGCCGGAAGGGACCGGCATTTGGTTCAACAACTCGCTCGCGTACTGCACCTACGAGCCCAAAGGCAATCCGATGGACGCGATCCCTGGGCAGCGCAAGCTATCGGGCGATTGCCCGGTGATCCTGTTCAGGGACGGACGGCCGGTGTACGCGTTGGGCACACCGGGCGGGCATACCATCCCCCAGACTGTCCCGCAGATGATCATCAACATCATCGACTATGACATGTCTATTTCAGATGCCCTGGCCGCGCCGCGCATCTCATTCATCGAGCCCGATCAGATCGCCATTGAAGACGGGATCCCAGCCAGTGTGATACGGCAACTTAAACAACGCGGTCATCGGGAGCGCACCACACGCGCGCTCGGCAATGCGCATGGGTTGCAGCTGATGTACGACGCACAGGGCAAGGTTCGCGGCTACCTGGGCTCGGCAGATCCCCGGGGCGAAGGAAGCTGGATGATCGCCCAGGACAAATAATCCGGCTACATCCGCAGCAGGCGGACAAAGCCTGATTGGGTGAGTATGAAGAAATGGTGGGTTGGTCGCTTTTCAAGCTAAAAGTTCCACAACCGGGTCATGTTAAACCCGATCAGGATATCGCCATCGCCAAAGCTGTTCTGGTTCAAAACATGATTGTACTGGGGTACCAGGCTCTGATAGTTGCCGATGAACACCTGGAAGGCGTGTGAGCTGGTGACAAACTCCAGGCCGAAGCTCAGATTGGGCTCGGGGTCATTGATCTCGTGACTGGTGACCGGCAGGTCGAAGTTGACCAGGATGGCGGTACCGGTCGTGATCTTGAACTTACCCGAGGCTGAAACCGCGAAATGCATATTCTCCATCCGGCCGGTCTCAATGCCCTCGCCGTCAAACTCGATGAGCGTGTGATTGAAGTAAGACAGGCTCGGTGCCAGCTGGAACGCCACCTTGCGCGAGAAGCTGTGCGCGATCATCAGCTGGTGGAAAAAGGTGAGCCGGTCCGTTCCTTCGGCAAAGATCGCCGCGTCGCGCGTGTCCCAGCCCATACTCGCCAGGTACGACACGCTGACCGGTGCTCCACCGGAGCGTTTCTGGGTGATCAGTGCGTACTTGGCCCAAAAGTCCCAAACCTTGCGCTCCTTGGTGATGCCAAAACCGACCATCAGATTGTCGATGGGTACGTATTCCAGGCCGATGCGGATATTGGAAGGGGCGGCAATCCCGAAGAAATCATCGTAGCCATTTTCCAGCGTTCCGAAGCGATGGGCAAAATCGAGCTGGAATGTCCCTTTGATCGGCACCACGACAGTTTGATTGTCAATGTGCCAGATGCTCTCAAAGGCGCTGCGAACCGGGCGGAGATCTTCGCTCTGCGCAGTGAGAGGCAGCGCAACAATCACTGCGAACATGCCACCCAACGCAGTGACCCAGGTGCGCGATGACTTCAGAAATCTTGTCATGACTCCGTCATTTTAGAAGTGTGCGTGACCGCGTCAGTCGGTCAGAAAAACGGAAGGTGGTGTATCAGTCTGAACCACCTTCCACGATCCATGTCCACACGGCACCCCATGCGGAACACAAGCTGTTAGTTGAGCGCTTCGAGTGAGTTCTCGATCAACTTCATGGCATAGCTGAAGTTGTGGATGCCATAGCTCTGGTCTTCCAGCAAGTAGAAGTAGTTCCAGAGACATCCGGCTTCCACGGGACCCCAGGTGCCTTGTACCGCTCTGTCACTTTCGGTAAGAATACCGACTTCGATGAGTCTCAGTCGCAGTTCTTCAAGCGCGGCTTCCAGCGTGGCTTGTGTTTCTTCCTTCAACATGACCAGGGCATCCTCGTCGCTATGGCATTCCACACAGCCATTGGTATTCAGCTCCCCGTCCTCCGTTTCAACACGGAAGGTGTGACCACCTGCCGCGCGACCGTCCATGACCGGTGCCA
>JAWWBX010000087.1:0-14494 GCA_033720735.1 Saprospiraceae bacterium
GGTAGGTCTGGAGGGACGGGTGGTGGAGTTGAGCTGGTATGGTGGGGATGCCACGACCCTCCAGCTGGGAGGAGAGTTTCACAGTTTGCGCAAGCGGCTCATCAGTTCACAGGTATCGCGGATCCCGGCGCATCAGCGTGCGCGATGGGATCACGATCGGCGCAAACAGAAGGTCTTCGATCTGCTTGCCGACCCGCAATATGACGCACATATCACCCATACCATCTCACTCGCGGAGGCGGCCAGTCTGTTCAATCAGTCGCGAGAAGCGCCGCCCGAAGGCCTGGGGTACTGTATTGAATACGCGTAACTTGAGCACGATGTACACAGTAAGGATCAGAGAACACATGTTGATCGCACATTCACTGCCACACCCGTTTTTCGGACCGGCGCAGAACAAGCACGGTGCGACTTACGTGGTCGATGCAGAGTTCCGAACGAGTGCACTGGATGAACACAACGTGGTCATTGACATCGGCCTGGCTCATCAGATCCTGCGCGATGCCCTGGCACCACTCAATTACCAGGACCTTGATGACCTGCCGGAATTCGCAGGCCAGTTGACGACCACCGAATTCCTTGCCCGTCACATCCATGCCGCCGTTTGCCAGGCAGTGCCAGCTACCTTCAATGGTGTGGTCAAAGTCACACTGGGTGAATCCCATGTGGCATGGGCGGCGTATGAAGGACCGGTGCGCTGATCATGCAGGTCCATTTTCTCATCCCTGATCCCGGTGCGTTCCAATCCGGCGGCAATCGCTACAACGCGGCTCTCATCGCTGCCCTGCGTCAACGACAGGTACACGTGTCGCACAGCCCGTTCAACCCTGAGATCTATTACGCAAGTCCGGACACGATCTACGTGCTGGATAGCCTGTATTTTGAATCCATCGCACAGCCTGATGCGCTGCCGCCGCAATGCCTGGCGCTGGTTCATCATCTCAACAGCATGTATCCAGGTGGTCCTGGGTATTACGAGCGTCACGAGGCGCCGGTCCTTGAGCGGATGGCGGGATACATCGCCACCAGTCATTTTACTCGCGAGTATCTTGCTGAGCGGGGATTGGAAGAACAGCAGATCGTGGTGATCGAACCGGTGGTGGACCGGCCAACAGAAATCCCTGATCGGGAAGTGGCTCGTGTCAGGGGACTCATTGTCGCCAATTGCATTCCGCGCAAAGGAGTCCTTCCGTTCCTGCAAGCCTTGGCGGACGCACGTCCGCAGCCCTATTTCGACCTGAACGTGATCGGGAGTTTGCAGCATGACGAGACCTATGCCCGGAGTTGTCAGGCGCTGATCCGTGAGACCCCGGTGCTGGCACAATGCGTGCGGCTGATGGGCGAACAGGATGATGCCACCCTGCATGGCTATTACGACAAGTCAAACATCTTCCTGTCGCCATCGGAATTTGAAACCTTCGGTATGGCCATTCAGGAGGCGATTGTCTATGGACTGCCGGCATTGGTGCACAGTGGCGGCAATTCGGAACACCATGTGCGACCGGGTGTGAACGGTGAAGTGTTTACCTCCCACCAGCAGATGGCCCGGACGTTTGCCGGAATGGTCGATGACCTTGAGAGTCTGCGGCAGTTACATCTGTCGATTCAGAGCTTTGAGGACCCGTATCTGGATGACTGGCTGGTCGCGGCAGATCTATTGACCGAGTTTGTCGATCGTCTGAGCACGCAGGCGAGCTAGCGCGGACGCAGCTGGTTGAGGCGTTCGAGTACCTCTTGCCGCTTGCGGACCGAGACCGGCACCTTGGCCCCGTCCTGCATGACCAGGTACACCCCGTCGGTCTTGACATATTCCCTGACCTTGGCGAGATTGACCAGATGCGATTGATGCACCCGCAGGAAGCCGGCGCCGGACAGCATCTTGTCGTACTCCTTCAGCGTCCGCGCAACCAGGATCGGCCGTTGATCGTCGAGATGAAAGTAGGTGTAGTTGCCGTCGGCAGCGCAGCGGATGATGGCGCTCAACGCGACAATATGCACGCGGTCGGAGGTATGCAGCGCGATCCGTTCCGGCTGACGGTGTTGCAGCGCCTGCGAAAGGATGGAAAGTTGTGCCTTCTGTGTCGGGAAAGGTGCACGAGCCCGATCGACGGCTGCTACCAGTTCGTCCGCGTCGATGGGCTTGAGCAGGTAGTCGACGGCTGCATAGCGAAAAGCGCGCACGGCGTGTGCGTCGGAGGCTGTTGTGAAGATCACCCGAACGGGATGACTGATGATGTCCAGCAGGTCGAACCCGCTCCCGTCGGGAAGTTCGATATCGAGGAAGACCAGATCTGGCTTGGTCTGGCTGATCAGCCTTGCCCCGCTGACCACGCTGTCTGCGGTGCCGGCAACCAGGACATCAGAGCAATGCGACCCGATCTGGTCTTGCAGAGCCGCCCGCACCTCGGGAAGATCTTCGACAATAATGGCGCTCAATGCGGACTTCCTTTCCATCTGGACAAGATATGAAACGGTTTCATGTACCGGATTCGCGTACGGGGATGACGGCGACAACCCTGGCTCCCGCTACCTTGCCGTTTTCGTCCATGCGGTTAGTGAGTTCCAGTCGGGCCCGTTTGCTGTAATGGCTGAGCCGTTCTTTGATGATGGCCAGGGCAGCGGAGGTGTGGGCATGACTCCCGGGCCTGTCAAACCCGCTGCCGTTGTCTTCGACACATACTTCAAGCACCTCCCCGTGCAGGCTGAAGCGCACGTCGATCCGCGGTGACGGGTGACTGGTGCCATGTTTGACGGCATTCTCAAGGAGCGGCTGGATCAGCATCGGTGGGATCATGATGGCGAACGCCTCGATAGCTGGGTCGACATGAATCGTGTACATCAGTGGCGCGGGGTGACACATTTGTTCAAGGTCCAGATAGGCGGTGAGGTAGGCCACCTCGTCCTCCAAGGATACCAGTTCCTGCCGGCTCATCTCAAGTGTCGCCCGCATGAGCCGGGAAAATTGACCCAGATGGCTGCCTGCCTCATCCAGCCGACCCTGCCGGATCTGTTGTTGAATGGTCTGCACGGCATTGAACATGAAATGCGGATTCATTTGCAGCCGCAACGCTTTCTGCTCAAGTGCGAGCGTTTCCAATCGGGCCCGCAGACGGGCCTGCTCCCGGGCCGCTTCGCGCCGCAGGCGGGCGGTGCGACGCCGGACCACCCAAGTGATCAGTCCGCCTGCCAACAGCAGGCACCCTCCCCAGAACCACCACTGGTGATGCAGCCCCTTGCGGATGGTGAACTTCCAAGGTTGCGCAAGTTGGGCGCAGCGCCCCTGGTCATTGCACACCTGCACATCGAACGCATAGTCGTCAGGTGGAAGCCCGGCAAATTGTACGCCGTTGCGGCTGCTCGGAGCCGACCAGTCCGGGTAGAGAGGTGTCAGGCGCCAGGCATAGGTGATCTGCGGGGTCTCGCTGATGCCCTCAAATGTGAAGGCAAGTTTGTTCTCCCGGAAGGAGATATTGAGCGGGTCGGACTGCGCACCAAACGGTGCCGCCGACGCCCGGTGCCGGGTTTCAGGGAGCGGTGTCTGGTCGATCGTGATCTCACTGAGATACACCCCCGGGGTGACACCCGCAGGGCGGTAGGTCGCCAGCTGGATCTCATAGATCCGGTCGCGGCCGCCAGCCACAATGGTACCATAGGACGTGCGTGCGATGCTCGCCGGAGAAAACGTGCCTGGCAGCGTGCGCACGACCTCACTGACGGTGCGCACGCCGGTGCGTTCTGGTGTCAGGGCAAGATGCAGGATGCTGCGGTCAGTCCCGACCCACAACGCCTGCTCTTCAACACTGATAAACTGGAGATCGTAGGGCTGAAGGGCATAAGGTGCGATCAGCACGTGCAGTTGGTCCGGCAAGGTGAGGTCGAGATACCGAATGCCGCCAGCTTCTGTGCCCAGCCAGAGCACGTTGCCGTGGTCAAGTGTGGCAGCCAGGATGCGGAAGTCTGTCTCCAGCAGCAGCTGGTACGCGTCTTCCCGGATGATACCAACCGAGTGCTGGCCGACGCGAACCATGGTCAGGTCGTCCCTGGGCAGCAGCACGACCGGATCGTCGCGGATGGGAAGAGAAAGCTCCTGCACGGTCCAGGCCGGTACCACAGATCCGGGACGCGCGGCCAGCCCCAGCCGATAAACCTGGTGCCCCCCTGTTTCCAACCACACCGAGCCGGCGGGATCATCGGCGATCAGTGCCACATTTTCCAGAGGTTTATTGAAAAGCGTATCGAGCTGCAGGTGCGCCTCCCGATCAAGCCATACCTGCATGCTACCGGAAGCGGCCACCCACAGCCGTCCGATCGCGTCGATGTGGAACGCGGTGATCCCCTCGGTGACCGGGACCGGATCCATTTCCCCGTCCTGATCGACCCTTGCCAGTGTACCGGAATCATCCAGGAGAAGCAGTCCGCCGCGGACAGGGTCGCCTGCCAACGCAGGGTTGGTCACGGATCTGCCGAGTGTCCATTCCCTGACCCGGCTGCCTTGATATTGCAGAAGTCCGTTGGTCCTGCTCCCGACCCAGAGGCGGAAGGCCCGGTCGTAGATCATGTGCTGCACCGGTTGGCTCAGCAGGCCGTCGGTGTCTTCGACGGGATAGGTCAGCGCCTCGTCCCCGGTGAAAACGTGCAATCCGGATTCGGTGCCGAGGAACAGCTGGCCTGTTCCGGATGGCAGCAAGGTATTGATGGCGAGTCCCGTGCGGTACGGATGGACCTGTCCCTGATCGAAGCGCAGCAGCGTTCCGGCCCGGTCAGCCAGCCACAGTTCCTGGTCTTGAACGGCTACTGCATGCCAGGCGGATGCTGGCAGAGCATAGGCCAGGATCCGGTCGCCGTGGATGATCCACAAGCTGTCCGTGCCCACCGCGACCAACGCATCATCGTCGGTGCAAGTCACACATTGGACCGCTTGTTCGAGAATGGGCGTGCGTGCGGTGCCATAGTCCAGCCCGTGTTGTCCGGCCAGCCAGAGCGAGTCGGCACAAACAGCAATTTGGCGGAGACCATCATCTGATCCGCCCAGCGGCGCAAACGTGTCTCCATCATAACTGAACGTGCCGGCGCCAGACCACACGTAGAGGGTGCCATCCGGACCTTCGGTCAAACCGCGGATCTCGTATCCCAGGGTGCGTACGGTTTCGATCTTTTGTTGGAAACGGCCCAGGTTGAACTGATACAATCCGGCACCACGCGTACCGACCCACAGCATCCCCCGGCTGTCCTCAAACACCACGGTAACGTCGGCCCGCACGAGGCCGGCAGCTTCAGCATATTGTCTGACTGAAGATGACTGACCTGAGAGTAGCCATGCGGTCATCAGGAAGACCAGGACAAAGAAAAATCGTATCACGCTTACCATTGCAACGGTGCCTTCGGTACGATTATTGAAGAGCAACAAAGGTATGTGTCTCGTGATGTTGAATGCGCATCGCGAGCGGATTGATGCGGCGCGGCGAATTTCTGTAGTTGAGTGAATTCCAGTATATTCGTTGAGACGGTGTGCGCCACGTCAGGACTAGCAATAGCGAGACGGCACCGGTTCCCTTTTGCATTTCAACTTACACAAACCTTAACTCTGAGGGAACCAGAGCAGGCGGCATCACCCATTGTATTACACCCCCTAGAACTATACGTAAGTAGGATCCCGGGAAGTTTCCCGGGATTTTTTGTCGGGAACGGCGCTTGTAGTTTTGTACAGGCATCCGTATTTTTAGAGAGAATCGCTCCTGCTTATGAAATATCCGCTCTACATCCTGACCCTGTGTGCCGCAACCTTGATGGGCTGCGCCAAGGACGACGTGGCTGTCCAGCCCAATACACCAACCCTGCTCAATCCGGACATGGCCTATCTCAACATCAACGTGGCCACCGAGAATGAAGCCGCCCAAAACGGCGGGTGTCTCGGCAACGAACGTTGTGTCTTTACCGTCGAGGATGCCCTGGTGGTCATTTACGTCAAGGACGGCGACCGGCACCCGCCGGAAACAGCCGTCGTCGCTGAGGGGCGTACCAATGCCAAGGGAAACGTGGACTTTCCTGAACTGCCGCTGGCCACCTACATGGTGGATGTGGTGAGCGACTATGGTGCGACCACCGTAACCGTCGTGCCGGCGAAAGGCTACTACACCAACGTGCTGGTACGATTGTAGCCGCACAGGCGACCTCGCAGATCGATCTTACCGCAACGAACCATTTCACACACTCATATTGTCGAGTATGAAGAGATACGCACTATCGAACAAGCTCCAACATACCTGCCGGGCAGGACTGATCGCCGGCCTGCTCATGCTCCCAGGATTCTTGGAGGCGCAATGCCAACTGATCGATGATTATTCGGACCCGGGCCGGTGGACCCAGGTCGGGACGCTCATGGAAGTGACGGCCGGCAGTGCCGTATTCCTTGAGGGCTGTCCCGATGGAGAGCAACGGCGGATCCACGCACCGATCGGCGCCACGTTGTTTTCCGAGTCGACCTTCACGGCGGATATCGACTTTGAAGTGATCGACATCGGGGATATCCCGGTCCCGTCGGTGGGGCACATCCTCATTGCGCTGACGGCTGGCACCCAGGATCCGTTGAGCGACTGTCCCGATATCCCCTGTACCGGCAATCCGCCCGGCACGCAGGATGGCATCATGGTGATGTACGCCACGCCCGATACCGGTGTAGGCGAAGTCCACTTCAAGATTGTCGTCAAGAACGGGAAGGACGAGCTGGTCTCCGACGCGATCTTCAACGGGGTGCTGGACACCTGGTTCTATCTGCGTCTGGAACGACCACTGGCCACCCAGGTACGGCTGAGCATCTACTCCGACCCCGCGCGTACCAAGGAGATCGACGGTTCGCCGGTCGTGCTGGACATCCCCGAATCGGTCGGCGGTCTGACGCACGTGCAGCACGGCAATGTCGCCCGCTGGAATCCCGAGCGCCAGCTGCTCGGCAAGGTGGACAACCTGTGTCTGGAGTATGCGATGACCTCGTCGGTCGATGACCGGCAGGCTGCAAGCGGCTTTAATATCTACCCGAATCCGGTATCCTCGCTGCTCTATATCGATGGTGCCGGTCCGGTCGATGTGGTGTTGTATGACCTGCAGGGTGCACCGCTGATGCGGTCGTACGATGTGCACTCCGTGGATCTCTCACGGATCGCTGCGGGCACTTATTTGCTGAAGCTGCGGTCGCCGGCAGAGGTCGTGGTCAAGCGGGTGTTGAAATTATAGGGTTTCATAAACTCAAGAATAGTTAAGTTGAATGTCCGGGATCTGGCATATTGCCTAGCTCGTTGAGGTGGGGGATGTGACCCGTCCGGATGAGATGAATGCCAGCGACGTGTTGTTGGACCCCGAGCGGGCCTACGTCGTGCGCGCGGCACTGCATGCGCGCTATCCTGACAATCGTCATGTGGATTGCTGGGTGTTTGAGTTGTGGTGCAGGCAAACTTGAGATCCCCTGACCCCATTTGATTTACCTGGACGGAGCGTCCTTCCGAAGCATCTGAATCATCTTGACGGCGGCCTGCCGGTATTCTGGCAAGGAGACGACATTGATGTTTTCTTGCGGATCCATTTGCAGATCGAAGAGCATTAACCCATCGTGATATTGGGTAAAGGCAAATCGCTGGCTGATCACCGTATGGCCATTTTCGTATCGTGCGTACGCCGCCTGTTTCCATGCGGTTTTCGGATCGAGGATCACCGGTAGCAAACTGGACCCATCAAGATGGGACGGTTGGCGCAAGCCAGCGAGTGTACAGAGGGTCGGATAGATGTCGATAAATTCGACGATTGCATTGACGCGGATCGATGTCTCCATGCCGGGCACCCTCAGCAGGAGCGGAGCATGCAGGGCCTGGTGCATCAGGTTGTGTTTGGACCAGTAGTCATGCTCGCCAAGATGCCAGCCGTGGTCTCCCCAGATCACGACAATCGTGTTGCGGGCAAGATCAAGGACTTCCAGGGCATTGAGCAGGCGCCCGATCTGAGCGTCGACGTAGCTCACGGAGGCGTAGTAGCCATGCCTTGCGAGTTTGTGAAAGTGGTCCGAATTGTAGGTCCTGCCTCGGGTTGCGTACATCTGGATCTCGGTCGAACCCTTTAATGACTCCGGTGCATCGACGGGACGAAACCGGTTGGTCGCGATCCGGATCTTGCTGCGGTCATAGAGGTCCCAATATTTTTTCGGAGCGTTGAAAGGCAGGTGCGGACGTATGAATCCACAGCCGAGAAAAAAGGGCTTGCCCATGGCCTTGAGACGGTGCAGGTCCTCGATTGTCCTTTCGCAGATGCGGCCATCAACATAGCTCGTGTCCGGCACATTTGCGGCCTCGAAAAAAGGGTATTGCTTGCCTTCACGCTGCGCGTCAGCAACTGAACCCGGCATGAGGAAGCGGTCGTGTTCCGTGAGAAAATCAAGGCTAGGGGGTTCGGACCAGCTTTTCCTCCACGAGTCCCGTGGGTCATGAAAGATCTTGCCGTTGGAAATGGTGTGGTAGCCTGCTTCCCGGAACCATTGGGGCAGGGTGGGTACGTTGGGCGCAAACTCCTCAGCGTTCCACAGGGTGCATGTTTCCCTGGTCGGACGCACGCCGGTCAGCAGCGAGGCGCGCGAGGGGCCACAGACCGGCACCTGGCAGTAGGCGCGGTTAAAGACCACCGCCCGGTTGGCGAAACGATCGATATGTGGTGTTTTGACCTGCTCCGCCCCATAGCAGCCCAATTCCGGCCGGAGGTCATCGATGGCGATAAACAGGATGTTGGGCTTTTCCGGCAGAGTCGCTGGCCGGTCCTGGTCAGTCCCGGTGCTGATCCCTATAAGGTGACCGAGAAGCACCAGGAAAAGCGGGGGGATACGGTTGTGCAGCATGGCACATTGGCATTTGAGTGTTATAGATCAAAGATAGCCAGGTACTTCTTTAACCAAGTACAATTTCCCATTGCCACAGTGTCCCGGTCGTGAACATTGTCCGGCACCCGGGTTGTCGCAGGCTCAAGGTCAGAACACGCCATGATTCCAGATTCTGATGGCTTACCTCCTGCTCTTCCTGGTCTCTGAGATGTGAGTGACAAAAGGATCTTGTACGCGCAAGAGCTTTTTTTGCCCTTTAATACCGTATTACCTCTGATAAACTCATCTTATTGGCATGCTTATAGTCGACCAGGGATCACTGAGGCGAGCCAATTTCTCACTCAAAGCGGCGAACGACGCATTCGTAGTTGGTAACCCGGCGAATCCTCGGCAGATTAGCCAACGAATACCTATTTTATGACTAAAACAGACATGTTGCGGGCGATCATCATCGACGATGAGGCACCTTGTATCGAGGCCCTGGAATGGGATCTTCAGGAATATTGTCCGGAAGTGGATGTGCTGACCACTTGTCGCAGCGGTGAGGAAGGGTTGAAAGCGATAGAGGAATGGCATCCGGAAGTTCTCTTCCTCGATATCGAAATGCCGGGGATGAATGGCTTTGAGATGCTCAAGAAGATCAGCAGACCGCAGTTTGAGGTCATTTTTACAACTGCCTATGACCAGTATGCGATCCATGCCATCAAATCGAGTGCCGTCGACTATTTGCTCAAACCGGTTGATAAGGATGATCTCGTTCATGCCGTACAAAAAGTAAAAACGAGACTGTCCATGGTGGATCATGACCGGCTCACTGAAGACGTAAAGAACAAGGTCAGGGAGGTGTTCATGCAATACGAGAAGCTCGCAGCGGTGGAAAGTGTCGCCCTGCCCACGTCGGACGGTTACGAATTCGTCTCTGTTGACAGCATTGTGCATTGTCAGAGCGATAGTAATTATACTCACTTCTACCTGGCGGACGGCAGCCGCATTTTTATTTCCAAAACACTGAAGGAAGTCCAGCATTTGCTACCGGAGAGTAAGTTTATCCGTGTGCACAACTCACACCTGGTCAACGCTTCACACATCAGACAGTATATCCGCGGTCAGGGAGGCCAGTTGATCATGAGCAATGGGAAGTCCATCGCGGTGGCCCGGGCGAAAAGGGATGAATTGTTGAAATGGATCGACCCGATTAGAATACAAAGGGAGTGAGCGCGATGACCAGGCATAGCATCGTATGGATTGTTGGCGTGCTGGCATTGCAGGTGTCAGCGCAGGTCGTTGACGTAGATGTTTCCGACCCGGGGAACGGCTCTTTACTTCAATATATTCCCGTACACAAGGCGGCCGACACGGACTCGTTTGTCAAGCTGGTGACACATATCATAGACCGTCCGCAGAATGCTCAGGACCTGAGTTTGCTTGGCCAGATCGTACATGAGCGCGCTGAAGAGATGTTCATCCAGGGGGCTTTTCATGATGCCATTGACCTGTTCGGTATGGAGGCCGCAATTTGGAAACAGGCTGACTCTCTTGAGCAGCAGTGCGTGGCATTTACCCGTATGAGCAGAAGTCATTACCGGCTGGGCGAGCATCTGCAAGCCCTCCATCTTGCAAATGAAGCGCTCGCAATGGTGGCTGACAGCAGCAGTACGCCGCGCTGTGAGGCGGCAGCCCTGATTGAGATCGCCTGGAACAATCTGCGCCTGTTGGACTACAACAAGGCCATCGAGTGCTTGCACAAAGCAGAACCCATGGTAGCTGCGGGCCACTATGATCTGCAGCATTTCTCAAATGCCCTGGCCAAAGCCTATCTGTACGCCGGGCGCCTGGAGGAATCACTGAATGAGATCCGTAAAGGCCTGAATGCCGAGGAGCAAGAACCGGGAATTACCGCTACACTTATTGCGAACCAGGCGCCGGTGTATACCCTGCAAGGTCATTACGAGGAGGCCATTGCACAACTGAAACGCGCAAATGCGATCAACCGACGCATCGGTTACAAGGAACAACTCAGCTCGAATACCCTGGCCATAGGCGGTGTGTTCTATCGCATGGGACAACTCGACTCTGCCCTGAGTTACATCACTTCAGGAATAGAGCAATCCAGGGCGATCGGAGACCGGCCACGCATTCTTTATGGTTACATGAGGTTGGCGGACATCTACGCAGCGCAGGGCAATTTTGAATTGGCATATGAGGCATCACGCAAGAGATTTGAACTCAACGACAGCCTGTATGGCGCGGCCCAACTCAACAAACTTGCCAGCGTGGAATGGGAGCGCCACCTGGCGCATAAACAAAGTGAGATCGACTTGCTCACTACGCAAAAGGCACTCCACGAGCTCAACCTGAGGCGCGAGAAAACCATTCGCAATTTGAGTATCGGAATTATTGTATTGACACTCCTCTTTGGAGGCTGGCTGATCCATAATATCAGGGCCAGTGCGCGCAGAAAACAGGAAGCCTCGGCCGAGCGGTTTTCGCGCGAACTGATGGAGTCAGAGATGAGCGCCCTGAAAGCGCAGATGAATCCGCATTTTCTCTTCAACACTCTCAACTCCATCAAAGTCTTTATCGTGCGCAACGAGCCCAGGGTGGCCGCTGACTACCTCGCCAAGTTTGCCCGCCTGGTGCGGTTGACATTGCAGTATTCCAACTCGCGATTGCTGACGCTCGAGCAAGAGATCGAGGTGCTCGAACTTTACGTGCTGATGGAGACCATCAGGACTGATCATGCTTTTGAATCCTGCATCGAGGTCGACGACTCCATTGATGCCGCCCACTGCAAGCTTCCCCCGATGTTGCTCCAACCGTATGTCGAGAACGCCATTTGGCATGGCCTCGCGCATAAGAAAAACGGCAAAGGGCACCTGAATATCAGGTTTACCCAATCAAACGGATTCCTTGAGTGTATCATCGAAGACGATGGGGTGGGTCGCCAGGCGGCTCAAGCGCTCCGGCAAGAGCAATCGGGGTTGCGGAAATCACTCGGGATGAAGATCACCGGGGATCGCATCGCCCTGATCAACCGCATGTTCGAGAAGAAGCCTTCCGTACGTATCAGGGACCTGGTAGACATGACCGGCAACCCTGCCGGTACCGAGGTGACTGTCAACATTCCGCTCGAGATGAGCTAGAACGACATGCGCAGGCTACCTGGCGGCAGGCTGCCTGGTCAATCTCTCACTCAGACTTGCCGATCTCTCACTCGCCCTTCGCACCACGCCACTTCAACTCTAACTTGTTGCATACTGGAAGACAACACTGATTGACAGTGTCAACCTGGTAGAAAAGCAAATCGTCCTACTATGAATTACGCAGGATACCTTATCCCATGCATTGTCCTGATCTCTCCGGCTGTTGCCTGGGGGCAAAATATCGGTTTGGGCACGACTGTTCCTCAGACTTCCGTGCACATGCACGATCCCAACAGCGACTACACCAAGGTGATGATCTCTTCTGTCGCCATCAACGACAGTGCCTCGCTTTTCCTGACTGAAGATCTCGACGGGATATTTGGAGTGGGGTGGTTGTACGACGGCATCTCCAATTATTTGCGGCTCTACGGTCATTCCAATCTGGGACTGATTGGGCCTCATATTTCTGCGCAGCGCGACAACCCGACCCGTGTCGGCATTGGCGTCTCAAGTCCACAGGAGACCTTGCACGTAGGAGGAGGCCTGCGCCTTGGCAATTCGTCAACAATGGCAGCAGGGACCTTGCGTTGGACCGGCTCGGACTTTGAAGGTTATGATGGTAGCGCATGGGAGTCCTTTACTCAAGGATCGAAATGGTCCGAACAAAATGGCACACCAAACAATATTTATTACACCCTGGGGAACGTGGGCATTGGCACTGCATCGCCCACTCGCCCCGTCGACATTCAGACAGCGACGCCTTTGTCTGTGATCGATGTCTCGAACCTCTATACTGGCGTTCAAGCGCAGACCGGGGTCAAAGTCGATCTCAGCAATTCGGGCAGTGGAAATAAAATTGGCTTCTACACCCAGGTTTCCAACAATGCAGCTTTCAACAACAATGCCTTGTACGGTACGTATGCCTACATCCCTGCTGCCTCCTCCGGCACACACTATGGCGTGTATGCCGAGGTGGACGGAAGCGACAACTTTGCCATTTACGGGGACAACCCGTCACCATCTGGCTACGCCGGGTACTTCACCGGCAGAGGACATTTCGGCAGCACATTGACGATCGGTTCGGAAGAAGTCCTGGGAGAACTGCACGTACACTCAGCACTGGAGCACGCACAGATCTTTATCTCTCCGGCAGCTGCTACCAGCGGTGACACGGCCTCGATCTTTCTGGCCGAGGATGATGATGGCACCTTCGGCATGTATTGGATGTATGACGGGTTTGACAATGAAATGCAGCTCTTCAGTAAGGAAAGCCTCACAACGATTGGCCCGCACCTGCGCATCGACCGGTCTACCGGTGAAATGGCCCTGGGCAATGTTTTCGCCACAGACCATCGCCTTTCAGTAGACGGCAAGATCGCCTGTGAAGAGGTCCGGGTTGAGCTTTCCGGGGCCTGGCCGGACTATGTGTTTGACGAAGGCTACGAACGCATGCCGCTCCATGACCTCGCGCGTTTTGTGCGGCAAAACAACCATCTGCCCGGAATCCCAACTGCGGAAGAAATCGCGTCGGACGGTCTCGAACTTGGTCAAATGCAACGACAAATGATGGAGAAGATCGAAGAACTCACCCTCTACCTGATCGACCTCAACACCGTCGTGAGTGAACTGCGCAGGGAAAATGAGGCATTAAGGCGCCATGTCAATCAATTGTCAGCCAACCATCAATAGGCCCGGCATGCATGCTCCAATGATCAAAGCGATCACACTGATCACGATTGTCTTGCTTGGATGCACAGGGATCATCTTCGGTCAGGATGCAGCCAGCGACCTGCAGCAACGGCTGACAGCAAAGCAGTCACCGCTCGCTGTGATGGCTGAAGTCGACGCGGTATACCAGGGGCGTACCGAAGTCGAGGGCTTGCCGAAGTACAAGCATTGGGCACGTTGGGCACATACCTGGTGTCGCTATGTGCAGCCTGATGGCACGTTTGGCGATCCACGCACCTTGATCCGGGAGGCAGCAGCGGCATGGCCGGCAAATACCGGCCAGCGCAACAGCAATAACTTGTGGAGCCAGATCGGCCCGGTCAATTCGACCTATGCGAACAACGGATCATTCTGTGCGGGCAATGGGTATGGCCGTATCGACCGGATTGCCTTTCACCCCACCGACCCCAGCACGATCTATGTGGGTGCTCCGTATGGAGGACTCTGGATGACAGATGATGGCGGCGCGTCATGGAGCTGTCTGACGGATGCTCTGCCGGGAATCGGTGTCGGCGGCATCGTCATCGACCATCAGGATCCGGATCGCATTTACGTGTTGTCAGGTACCGGAGATGATCAACTCGGGTGGTTAGTCGATGACAACGGTTACTTCAATACTTCTGATGGCATCTACATGAGCAATGATCAAGGGGCCACGTGGGAAGAGGTCTATGTGTTTCCGCAGATCACACGTGCGCGAAGGATGAAGCAGCATCCGTCCGACGCAGATGTGTTGTTTGCCCTTACGGATATTGGCGTGTATCGCACA
>JAWWBX010000088.1:0-14140 GCA_033720735.1 Saprospiraceae bacterium
ATCGACGGGGCCGACGATGGCGGCAGCGGAGTTGGAGTGTTGCTGGAAATCGCACGTCTGATCAGCACGCAGCCGATTGATATTGGGATCGACATCATTTTCTTTGATGCAGAGGATCAGGGACAGCGCGGCGACGGGGCCAATGAAACCTGGTGCCTGGGAGCACAGCACTGGGGGCTCACACCTCATCAGCCAGGATACCGGGCGCGTTTTGGGATCCTCCTGGACATGGTCGGCGCGAAAAACGCCTTTTTCAATATCGAGAATGTCGCAAACCTCTACCCGCACGCGAGCCAGGTGCAGGAACTCTACCGGAAGGTGTGGAACCTGGCGCGGGCCATGGGCAAAGGCAGGTACTTCCAAAACCGGCAGATCCCTCCCATCATTGATGATCATTATTTCGTCAACCTGCTCACCGGCATCCCCATGATCGACATTATCAATAAACCACCCGGTAGCGAAGCTGGCTTTGGCGAACACTGGCATACCCATGACGACAACATGAACGTCATTGACAAAAACACCCTCGGAGCCGTCGGACAGGTCGTCACGGCGGTCATCTACCGGGCATCTACCGGCAACTTTTAATCGAGATATACGACGGAAGTGATAACGGATCCCTCGGTCACGAAGATGCGGCGATAACCGATCCGGTAATGATCGACTTCAAACTCCGGGTTGCCGGGGTTGATCTGGAAGAACGTGGAAGGCGTAACATGCACGTGGAGGTTGCCGAAAGAGACCGTGCGGTCCACGTGGTAGTGGCCACAAAACACATGGACCGGACGCTCCAGCTCCTGCACTCGAGCCTGGAAGCGTGCCATCTGCGTAAAGCTGTGTTTGCGGTCCATGTAGGGTACATCACACAGAACGGGAGGATGGTGCATGAAGATCAGTAACGGATCTGACGCCTGCGCCAGCGCCTCAAGCATCCAACTCCACTGTGGTTCCGACATCTGCCCGGCACCGGTGTCGAGCAAGAGACAGCGCTTGCCCCCGAGGTCTTGTATTGAATAGATCTCCCTTTCGTCGGTCGGGGACATGCCGAAGATCTCACCCATCATGTGCTGATCGTCGTGGTTGCCAGGGATGATCCGGATGTCCAGGCCCGAGTCTGCAATGGCTTCATGCACCCAATTGTAGATCTCCGGTCTTGGTTCACGGAAACACAGATCCCCGGTCAGGATCACGTGGTCGGCATTTTCGTTGGCAATGGCCGCAAGGACCTTCTGGAAATTGGCGCGGACATCCACATCAAAGGTGTCATCACCGGGCATGCCGATGTGCGGGTCTGTGAACTGGATGCATCTCATGGCTGTCCAAAGCTAATGAAATGTTGCGCCCCGCTGGGGCTGGAACGTTGCGCTCCTCCGGAGCTGGGACGTTACGCTGCGCTGCAGCTCGAATATTGCGCCCCGCTGGGGCTGAACACATTGCGCTCCTCTGGAGCTGTAGATATTACGCCCCGCTGGGGCTGGAAACGTTGCGCTGCGCTGCAGCTCGAATATTGTGCTGCTCCGGAACTGGGACGTCGCCATGCGGCTGGCGCCTGCCTGGCCCGATGCATATCGGGACATCGTCGAGGAATCACTCAAGCACCACCTGCACGGTTACACCGGCAGAAGTCGAGGTGATCGGGTAGCCGGTGGTAGTGTATGGTGTCGTCTTGCGGTAATCGAAGAACATCCGCAGATTCACATTCTTGTTCAGGTTGTACCGCATGGCCGGCGAGATAGAGATCTCCTTGGAGCCACGCGTCGGCTGAGGTAGAGACTCCTGGTCGAGATAATGGTTGACGGTAATGTTGTCTGAGAATGAGAAATCGAAGAGGATCTCCAGATCATTTCCATTGATCGGACCGCGGCCACGCCCACCCTGCTGGGTCCCGGTCGGATCATTGGGATCCTGCTGATCCCCGCGCCGGTTGTTGTCGCGTCGTGCCTTATAGCCCGGCAGGAACGGCAGGTTGATATCCTTGAGCACCCAGTCGAAGCCCACCTCTACTGTGGTCACGCGGTTCTCGGCGAGCTCATTGGAAATAAAACCAAGTTGCAGGCCACGGCGCTTGGCATAGTCAAAATGGAAGTTGAGGTCATTCTTGGTCTTGACCTCGATCCCGATCAGCGGCGCAAACTGCTCATCGATCCCGACCTGCGGCACGATGTACCGGCTGAAATAGTTGAGTGTCGCCTCGTTCAGGTTGTCGGGCGGATTGATCTGCGGATTGGGCAAGGACGGATCCGGTGTATAGTTGAGGTCGCTTTCGAAGGAATTGACGTTCAGTGTTGACTTGTAACCATGCGTGATCCGCACGCTCGAGAAGATATCCTTGAACATCGGAAGTTTCTGCAGCCCGTTATAAGTCAGCGTCCAGTTGGGCCTTGGCAGCCAATCGAACATGTCGGTCAGCTCGAAGTTCTCAGGATCCTTGTCGGTGTATGCGGCGATGAAAGCGGGAATGATCACATCGCGTTGCTTGCCGCCAAAGCCTTCGGTATACGCCTCGCCGTCGATGGGGTGCGTCGTACCGGACTCGCCGCGTTGCTGTGAGATCGTGGCCCGCATCCGCTCAAATTCCTTGAAGAGATTGTTGATCTCGGCTTCCGACCCCATGAAGAGCGTTGGCAGTGAGAAGTACGACATGGAGAACGAGCCCATTTCCCGTGGAGAAAGTCTTTCAATGCTGTACCGGTCTTCAAACGGCACATTGGGGTTGATCTTCTCGGTGTTCTTGTAGAAGACGGAGAAATCCTGGCGGATCGTGCGTTTGGCATCCACTTCGATCTTGAAGTCGGCAAAGGGTTCGAGTGTCAAGCGCCCTTCGATCGTCTTCGATTCCGATTGCAGGATCGGCTGGTTCTGGAACGGATTCTCGACAATCCATCCCAGATTATTGACCTCACCACCCGCTTCAACCAGGCGGATCCCGTTCTCATCGATCCAGTCCGGTGCCCCGTCGACACTCCGTCTGATATCCGGCTGGAAACCGAGTATGAAGTCCCATCCCGGCGCATTAAACCCGTCCATCCCGAGCAATCGCGATGGCGGGGTGTATCCCGGCACGACGGTCGAGAAGTCGCGGGAATAACTGAAGCGGAATTTCCGTATGGTCATCAACGGACGGATCAGCACCTTGGCGATGGTACTGGGTTCGGCATTGGGGTCGCGCTGGCGCCGTTCACGGCGATCGTCACCCTGATCGGGCTGGTCACGATCGCGGTCCGGGCGCGTCCGGGCCGGTGGCCGGTTGCTCCGCCCGCGTGCCTGACCGTTGATCTTGCGCAGGAAGTTGGATTTGTTGTACAGTCTCGTGAAGTCGAGGTCCGCAGTGAATTTGCGGTTCTGTCCATTCTGAATGACATTGCCGAGACTGTCCGTATTGATCGAGGCGGCGCTCCAGGCATAGTCGGCGTCCACACTGACATCGGCGCGCACCCAGTCAAGGAACGGGAAAAGATTGGTGGGCACCTTGTAGCTCGCGCGGATGCTGTGTGAGTAATCCTTGGTCCGACCAAAGTCCCGCAGGTTGCTCCAGATACTGTCCTGACGCTCTTTGCGGGGTATCCGTATCAGGTTGGCACGGTCCAGGTATTCATCAGGTTCGTCGATGACGGCCTCATTGGTGGCATTGAAATCGACGCTGATCGAGCGGGTCAGGTCCCATTGCAAATTGTAGTTGCGGTCCCAGGTGAAACGCTTGTCGAACCACGTCTTGAAGATCGGGTCGGAGAACCGGTAATCCCGTTGTCCGAAGCGCCGGTCAAGGATCGTATTGAACGAGAAGCTGCTCGGCAGCGGATTGAGATTCAGTTCAGTGAGCGGTTTGAGCCAGGAACTCTGCGAGAGGTTCTTGAATGGCTGCAACGTCAGGTCGGGCAGCGCATATACATAATCCAGCTGAGCCTTGTGCTGGGTCAGGTCATCCTTTTCGACGATCTCATTGTGCGCTTCAGACTTTGAATACGAGTAGCTCACGCTGAAGTTGCTGATGTCCCAGGGCATCGGCGTATTCTGCGATCTACGCTCCTTGCGGACATTGGTCACACTGAGCACCTTGAGGGCAGTATAGTCGATGGCCTGCTCGCGGATCGAATCCCTCGTTTCCTTGTCCGGGGCCCTGCTCAGTTTCTCCTTGAGATCAAGATCAAGGTCGATGGGGTCGTATTGCGGTGTCCGGGTTGTCGTGCTGTACTGGGCATAGAAAGGAATACGTATCCCGGCGTCATCCCCGAAGAACTTGCCCAACTCCAGGCCGGCCGAGGCATCAAACTGGAAGACGCTTTCCTTGGCCCGCTCGTCGAGCTTCTGATCAATGGCGCCATAGCCGATGCTGCTATACGTCGTCGAGAATCCGAGGTTCCCGAAATCTGCCAGGTCGAGGTCCAGGCGGGCTGTCGTGGCGATCCCACCGCGCTCATCCAGTCCGGATACGCGCAATTCGTTGACCCATACCTCACCGCAGGCAAGGCCCTGGCCACCTTCACGGTTGCGGACACCGATCATGACATTCTTGACATAGCCCAGCGTGGGATTCCCCCGGATGCGCAGGGTATACCGGCGACCGGGCACGTCTTCTTCAAACTCCTCGCTGATCGGGAAATTCTCGTTGTTCCGCCGGATCTTCAGGTCGGTCAGCTCCCGGAACGCAAAATCGACATTATTGGAATCCGGCATCCAGATCTCCTCCTTCAGATCAGATGCAAACGGATTGCGCGAGATCGCCAGGGGTAGTTCGTATTCGTAGTAGTTATTCTCAAAATCACTGCCGAGGCGAATAAACACACTCAGATCGCCATCGGGGATGCGGCTGTTGAGGCTGTCGGCCTCTTCGGCATGGACAAACATCTGCATGCGCTCGAAGACCCGCATGTCTAGGTTGAGGTTCTTGTACACGCGGACATCGCATTCGTCCGCCAGCTCACAAAACTGAAGCGCCAGGGATTGTTCGTTCTGGAAGATGTCCTGGAAGGTGCTCCCGATGATCCGCTCGCGCTGGATGCCCTCGGGGATCTCGTAGGGGAACGGCACTTTGCTGCTGTGCTCCTCGACACTGACTGCATCGACCTCAAAGTCCGTATCGGAATCCGGCCCGGAACATGTCGACCGTGTATACCGGCGCCACTGGCTGCGCACCAGGTCAAGCGTGGCAAAGCGCAGGGTGGTCCGCTTTTCGAATCCGGTCATGTACATCCGCATGAAGCGGATCGAGCGGAAGCCCTGGATCCCGTTGACCGGCTGACCGGCGTCCAGCGGGATCTTGAAACGATACCAGGTACCGGTGGAGCCCGTGATCGTGTCCTGCTGGAAATTGAACATTTCGCCGTCCTTGCCAATGGAGGTAAAGACGGGGTTGCCATCAGGGCCGCGATCCATACGGATCACATACTGATAATACGATTCCCCTTCACTGAGCGAGAGGTCATCGTTGAGGTCTTCATTATTGGGCCGGTTGGTATTGGCCGCAATCGTCCGTTGGTTCTGCGGCGGGTTGGGTGGTGAGTTTCTTTCTGCCCCGTTGTACCTCGAATAGCGTTCGAACACATTGGAGTTTGCGTCGTAGACGGTATCGTTGCGGAAGTAGATGAAGTTGTCGTTCGCCGGGTCCCGTTCGATCTGGTTGATACAGTCCAGTGGAAACCCGGAGTTGCGGATCCTGTTGAGATAATCCTCGTAGAAGAGACGCTCACCGGCGTCGTCAAAGCCATCATAGCCCACGTCCTGGCGGATGCGCGATTGTTCGTCGATCGAGAAGGCATTGACCACCGGCTGGATCTTGGGGATGCGTCCCCAGTTGGTCGTATCGGTCTCGGCTTCGGAAGTATCCCGTGGCAATCCGTGCTCATAGAACAGGCGGCCATCCTTGAGGACATCTTCGGAGACATTCCCCAGATTGATCACCAGAAAGCCTTCGCCCCCGATGGTATCATTCGATCCATCGGCGTCGCGGTACAGCTCGTAGGGATCAAGCATCCAGAACTCGATCGCTTCGTAATTAGCTTGTTCGAAATCGGTGGTCTGGATGTCGCGCTGAATACCACCCCACCGGCTTTCCGGGTCATTGAGCTCGCATTGCTCATTAAGACCAGCTGAATATCCGGGATAGCCACCCGGAATATCGAAATTGTACTGCCCACGCTTATTGGGCTGGTAGGTCATGTCGAAGGTGCGGAAATCATTGGCCCCGAACCGCCGCGTCCGCCCGCGAAAGATCTCCTGCTGATCGACCGCCCGGGTATACGGGTTGCTGCGATCCTCACCGTTCCGAATGCTGCGGTCGATCCGGTACCAGTTGAGATGTGCGCGGTTGACACCGGTGAGGAGGGTGTCCGTAAACTCGGACTCGGGAAACAGCTCGGTTGGCTCCAGGATCTTCGCATCCTGAGGCACACTGGCCAGTTGCCAGCGGTTTTCCGGGGTGCGCAGATCAAGATTGCTGGCCGTGCCTTCAAAGTCATCGATATACACCGTGCCTTCCTTCTCGTCCTTGCGACGGTTGATCGCCTTCGAGTGGCCGGGTTTGATCGCTGCAAATTCCGCCTGGAAATTGATCTGCGACGGTTCCTTGGTATTGATGCCGGGGATCCCGTCCACGATGCGCGTCAGCCACGGCGCCTCATTACTGTAGGACAAGTCGAGGCCATAGACCTTGTTATTGATCGGATCTTCGCCGATGTTGACCTTTTGGGTAAAGGGCCGCTCAAAGAGTTGCATGAACGTTCCGCCAATGGCCAGATTGTCATTGACGTCGTAGTCGGCCCGCAAACCGAGCATCGTCTTCTTCTGGAAACTGAACAAGGCATTGTCCTCGAAGGAGACCCGGATCGGCGTCCCCGGCTGGATATAGGCATCATTCAGGATCTGCAGCCGCCCGATGTTATAATCAATAATGTAGTCGACACCCTCCTGCAGGGTCTGGCCTCCGGCAGTGACACGGACAGAGTTTTCAGGAATATTGAATGTTCCGAGTGAGATGTCCGACGATGTGCTGGATTTTGACTTCCCTTTCAGGGTAAAGCGATTGAATTCCGGGAATTCACGGGCGCGGACGAGTGTCGAGTCATACAGTTCGTCATAGATATACTGTTCGATGACAGGATCCGGCACACCGGCATCCACCATGGCTTTGCGCAAGGACGAGCCAAACGGCTCGAGCACCGGAAACATCATCGTTCCCTGCCGAGGGAAGACCGTGAGTCCCTGCTGAAAATCGAAGCGTCCGTCGGGCTGCGGATCGCCGGTCACATTCAGGTTGTCCAGGTTGAGGATCGTGATCAGCGGCGTATTGCCAAGCCCGGATCCCTGGGGTAAGGGCAAAAACCGCTTGAAACCGGCACCGGGATCTTCGTAGAACACGTCCAGTTCGAACTCTTCAGGGTTGACGTCCCCACCACCGATCCGGTAGAAGTTTTTCATCATCAGGTCCCAGATCGGCAGGTCGATGCGCTGTACCGTGCTTTTGAGCATCTTGACATACATCACCGACTGGTTGTCCGGATCGACCGGGACGATATCCGACAGCTCTCCCACCTGATACTGCACACCATTATAGGTATACTCGTAGGCGACACCGATCACCTGATCCGATTGCGGATTGATATTCAGCGTGATAAACCCGAGTTCGGGGTGGTAGGAATACTCGGAGGGTGACAACCGCCGTGCCCGGATCTTCTCGAAATCGCGTGTGGGCTGGAGGCCGAGCTGATTGGTCAGCACATCGATGGCATTCTCCACGAAGCGGTTTGACGGGTTGGCCTGTAGCTGAGAGAGGATCGTGTTTACACTGTTGGTGGGCAGGACCGCCAGGTCACAGATGTCCTTGAGCTCCATGGTGTCCATCGGGCTCACAAAGCCCTCGTTGCCGGGAGTCATGCGTCGTGCCTCCCCCAGGTCAGCAACGGCAACGATGTCCCGTACGTCGGTCGTCTGATTCTTGTCATTGGTGATCCACACTTCCAGGCGCGTAATGCGAAACAGGCTGTTGATCTGTGGCAGATTTTGCAGCGCCCCTTCAAACGTCTCGCGGTTGAAGTGCGACAGGAAGAAGTTGCGGTTTTCGACATAGCGGTCTGCCTCGACCTCAAACTCCTGGAGCACGCTTCCCCCCTGGATGACCAGGTCATTTTTTTCGGAACGCTGCTGGGACGCAATGGCCGTCAACCGCAGGTGTCCGAATTTCATTTCGGTTTTGATCCCGAACAGGCTCTGCGCACCCTGGATCAACGTCCCGCGCAAGGGCAGGCTGACGTCACCCGCCTCGATCTTCTGGATGATGTCGTCTTCGCCAAATTCCTGGCTGTTGTAGTCCAGTTTGAGTTTGTTCTCAAAGTCGAAGGTCGAACGCGTATTGTAGTTAAACGAGGTGTTGAGTTTCTCGCCGATCTTGCCATCGACATTGACCTGGATGTCCATGTCGAAGTCGAAGCCCCCGGTGCGTCGCTGCCGTTCCAGCAGGATCGGGTTGTCCTGGCGCTGGAAATCGACCCCGAAGGTCATGTCGATATTTCCTTGCGGGCGGATATCGACCTCCGAGCCGCCAAAGAGCCGGTCGATGATGTCGTCGGAGATGTCAGCGATCGTGATCGGGTCGACCTTGCCCGTCGGCCCTCCCTGCGAGTCGTAGACACCGTTGAGTTGCCGCCAGTACTGCTCCCGGTCGCGTTTTGCGCTCCATTCCTGGTATTCTTCGAAGGTCATGTAGGTCGGAGCCCGGAAGTAGTCCTCTCCGATCCGTTCGGTGATGATATACAAGCCTGTCTGCGGGTCGTATTCCACATCGCGCACGATGGAGGCCGGGTCCTTCAGGTCGAACGGGTTGTCGACCGGGTCTTCAACAAAATTGCCGAAGCGTTCTTTCGGTGGGATCGTATCCTGTGATGGGACCGGAGCAACGAACGGTTCCGGCACGGAATGCGGTCCTGACGCGTAGGCGACAGCAGTCGTTGCGAGGGTCACCGCCAGCAGGCAAGAAAATGCAATACAATACCGGATGAGATACGCGTATTCTTTCCTCAAATCCTAGGACTTTTAGACTGATCCGTCTGCGGAGGCCGCAAAGATCGATTTTTGCCGCAAATAATGCCGGTTTTTACTCTCTAACTAACGGAATCCGCCCTTTTGCATTGCCCTGACGAAACCGTTTTAACGCTTAGCCCGAAAGCTCCTTGAGTGCCAACTTGACCCATTGCTCGGTTTCGGCATCCGGTCCCACGGTCGGATGTACCTTCTCGAGTGCCTTGCGCACCTGTGTTTTCTGAAAACCAAGTGCGATCAGCGCCGACATGGCCTCCTGCACTGCGCTGGTGGCCTGCGGTTGTGCCGAAACGGTCGTGGTGGCTCCAAGGGACTCCCTGGTCAGTTTGTCTTTGAGTTCGACGATCAGCCGCTTGGCGGTCTTGGGGCCGACCCCCTTGACTTTCTTGAACGACAGTTCGTCTTCCGACAGGATCGCGTTTTGTACTTCCTCAGGTTGCATGCCCGACAGGATCAACCTGCCGGTATTCGGACCGATCCCGGAAACCGAGATCAGGTGGTTGAACAGCGTTTTTTCGGCCTCGTCATAAAATCCGTAGAGCGTGTGACTGTCCTCGCGCACGATCTGCTGGATGTACAGCTGGGCCGATTGCATCGCCTCGATTTTGCTGTACGTGAAGAGGCTGATCTGTACTTCATACCCGATACCTCCCGTTTCCAGGATGACGCAGGTCGGCGTTTTCCGCGCCAGGTCGCCTTTCAGGTATGCATACATGATAAAAAATTATCATGCGAATGTAAGGAATTGCGTGAAGAAAAGGCATCAGCCCGGCGCGAACATCTGGCCACTGGTGACACTGATTGATACTGGTATCACGTGTCGGAGAGATTGATCAAAACCCTATTTTACACGCCATGACGCTGCGCAGGCTCGCGGGAGAGACCATGATCTACGGCACGGGGTACATCCTCGGCAAGGTGCTCAACTACCTGCTGATCACCGTCTACCTCACCTGGAAGTTCGACGGCGAACAGGATCAGTATGGTCTCTACACGGATTTCTATTTCTATGTTGCCCTGATCCTCGTGCTGCTGACCCTGCGGATGGAGACCACGTTCTTTCGCTTTGGCAGCGAAACAGGGCAGACCAGCCGGGCCTTTGGTCAGGCTGCTCTCACCCTGACGGGCACCGCCCTGCTGTGGACCGCCTTTGTGGTGCTGTGTAAGGATCCGATCGCCGCTGCACTGCAGTACCCGGGATACGAAACACACGTGCTGGTCCTGGGCTTGATCCTGACCATGGATGTCCTGGTCGCCATCCCGTTTGCCTCACTGCGCCTTGAGCAGCGCCCCGTACGCTTTGCAGTGCTGAAGATCGCCGGTATCGCCATCAACATTGTTGCCGTCCTGGTCTTCCTGGAAGTTCTCCCCCGTCTGGCGGCCGGCGGGTCCGATTGGGCGGCGCGGATGTACAATCACGACAACCGGTTGCTCTATGTGTTTATGGCCAATCTGATTGGCAGTGCGTCCGTTTTCCTGTTCTTCCTCCCGCGCTATCTCAAGGTGCGGTGGGTTTGGGACCCGGTTTTGCTTCGAAAAATGCTGGCTTACACGTTGCCACTGATCGTTGTCGGCCTGGCCGGGGTGATCAACCAGTCGTCGTACATCACGTTCCAGAAACACATCCTGCCCAATTCGCTCACGGAAAACCTGTCTGCCGGCGGTGTCTATGCCGCAGCCACCCGGATCGCGATCATCATGAGCCTGTTTATCACCGCCTTCAACTATGCGGCAGAACCTTTTTTCTTCCAGCATGCCCGGCACAAGGATGCCAAAACGATCTATGCAGATGTCGCGCGGGCCTTTGCCGTGGCCGGGAGTGTTTTGTTTGTCGTGATCATGATGTATCTCGACGTGATCCAGCTGATCCTGGGACGCAGCTTCCGTGAGGGGTTGGCCGTCGTGCCAATCCTGCTGCTTGCTTTCTTTTTCCTGGGTCTCTATTACAATTTTTCGATCTGGTACAAGATCACGGATCGCACGCGCTACGGTGCTTTGATCTCGGGCATTGGGGCGATCATCACCATCGTGCTCAACGTCCTGTTGATCAGGGAGCTGGAAGTGATCGGCTCGGCATGGGCTGCCCTGGCCTGCTATGTGTTCATGGCCGGTGCCTGTTATCTGATCGGCAGAAAATTCTTTCCGGTGCCCTACCGGCTGGGACGCATCCTGATTCTGATTTCCCTGGCCTGCCTTACGTTCTTTGCCAGCGAATCGATTCGCCCATTACTGGATGGGCAATTGTGGCTCATCCTGCTCGTGAATACGGGGCTACTCATCTTGTTTGTGGGAATCGTGTACCGGCTGGAGAAGGGGTTGATCCGTTCAGTAGTTCAACCCACCCCTGGCCCCTCCCTTGACAAGGGAGGGGAAAGCGACTGAACAGAGCGAAGGAGCTGGGGAGGGTTAAACGTAACAAAGGAGGGGCCAGGGGTGGGTCAAAAATGCGAGTGCCGCTCCCAATAATTCTGCTCCTCGATCTCTTCCAGGATCTTCAGGTAGTTCATGTAGCGGAGTTCAAAAAGGGCGCCTGACTCCAGTCCTTCCTTGACCGCACAGCCGGGTTCGTTGCGGTGCAGGCAGTCGGGATACTTGCAATTTTCGGAGACGGCAAAGAACTCCCGGAAGTTGTGCGCCACGTCCATGGGTTCCAGGTTGTTGAACGAGAGGGTCTTGATGCCTGGCATGTCGATGATGAACCCGCCGAAGTCCAGCTCGAACATCTCGGCAAAGGTGGTGGTGTGCTGGCCCTTTCCCGAGTAATCCGAGAGATCCGTGGTCTTCAGTTCCAGATGAGGCTGGAGCGCGTTGATGAACGTTGACTTCCCGACCCCGGACTGACCGCCGATGAGGGTAGTCTTGTCTTTGAGTACGTCGCGCACTGCTTCAATGCCGGTGCCTTCAGTCGATGAAACCAGGTGGACGGGATAACCAATGTGCTCGTAAATGAACTTGAGCCCCTCGGCGATTTCTATGTCCTGGTCATTGTACAGATCCACCTTATTGACAATGACGTGGGCAGGGATGTCATGGGGCTCGGTCATCAGCAGGAAGCGGTCGATGAAACCCTGCTTGAGTTGCGGATAGTTGATCGTCACCATCACCATCGCCTGATCGATGTTGCTCGCGATCAGGTGGAGATCGTGTTTTTTGCGGGGTGATTGCCTGATGACATAGTTGCTCCGCGAACCGATTTCTTTGATCATGGCATCGCCGTCCTCGATCTCGACCCTGACCCGGTCGCCCACCGCCACCGGGTTGGTAAGGCTCTTGCCCTCCAGCCGGAACTTCCCTTTCATCCGGCATGGCAATATCTCGCCAGAGTCGAGCCGGACATCGTACCAGCTGCCGGTGGTTTTGATAACGGTGCCTTCCTGCATGTACACAAAGATGCTGTTTGGCCTGATAACTGCACGCCTGGGCACAAGCAAAAGATTCAGCATCGTTTGGCGCGGCGTGTCGTACCAACCTGTATCTTGAAACCAATTTCATTTCACTCAATTTCCCGACGAGCCATGCAACGATTGCTGACCTGTATTTTGCTCTTGTCCATTGGTATCAGCCTGACTGCACAAAGACCTCGGGCGCGTGACCTCGGCATTCCCTTTGATGGCCAGCCTGGACCACTTAATGCCATTACCGATGTTGCCGGAGTGGAAGTCGGCCATCACACCATCATCCGTGGCGAGGGCAGGAATGTGCTTGGCAATGGCCCGGTGCGTACCGGCGTCACGGCCATCTTCCCGCGCGGCAAGCGGTTCAGCCCGGTATATGCCAACTGGTACAGCCTCAACGGTAATGGCGAAATGACCGGCACGACCTGGATCACCGAGTCTGGCTTTCTCGAAACACCGGTGATGATCACCAACACCAACAGCGTTGGTGTGGTCCGGGATGCCGTACTCAAGTGGTTTGTCGACACCAACTGGTATGGCGATGAGAGTTGGTGGTACACGTACCCTGTCGTCGGCGAAACGTACGACGGGTTTCTCAATGACATCTACGGATTTCATGTCACGGAAGAGCATGTCCTGGCTGCGATCAAAGATGCCGCCAACGGATCGGTCGTCGAAGGCAATGTCGGCGGCGGAACTGGCATGATGTGTCTTGGCTTCAAGGGAGGCATCGGTACATCATCGCGCGTCGTCGGGATCGACGGAATGGACTATACGGTTGGCGTGCTCGTTCAGGCCAACTTTGGATCGAAGCGCAAATTGACCATCGCCGGTGTGCCGGTGGGTGAGGTTTTGAAGGACACCCTCAATTACGAGTTTGTGGCACCTCCCGTGTCCCGGCGGGGCGACGGCGACGGGTCCATTATCGTTGTTGTGGCGACCGACGCACCGTTGCTGCCCCATCAACTCAAGCGTATCGTGCACCGTGTGCCACTCGGCATCGCCCTGGTCGGCGGCCGTGGGAACAACGGCTCTGGCGATATCTTCCTGGCCTTCTCAACGGCAAATGAGGGTGCCTTCAACCGCTCGGAAACAGTCACAGTCCAGGTCCTGCCCAATGACCGGATCAGCCCGTTGTTCGATGCCACCACACACGCGGTCGAGGAAGCGATCATCAATGCGATGGTCGCAGCCGAAACGATGGAAGGCATCAATGGCAACAAGGCACATGCATTGCCCCATGATCTGGTGATTGAAATCCTGAAAGCGTTCAATCGTATCCCGGACTGACCAAAGTCCTTCGCTATTCACCTCACAAGCGTTCAAACGGCGTAAAGAATCCGAACCGGTAGGACCTCGTCGGCTCGGCAGGGTCGACATCATGCAGATACGACCAGCGCCATGCCAGCGTAACCGGTTCGACATTGAACAGCTCCAGGTCAAACATCAACTCGATCCCGGTCGAGCGATAGACGCTCAGCACGTTCTCCAGACTGCTCCGGGAATAGTCAAAAAACAGATTCGCGCGCAGGCGTTTGAAGTAGGCGATGCCGGCAAAGCCAAAGTCCGGATAGATGACCGGAAACTGATAATTGACCCCGGCCCGGTAGATCCAGTCAGAAGTGATCCGGTTGTACCCGCGGGCATATGAGAAGAAGTCGGCAAAGGTTTCACCACGGTCACGCTTATAGTCAAATTGCAGCCACAGCACATGG
>JAWWBX010000089.1:0-14093 GCA_033720735.1 Saprospiraceae bacterium
CCGGCAGGCGGGCATTATACTACAGGGCCATCAAAGTTGGCAAGTGGCAAAGTGCAAATAGCCAAAAGCCAAAAGCCAAAAGCCTATTGGATACCTTCCATATCCAGCCGCGAAAATAGCCAACTTTCAGCGTTGATCCCACCCGGGAAGTATAAAGTGCGGTGGTGACCGGCCCATCACATGACGGAAATGGCCGTCCGGCACCCCGGTGCATCTTCTTTTTTCTATCTTCTGCACCTAACCACGACTTCACTTCCACATGATGGACCGCAAACGCATCGCAGCCGGCAACTGGAAAATGCACACGCTGCTCAACGAAGGGATCCTGCTCGCCGGCCAGCTTGAGCAACAATGGCATGACGAGCGCGTCGACATGATCGTGGCGCCGCCGTTTACGCATCTGGATGCCGTGGTGAGACTGTTGCGCAACAGCCCGATCCAGGTGGCGGCACAGAATTGTTACAGTGAGCCGGCGGGTGCCTATACCGGTGACATTTCACCGGTGATGCTCGCCGATTTGGGGGTCGACCAGGTGATCATTGGGCATTCCGAACGCCGCGAGATCTTTGCCGAGACAGATGCGCTGCTCCGGGAGAAGGTCAATGGGGCCCTGAGCGCGGGACTGGGTGTGATCTTCTGTTGCGGTGAGCCGCTGGAAATACGCGAAGCCGGCCAACAGCAAACCTACGTACAGGGCCAGCTGGAACGTAGCCTCTTTCATTTGACGGCAGACCAACTCACACAAGTAGTGGTCGCCTACGAACCGATCTGGGCGATCGGTACCGGCAAAACGGCATCTCCGGACCAGGCCCAGGAGATGCACGGCTTTATCAGAATCCTTATTGAACAACAGTACGACCATTCCACATCAGCCGGTATATCTATCCTCTACGGAGGGAGTGTCAAGCCGGGCAACGCGGCAGAGCTTTTTGCTCAGCCAGATGTTGACGGAGGACTGGTAGGTGGTGCCTCGCTAAAAGCTGATGATTTCCTGGCGATCGCCAACGCACTGGCTGACTCAGTATCCTAATTTCTCGAACAAATGGCAGATCGCATCTATTCTACAATGACCGACCCGGTGGCCCTGATCCCGCTCGCTGACCTCGCGGATCGCGAACCGCATGGCAGGCTGGTTGAAAACACGGATCTGGTCATCATCCGGTATGGAAAGGACATATCTGTCCTCTATGGCCGGTGCCTGCACCGTGGCGCAATGCTTGCCGATGGTTATGTCGATGACCATGACAACCTCATTTGCGGGGTGCATCACTGGGACTACCGGATCGATTCCGGGGTGAGCGAATACAACAACGAGGAGGCCCTTCACAAATTCTCGGCAGATGTGCATGAGGGTACGGTCTATGTTGATCGTGCCGAGATCGTGGCCTTTGAAGAGTTGCATCCGCAACCGTTTCGCCGGGACCAATACCTCGGTGCCTATGCAGATACACACCCGGAGGACACGGA
This sequence comes from Saprospiraceae bacterium, assembly GCA_033720735.1. Classification (GTDB taxonomy): domain Bacteria; phylum Bacteroidota; class Bacteroidia; order Chitinophagales; family Saprospiraceae; genus B8-G4. Next base: position 1,468 of record JAWWBX010000089.1, read on the forward strand.
GCCTCATACGCGCTACATTCAGGATCTGGCGCGCAATGGGCTGAAGAAGACCGGGCACCACGGCCCTTCGGCGGCGATGGGGGTGGACCGCAATACGCTGCCCAGGTGGGAGGATCTCCAGTTCTTGCCGGCGCAGCTGGCTACCAGGCCGTTGCTCGACGACGAACCAGTCGATACTGCAACGGTCATCGGTCCTCGTGCGAAAAGACCACTGGTGTTGTCCATGCCGATCTTCGTGTCCGACATGTCTTTCGGTGCCCTATCGCGAGAAGCTAAGATCGCGCTCGCCAAAGGCGCCGAAATGGCCGGAACGGGGATCTGCAGTGGGGAAGGGGGCATGTTGCCGGACGAGCAGGAGGCCAACTCGAAGTACTTCTACGAACTGGCCTCGGCCAAATTCGGATTTGAGTGGGAGAAAGTGACCCGCGTACAGGCCTTTCATTTTAAAGGCGGACAAGGCGCCAAGACCGGCACAGGCGGACACCTGCCCGGTGCCAAAGTAACCGAGGAGATCGCTGCGGTTCGCAATCTGCAAGCCGGTCAGCCGGCCATTTCTCCAGCCGCTTTTCCTGATCTGCGCACACCCGCAGATTTTCGCGAGATTGCGCGGGAGGTGCGCACACTGACCGGTGGCATTCCGGTGGGCTGGAAGATCGCCGCCAGTCACATAGAGCGGGATATCGACTTTGCCCTGGAAGTCGGGGTCGACTACATCATCCTTGATGGACGCGGGGGCGGTACTGGCGCGGCACCGACCATCCTGCGCGATCACATCAACGTGCCCACCATTCCGGCTTTAGCACGGGCCCGTCACCATCTGGACAAAGTGGGTGCACGGGATGTCACACTGGTCATTACAGGCGGACTCCGGGTAGCGGCCGATTTTGCCAAAGCCCTGATGTTGGGAGCTGATGCCGTGGCGATTGCCAACTCGGCTATCCAGGCAGTGGGCTGCATCGGGATGCGCGCCTGTAATACGAATAACTGTCCCGTCGGCATTGCGACTCAGAAGGAGCATCTCCGTGCCCGCCTGGATGTGGACAAATCGGCGCGCCAGTTGCACAACTTCCTCAAGGCCAGCAATGATCTGATGAAAGTGATCGCGAGAGCCTGTGGTCACGACAATTTCGCAAAGTTCAATCAGAATGATCTGACAACATTCAACTATGACATGCACCGTCTGGTGGGGGTGGCATACGGAGGGATGGCGGGACGCGTGTAGCTTCAATAGAAGGTTAAATCTCTGTCTGCAATGAAGAAATGGTACAAAGTGCTGGATGACCCCGGTAACCTGCTGGAGGGGCGCGTGCAGACCGTGACGGCCCGGAACCGTGATTTCTGCCTGACCCGCTATGAGGGTAAGTTTGCCTGCCTGGACAACAAGTGTCCCCACCAGGGCGGTCCGCTTGGCGAGGGATCGATCGAGAACGGGTTGTTGCGCTGCCCATGGCACGGGTGGGACTACGACCCGATCACCGGCAAGGCCCCGGGTTTTGACGATGGCGTGGAGACCTTTCCCATCGACGTGCGTGATGACGGTGTGTATATCCAGCTGGAAGAAGACACGCCGCACCAGCGCAATGTCAGCGACGTCATGGTGGAGACCATGGTCAACTGGGGCGTGAACGTGGTCTTCGGAATGGTAGGGCACTCTAATCTCGGCCTGGCCGATGCGATGCGCCGGGCAGAGGAGCGCGGAGACCTGCGCTACTTCGGGATCCGTCATGAAGGAGCGGCCTCGTTTGCGGCGTCTGCGTATGGAAAACTCACGGGACGGCCTGCCGCATGCTTTGCGATCGCCGGTCCCGGCTCCACGAATATGTACACCGGATTATGGGATGCGAAAGTCGACCGGGCACCGATCCTTGCGTTGACCGGCCAGGTGGCCACTCAGGTGGTCGGTACCGGCAATTTCCAGGAGCTCGATCTTGTCAGGGCATTCCAGACCGTCGCCGAGTTCAACCACCGGGTCAATAGCAGCTCCCGCCATGCCGAGCTGATGTCCCTGGCCGTCAAGCATGCCATTGTCAAACGCGATGTGTCACATCTGACTTTCCCCGATGAGGTCCAGACACAACCGGCACAGGACGCCCACGCAAAAGGGCCGGAAGGCCGTGTGGCCTCGCCACGCATGCAACCGGACCCGGGTATCCTGAAGGAAGCTACCGAGGCAGTACGGGAGGCGCGTCGACCGCTGATCATCACCGGCCACGGCGCCCGCTTCCACATGGACCAGGTTATCGCTCTTGCCGAGAGCTTGCGCTGCCCGGTCGTCACGACATTCAAGGGTAAGGGACAGATCCCGGATGACCATCCACTGGCGGGAGGCGTACTGGGACGGAGTGGAACCCCGGTCGCCTCGTGGTTCATGAATGAGTGTGACCTGCTGATCGTGCTTGGGGCGTCGTTTTCCAAGCACACCGGCATCACGCCAAAGAAGAAAACGATCCAGGTCGACTTTGACCGGATGGCGCTGGGCAAGTTCCACGCGATCGATATCCCGGTATGGGGCGAGATCTCGGTAACGGTGACAGCGCTGCGTAGTGCCCTGGGACTTGATTTCGCTGCTGTCGATCAACGAGAAGACGTGGCTGAACGATGGCGGATCTGGCGGAAGGAGAAAGCCCGCCGGCTCAAAGAAGATCGTGGGAACGGCGTGTCGTCCATGGCTGTGTTTGACGGGCTGAATCAAACAGTGGCCGATGGTGCGGTGCTTTGCGTCGATGTCGGCAACAATGCCTACTCATTCGGGCGCTACTACGAGGCCAAGGCAGGCAACACTTTCCTGATGTCGGGCTACCTTGGCTCGATCGGGTTTGCGTTACCTGCGGCACTGGGTGCCTGGGCGGCCGTCGGTGATCAGAGACCGGTGATCGCCGTGGCCGGTGATGGCGGTCTCATGCAGTACCTCGGCGAGCTGAATACGGCCGTCCTGTACAACATCCCTATCAAACTCGTGGTGCTCAACAACCATGAACTCGCAAAGATCAGCAAGGAGCAGAGGGCAGGCCAGTTCGAGGTATGGCACACCGCGCTCAGCAATCCGGGTTTCGCGAGCTATGCCGAGAATTGCGGTGCGCTCGGGATTCGCGTGTCCGACAAAGCCGAGCTCGTACCAGCGCTGACCCGGGCCTTCGGTCACGACGGGCCGGCCCTGGTGGAGATCATGACCGATCCCGGGCTGCTATGACGACCGTTGCTACCATCCTTGTCAATCTGGCTGGCGCTTACCTGCTCATCGGCGTCGTGTTTGCCGTGTGGTTTGTCGTGCGGGGTGTGACCAATGTCGATCCCGGAGTCAGGGGCAGTTCTGTGGTCTTTCGGCTGTTGCTCTTACCGGGGAGTGTATTGCTCTGGCCGGTGTTGCTCGGCAAATGGCGCAAAGCGAAGAAATAGATGCGGAGATCCCTTCGGAACGAACATCGGGTGGCCTGGCTGGTGCTGGGTCCGGGAATGTTGCTGCTGTTGGTCGCGGTCTTGCTGGCAATGCCGCGCAATGCGATACAACAAGCGTCAGATCCACCATCGGAGCACACCTTCACCGCATCAGTGGGCGAGCAAGACTCCGCCCGTGTTGTTCGGCTGACTGCGGGACGACTGCCGGTGGCGGCCAGTGCCTATGTTTTCGCTTCGGACGGCACCCAAGACGGCGCGAGGCGCGTGCGCATCGGACAGCTCTTGCAACCCGGGGAGCAGACTTTTACCCTGCCCGGCGAGGCATGGGAATGGCAACAGCTGACAATCACCCTGGAGGACGTGATCAAGGATTCAGTTCTGTTTACGATGATATTGGAACAATGAGTGTCGGGTACAAGCCAGTATTGTGGAACAGACAGAAGCGTCGTTACGACCTGATCATGGCCGCTCTGATGGCGCTGTATGTTCTTGTTTTCGTACTTGTGACGATACGGACCAATCCCTCCGTTACCGCCGAGACACTCATCATCCGTACAAGCGGCTCGCTGGCCATCCTGATGTTGCATGTTATCCTGCTCATCGGCCCTTTGAGCAGAATCTGGCCAAAACTTCTGCCCCTTCTTTACAATCGCAGACACCTGGGCGTCACGATGTGCATGGTTGCGTTGATCCATGGCGTGTTTGCGATTTTCCAGTTTCATGCACTGGGCGACACCCAGCCGATCGTCAGCGTGCTGGTCTCCAACACACACTTTGGTGATCTGACCCGGTTCCCGTTTCAGCCCCTGGGTTTGCTGGCACTCCTCATCCTCTTCCTGATGGCCGCTACCAGCCATGATTTCTGGCTACACAACCTGTCACCTTACTTCTGGAAGTCGCTGCACATGATGGTCTATGTCGCGTACGCCGCACTGATCGGACATGTCGCACTGGGCGTTCTGCAATATGAATTCACTGCCGCGCGCTTCGGCCTGATCACTGTGGGCGTTATTTCCGTGAGTGCCGCGCACATCATGGCCGGGTTCCGGGAACGGCGCCGACGGAAGGTACTGTTCAGGGATACCGGAGGCATGATCCCGGTCTGCCCGGTAGATGCCATTGCGAACGATCGTGCAACCATTGCGCACATCGACGGAGAGGAGATCGCCATCTTCAAGTATGACGGACGTATTTCGGCAGTGCACAACCTCTGCAAACATCAAAACGGGCCGCTGGGGGAGGGACGGGTCATTGACGGATGTATCACCTGCCCGTGGCATGGCTATCAGTATCAACCGGCTAACGGGCAATCACCACCGCCTTTCACCGAGAAGGTTGCCACCTATCGCGTCATGATTCGTGATGGGGTGGTGCATGTTGATCCTGCGCCATTGCCGGAAGGAACTCCTGTAGAGCCGGCCATCATTCAACAAAAAGCATGACGGACCGCAAAGACACCGGATTCTACATTGGCTATCATCCCAAAGCACCGGGGTCATACCGCAAAACACTGGTGGTGAGCGTAATGGTCATTACAGCAGCAGTCCTGGTAACAGCCTGCATCTTGGCCATCTCACAACACCCCTTCTCCAGGAACGTCTTTGAATTCGGCACCCTGACCACCATCGAGGGGACGCTGACTATGGATCCGGTGCCACGTCTGCTGACGGGCCCGGCAGACCAACCAACGTCGGTGCTTCTGGTCGGGTTTGGCAAGTGCGGAGCAGAAGCCACGCTCGAAGCCATTGAAAATCAGGAACACGCGGTATTGGACGGGCGTGAAATTGCCTTGCGTGGCACACTGATCTACGGAGAAGGCAAGACCCTGATGGAACTGACAGAAGGCACTGGATCGTGGGGAGGCATCATCGGTGAAGGGCGTCACGCACTCACGTTCGAGTCGGTCGGGAACCGCACGATCAGTGGAAAGATCATCGATCCCAAGTGTTACTTCGGGGTGATGAAACCGGGAGAGGGCAAAACCCACCGGTCATGTGCGATCCGGTGCATTTCCGGAGGGATACCGCCTGTGTTCAAAACGGCCGACGGGCAATTCATTCTTTTGCAGCACGAGACTATCAGCCTATCCTCAGCCCTGCTCGCATACGTCGACGATCTGATCACGATCAACGGAGTACTTGGCCAATCAGGCGACTGGCTCGTGATGGAAGTCGATCCTGGCTCCATCCTGCCGGGCATCGTTGCACAATGAGCTTGGGCTTCTGACATTTTTTTGTTGAAAGACACGCCGCAGATGTCAACATATGAGTGAAATGCATATATTTACACATCTGATCAATTTGAGATATGAATTCGGTTGTCACTCAGCGCTTTATCGAGTGCATTGAAGCACTTAAGCGAGATAACAAAGTGAGGTCTGCCCGGCAGTTTGCACTTTCCCTGGACTATCTGCCACAGGGCCTGAGTGAGATGTACAAAGGACGTCGGGATGTCACGATCGAGCTGATCCGCAAGGCAGCCGAGACGTATCACATCAATCCTGCGTATCTGTTTCTTGGCACGGGTCAGCCGTTTACCGGACGAGAAAGTGTTCAAGGAATGCAGGTGCTCACCATCGTTACGGATCGCGACAATAACGAACGCATCGTACATGTCCCCGTGGCGGCACAGGCCGGCTATACACAGCAACTCGCAGATCCGGCGTTTGTGCAGGATCTGCCCACCTACAGTCTGCCGGACGACAGCTTCCAGTCCGGTTCTTATCGCAGTTTCGATATCTCGGGCAGCAGCATGGAGCCGACACTCTACCACGGTGATCGCGTCGTCTGTTCCTTTATCGAACCTCAGTATTGGCAGCAGGCCATCAAGAATGGGCACGTCTATGTGATTGTTACACCCACAGACGTACTGATCAAACGCCTGACGAACCGTCTCCGGCAGGACGGCTGTATCGATCTGATCTCCGACAATGCCGCCTTTCGCCCTCAGCAGGTGTCAGGCGAAGACATCCGCGAAGTCTGGTGGGCGCGTCTCAAGATCACCCCGTATCTCAACAAACCTGCCACACTCGACATCGCTCAGGATTTGGAAGACCAGATCATCAGGCAAGGGCAGCTCATTGAACAGCTCAGCCGGACCCTGGAACACCTGAATGGCCGGCAATCGGCTTAAACAGACCTTATCGCAAGGCGCCACTGTGCTCCCGGCAATCGACAGCGGAATTCCTACCTTTGCTTCCCCTTAATGCACGATGACCATGAGTGAGATCACGACCTTCATCCAAGCCGAGCGCCAGCGGTTGCTCGACGAGTTGCTCGATTTCCTGCGCATCCCTTCGATCAGCGCCGACCCGAAGTACACGGGTGATGTCCGGCGTGCCGCGGAGTTTCTGCGTGGACAAATGGAACGCCTCGGTATTGACAATGTAGAGATCACCGAGACGGCAGGGCATCCCATCGTCTACGGAGAGAAAATCGTGTCGCCGGGCCTGCCGACGGTCCTGGTGTATGGTCACTACGATGTGCAGCCGCCAGACCCGCTTGACCTGTGGGACTCCCCGCCATTCGAGCCGGTGATCAAGGATGACAAGATCTATGCGCGCGGCGCCTGCGATGACAAGGGGCAGCTCTACATGCACGTGAAGGCCTATGAATACATGTCTCAAAACGGAGGCCTGCCATGCAACGTGAAGTTCATGTTTGAAGGCGAGGAAGAAGTTGGAAGCGCCAACCTGGCACATTACGTCAAGGGCAATCGGGAAAAGCTGGCTTGCGACGTGATCGTGATTTCCGATACCAGTATTATTTCCAATGAGGTACCGTCGATCACTGTCGGGTTGCGTGGACTCAGCTATGTCGAGGTCGAGGTGACAGGTCCCAACCGGGATCTGCACAGCGGGGTGTACGGCGGTGCGGTGGGAAACCCCGTCAATGTGTTGTGCGAAATGATCGCGTCATTGAAGGACAACAACAAGCGGATCACCATTCCCGGATTTTATGACGATGTGGTGACGGTGAGTCCGGCCGAGCGTGAAGCCATGAACAAGGCCCCGTTCGACCTGGACGCTTACAAACAGGATCTCGGGATCGCAGAGGTCGAAGGCGAGGCAGGGTACACGACCCTGGAGCGCACTTCCATCAGGCCGACGCTCGACGTCAATGGCATCTGGGGCGGATACACCGGAGAGGGGGCCAAGACCGTGCTTCCGTCGAAGGCATTCGCCAAGATCTCCATGCGGCTGGTGCCCAATCAGGACCCTGACCGGATCACACGCCTGTTTCAGGAGCATTTTGAACAGATCGCACCACCCTCGGTACGTGTAAAAGTGACGCCGCATCACGGCGGCCAGCCCGCAGTGACACCTACCGATACACCCGAATATCAGGCGGCGGCGCGGGCCATGGAGACAACCTTTGGCACCCGGCCGATCCCGCAGAGATCAGGGGGTAGTATCCCCATCGTGGCCCTGTTTGAGGATGTTCTGCAGGTCAAGACCGTCCTGATGGGCTTTGGACTTGACAGCGACAACATTCACTCACCCAACGAGTGTTATGGATTGTTTAATTACTTCAAGGGCATAGAAACGATTCCCTATTTCTATCGTTACTATGCTGAAATGAAAACAAGCTAGATGATGAAGTATTTTCTGAGCGCACTGGTGGTAGCACTGGCACTGCCGGCCGCAGCCCAGCAGATGTCGAACGAATTGGACTCGGTGTCCTATAGCGCCGGGATCATTGTGGCCAAGAATCTCAAGGTGCAGGGACTCGATGTGATGAATGCCGAATTGTTCCTGCTCGGTGTGCTGCAGGTGCTCAACGAGGAGCAGACTGCCATGAGCCCGTCTGAGGCAGAACAGTATTTCAGAAATTTTCAGGCCGAAAAACGCAGATTAGAAGGTATGATGAACAAACAACTGGGCGAGCAGTTTCTCGCTGAGAACGCCAAACGTGAAGGTGTCTTTACCACCGAGAGCGGACTGCAATATGAAGTGATCAAGATGGGTGATGGTCCAAAGCCAAAGGCGACCGATAAGGTCTATACCCATTACCATGGCACCTTGATGGACGGGACCGTATTTGACAGCTCTGTCGAGCGCAACGAACCGATCGAGTTCGGTCTGAACCAGGTCATCACCGGTTGGACAGAAGTCCTTCAGTTGATGCCCGTTGGGTCCAAGTTCAGGGCATTCAGTCCGTACCAACTGGCATACGGCGAACGCGGTGCCGGGGGTGTCATCGAACCCTACTCCATGCTCATCTTTGAGATCGAGCTTTTGGAGATCAGATAACAGAGGACATGCATATCGATATCCTGAGCGCGGTTCCGGAGCTGCTGGAAAGCCCGTTTGCGCATTCCATTCTGCGCCGTGCCCGGGATAAAGGACTGCTCGAGGTCAATGTGGTCGATTTGCGGGAGTATGGACTTGGCAAACACAAACAGATCGACGACTATCAGTACGGTGGCGGGGCTGGTATGGTGATGATGGCCGAACCACTGGCCGAGGCCATCGAAGATCTGAGTCGCGATCAGCCCTATCAGGAAGTCATCTATCTCACGCCCGATGGTGTGCCGTTGCGACAGCGGCTGGTCAATCGATTGTCTCTGCTCGACCGGCTGCTTCTGATCTGCGGCCACTACAAGGGCATCGACGAACGCATTCGCGAGATGTATGTGACCATGGAGATCTCGATCGGGGACTATGTGCTGAGTGGAGGGGAGTTGCCCGCTGCGGTGCTCGTTGACGCGATTGGCCGTATTCTCCCCGGTGTCATTGGCGATGGCACTTCCGCCCTGGAGGACTCCTTTCAGGACGGATTGCTCGCACCACCAGTTTACACGCGTCCGGAAGTCTTTCGGGGAAGTGCCGTTCCTGATGTGCTCTTGTCAGGCGACCATGCCCGCATCGACGCATGGCGGGAGGCAGAGGCACTCAAACGCACCCGTGAGCGCCGGCCCGATCTGCACGATGCCTGAAACCAGATTTTCGCTGAATTTTCTGCCATCGCGGCAGCATGTTGCATTGCGTAACATGTTGAAAAGTACATGGTTAAAGCATTGACGTAGTTCAAAACTGACGTCACCCGGCACGAACCGTTCAGACGGTCTTCATTGGTATATTCCTGTCTATATCTATCTCTATATCAACGTCTTGTGATGTATTAAATAAATCTTTAATACAAGAGGCTTTTCACTGGTCGCCGAGCAGATCTGTCCATACCCACAACAGGAAAGGCAGTAAAAACAACACCCCGTCAAGCAACCCGCTGTAGTAGTGGTCATCCATTTCCGGCCGGGCACCGGCGATCAGAGCTGCGGTGAGCATGTAGACAGCACCCGCGGGAAGCAGGTAGCGCACATCGTAGGCACCGGTCCGGCACAAGATCAGGACCGAGACAAAAGACAGTCCGAGCAGGATGAGTGCCAGAAGTTTGCTGGCACGGATGCCCATCACGTGCGGCAGAGTGGTCAGGCGTGATTGCTGGTCTACCGGGTAGTCGCGGATATCGAAGGGAATGGTGATGGCCACAACAAACAGGAACCGTTCGGCAAAGATCATGGCCAGATGATTGCCGGTATAGTGCTGGTGCAAAAGCGGCACCGTGGTCGTGATGAGCGACCAGCTTGCGGCGATCAGAAAGATCTTGATCAGGGGAATGTCACGCAGTCGCAAGCCGCCTGGCTTGACCGGAAGCACATAGGCAGCACTGATGGCGACCGGCAAACATAGAAAAATCCATGTGCGCAACGGAAGTTGGAACGCCAGGGCCACAGCGGCAATGGCAGCACAAACTCCGTAAAAAAGAATGTGCGACCGGTATTGCCTGATCACAGCGAAGCGGCCCAGGTGTGCAAATGCCTGTACCCGCCGCATGCCCACCAGCCGGTGCACGGAATACAGAACAAGTGTCGAAGACAACACGAACAGTGTGTAGCCATCCAATCCTGCGTCAATGAAGACGAGGTCGTAGGTGAGCTGGACCTGGGCGGCCGCACATAAGGCGATCCACAGGCTGCTGTAGAGGATCAGATTGGACAGCTTGCGGACGCCGGAGGCCACGTCAGAAATACTTGAAGGACTGCCCGGCCTTGATGTTGCGTACGCTGTGGTAGATCAGTTGGATGACATTCTCAACATCTGTCATGTGCGCCATTTCCACCGTTGTGTGCATATAGCGGAGTGGAATGGATATCAGCGCCGACGGAATGCCGCCATTGGCATACGCAAACGCATCCGTGTCCGTTCCGGTGGCGCGCGACGAGGCGCTCCGCTGGAACGGGATATTCTCTTTCTCGGCCGTTTCGATGATCAGGTCCTGGAGCAAGGTATGCACAGCTGGCGCGTACGCGATCGACGGGCCTTCGCCAAGCTTGACATCTCCGTGCTTCTTGGCGGTAACCAAGGGGGTGTGCGTGTCATGCGTCACATCGGTGACGATCGCAACGTCGGGTCTGATGGTCTCGGCGATCATGGTGGCACCGCGCAAACCCACTTCCTCCTGAACGGCATTGACGAGATACAGTCCGAATGGCAGCTTGACCCGGTTTTTGCGGATCAGACGGGCCACTTCGGCAATGCAGAAACCGCCCAGGCGGTTGTCGAGCGCACGCCCGACCATAAACTTCTTGTTGATGATCTCGAAGGTGTCATCATACGTGATGACGCATCCAATGTGGATACCCATTTTATGCACCTCCTTCTTGTCCTTGGCACCGACATCGATGAAGATATTATCGATTGAGGGGGTCGGGTTTTCCTTGGCGCGCCGGGTATGGATAGCCGGCCATCCAAATACACCACGCACGATGCCTTTGGCCGTGTGAATATTGACCCGCTTGGACGGCGCAATCATCTGATCCGAACCGCCATTTCGGATCACGTGAATAAACCCCTTGTCGGTGATGTAGTTGACGTACCAGCTGATCTCGTCAGCATGTCCTTCGATCACGACCTTGTATTCCGCGTCAGGGTTGATGATCCCATACGCGGTGCCATACGTGTCAAGTTTCCAGTCATCGACGTAGGGCTTGACATATTCGAGCCAGAGCTTCTGCCCGCTCGCTTCATGCCCGGTCGGACTGGCGTTGTTCAGATATGTTTCAAGGAAGGTGAGTGACTTCTTCGTGATCACAGCCATTGGTTTCCTTACGTTTCGAGTGTTGATTGCGGTGTCCATGCACGCGGATCCAGATGCCACGAACCGAGCAAGGTGAGATCAGTCTCACCAAGCGTGCCCTGCTGTGCGGCCGCTGAGATCAGCGTTTCATAATCACTGAGTGTATCGAATGGACAGTTGTGTTCTGCAAAGCGTTGGCGAGCTTCTGCGAAGCCGTATTGGAAGATCGCCAGCACACCGCGGACGACGCATCCTTCATCGCGCAATGCGTCGACTGCCTTAAGGCTGCTCCCGCCGGTGGAAATGAGATCCTCGATCACCAGGACCGAGTCTCCCGGACTGATCTTACCTTCGATCTGGTTTTGGCGTCCGTGGTCTTTTTTGGATGGGCGCACGTAGACGAACGGCTTCTCGAGATGCTGTGCCAGCAGCGCCCCGTGCGCAATGCCTGCCGTAGCGACACCCGCGACATAGTCGAAGGGCGCAAATTGCTCAGCAGCAGTGGCAAAGGCCTCGGTGATGAAGGTGCGGATCCCGGGATAGGAAAGGGTCAGGCGGTTGTCGCAATAGATCGGAGAAAGCATGCCTGAGGCCCACGTAAATGGATTTTGCGGGCTGAGACGGATTGCATTAATTTGCAGCAATTTCAAGGCAACTTCCGCGCTTAATTTCATCTGTACATGCCGATTTCCCAAGCGGGTCAAAGCTACAAAATCTACATCAATGACTCCATTCTGACACTGGCCGACAGCCAGATGCCGATGGCGGGGTTGCAGGTGTTGCCGGATGCCTTGCCGCTGCGTTATCATGGGCGCGTCAAAACGCTCATGTCGGTGATCGATTCGCTGGAGAAAAGCCGGTCACCACGCCAGATCATTCTGTTCAGCGAGAATGTGCGACGCACGTTCAAGGAATTTTCCCATTTGTACAAGAATATCGATGCAGCAGGCGGTATCGTGGAAAACAAGCAGGGTGAGATCCTGGCCATCTACCGGCGCAAGGTATGGGACCTGCCGAAGGGCAAGCTCGATGCAGGTGAGTCTTTCAAGCAGGCCGCAGTGCGTGAGGTGCTCGAGGAGACCGGGCTCAAATCCGTCAAATTGGGAGAGTTTGTGATCAGCACCTATCACACGTTTCGGACCCGCCGCGAAC
>JAWWBX010000090.1:0-13869 GCA_033720735.1 Saprospiraceae bacterium
GAAAGAACTATACGGCCCGGCTTGCCTTGTTGTCATGCTCTTAATCTGTGCATGCAGCTCGTTTCACGAAGGAGGCCCGCGCAATATATCCCCACATATCATCGAATCCGCTGGTCGTACGATACCCGGTGACAGTCTCGTTGAACCCGTTGTCATCCCGCTGAACGAAAGTCTATTGCCGCGAATACCTGCCGACAAACCGGACGTCAACCCGGTCATCTCCAATGTCCGGCCAGCAGGTAAGCCTTTAATTGTGCCGGCAGGCGTTCCGAAACTCTGCACCCCGGGACAGGACGGATACGCTGCACCCGGAACGCTACTTGCAAAATGGGACGCACTCCCTGCGCATGAACCCCAAGTCGTGGAAGCCAAGGATATGATTAGCAAAGCTGACGGTCCATTCAGTTTCAGCTATTTAGGAAAGCTACAGGGTTTGCAGCGCCATTCGGTGAACAGCCTGCTGGAGGATCGGCTCGGAAACCTCTGGATCGGTTCCAGAGGTGGCTTGACGAAATATAATGGACAGACTTTCACCCATTTTACGTTATCGAAAAGTCCACGACAAGTAAACTGCATTTTCGAAGACTCACACGGTGTGCTGTGGTTCGGAACGACCAGCAATGACGAGTCCGACGGTATTTACTACTATGATGGCATGGCATTTTACCGCTTCGCACAATCCATGGGCTTCACGGGTGCCAGCATCCGGGAAATACTGGAGGATCGTCGAGGTAATATTTGGATCGCTACGTGGGGAGGCGGGTTGTTCAGGTATGATGGATCCACTTTCTCACACTTTACAACCGCCCAGGGCCTCGCCAGCAATCGTATCCACTCTCTTCTCCAAGACCGTGATGGGCAGATTTGGATCGGCACTGACGATGGCCTCAGCAAATTCGATTCCAGCACAGGGCAATATGGAAGTTTTTCCAACCTTACACGAAGCCAAGGACTTCCCTGCAACATTATTTATGACATGATCGAAGATGTTGCAGGAAACCTGTGGATGGGAACTGACCACGGTGTAGTCATGTATGATGACCTGTTGCAATCTGCCGGTGCTGCCAGTTTCACTTGGTATACGACAAATCAGGGACTCCCGAACAACTCCGTGAGGAATATCACTGCTGATCGCGACGGAGATTTGTGGCTTGGCACGCTGGAAGATGGAATTATTGAATTTGACGGATCCTCCTTCACCACGTATACTCAAGAGCACGGCCTGCCCAGCGACTTCGTGTCATGCCTGATCGAGGACCGCGAAGGTCATATCTGGATCGGCACCCTCAGCGGTCTTTGCAGGTACAACGGCAACACGTTCAGGCAGTTTACAATAGCGCAAGGCTTGTCCAGCAATTTGGTTAGAGGATTGCATCAAGACAAGGCGGGCAACATCTGGATCGGGACACAGGGAGGAGGGGTCAATATATTTGATGGACACTCCTTCGCGCATTTCAACCAGTCACAAGGCCTCTCAGGCACGGTCGTCATGAGTATTACCGAGGACGAGGAGGGGAACATCTGGATGGGAACGAACAGCGGTGTATGGAAATATGAACCACCTCGCGATGGCCGTCTGGCGGCCCTTATTCGTATTACCGAGGAACAGGGCCTTCCGAACAACTACGTCATGGTTTTGACGCAGGACAGAGCTGGCAATTTCTGGTTTGGCACACTGGAAGGAGCGGTGAAATATGACGGCAATGCGCTTACACTTTACGGTGTTGAACAGGGGCTTTCCGGCAACCATGTCAACAACATCTATGAGGACTCAAATGGACAATTGTGGTTCGGGAGCGTTGCTGCGGGTGCAACGAGATATGATGGCAGGCACTTCACCCAGTTCACCGAAACTGAAGGACTTTCTCACAATACCATCGAGGGTATCCAGGAGGATCCGATGGGGCGCTTGTGGTTTGCAACCGGCTACGGCATTTCATGCTACGATGGGGTATCGTTTACACACATCCATGAGCGACACGGCCTGATCAACACATTGATCAGAAGTATGGTCGTGGACAAACTTGGTAACGTTTGGCTTGGGACCAGTGATGGGTTGAGTTACCTTAACAGGGTTCGATGGGATGAATTCCTGACCAACCCGGATATCAACTCCACGGAAGAGGAACTTCGGATATTCCGGCATTATTCCTACGAAGACGGCTTTCTTGGTGGAGGTTGTGCAACGCGATCTATGATTCAAGCGGATGATGGCAGTCTTTGGATCGGCACATATGACCGCCTGACGATATTCAAGCCGGACCCACATTTCAGCGATACCCTCGCACCGGACATCCAGTTGTCGGGCATACAACTATTTAATGAGCCCCTCCCCTGGCTCAAGTTGAACCACGTCCCGGATACCAGTTTTCTGCTATCAAATGGTATCAAGGTTAGAGAATTGAGATTTGACAGTATCCGCAGCTGGGATTATCTGCCAGCCAACCCGAGCCTGGCGTTCGATAACAATTTCCTCACCTTTCAGTTCCAGGGGATCTCCCTCGGACAATCCCATAAACTCAGATACCAATATAAATTAGAGGGCCTTGACGGTGATTGGAGTTCCCTGACACCCGTAAATACTGCGCCTTACGGCAATCTTGCTCCAGGCAGCTATACCTTCAAAGTCAAAGCGACGACCAACAACGGGTACTGGGGCAACGAACTTGCATATCCATTTACGATCCGACCTCCATGGTGGAAGACGTGGTGGGCCTATTCGGCCTATGGCTTACTTGTTATTGCCCTCCTGGCAAGTTTAAGAGCCTATGAAATTCGCCGCCTGACTTATCGTTCGGAAGCATTGAGACTCAAGGAAATGGACAGCCTGAAGACCAGGTTGTACACAAACATTACCCATGAATTTCGCACGCCGCTCACGGTAATCATGGGGATGGTCGACAATATCAAAGGATTTGACAAGGAACGGAACCTGATCCGCAGAAATAGCGGCAAACTACTCAAACTGGTTAACCAGATGATGGACCTGGCACGGTTTGATTCGGGCGCCATGCAGCTGAACATGAAACAAGCTGATATCATTGCGTATCTCAACTACCTGGTGGAAAGTTTCTATTCATTGGCGCAGGAAAATGAGATCAGGCTCACATTCAATTCAGAGGAGAAGGAGCTAATCATGGATTTTGACGAGGTCAAGCTGCAACATGTCATTTACAATCTGCTGTCCAACGCCATCAAGTTTACGGAGGCCAACGGGATGGTGGACCTGCATACGCGCATAGACTCCGGGCAGGACCAACCGCAACTGCAGATCAAGGTACAAGACACGGGTAAGGGTATTCCGCCAGAGAACCAGGTCGAGATTTTTGATCGGTTTTACCAGGTCGAATCTGCCCTCACCCGCTCCGGCGAAGGCAGCGGCATCGGATTGGCCCTGACGAAGGAGTATGTCGAATTGATGGGCGGAACGATCTCCGTCGAAAGTACGCCCGGAGCCGGGAGTGCGTTTACCGTCACGTTGCCTGTTACGCACGAGGCCCGATTCTCCGGCACAGATGGCGGCGCCCGGACCCATCCCGGGAATGTGAGCGACATGCCCGTACCAGCAGTGGACGATCCTGCAATCAACAGCGACAACCAACTTCCCATCCTGCTCATCGTGGAGGACAATCGCGATGTGGTTACCTATATCAAGAGCATCGTAAACACTGGCTACCGGGTTGAGACGGCTCCGAACGGCCGTATCGGGTTGGAAATGGCGATTGAGTCCATTCCCGATATCGTTATCAGCGACGTGATGATGCCCGAAATGGATGGGTATGAGCTGACCAAGCGGCTCAAGAATGACGAACGCACCAGCCATATCCCGGTCATTCTGCTCACGGCCAAAGCGGAGGTTGAGGACAGACTGACGGGACTGCGACTCGGAGCCGATGCCTACCTGGCCAAGCCTTTTAACAAAGCCGAACTCCTGATCCGGCTGGAACAACTTACTGCGCTGAGAAAAGCCCTGCACGAACGCTATGCCAACATGCAACCACCGGAGCAGGAGGACGGCACCCTAACGGTGGAGGATGCCTTCCTGAACAAGACCCGAGCCATCGTTGAAGAACACCTGGCCGACGGCACTTTCACCGTCGCGTACTTTAGCAAACTGATCGGGATGAGCCAGGCCCAACTCTATCGCAAGCTCAACGCGCTGACAGGCAAATCCCCGTCTCACTTCATCCGCTATCTGCGCCTGCAGAAAGCCTCGCTCATGCTCAGGAACACCGACCTGAATGTCTCGGAAGTCGCCTGGGAAACAGGTTTTAACGATCCGAACTATTTTTCGAGGGCCTTCCACCAGGAGTTCGGCATGACACCAACTGAATGGCGTAAACACTAGATAATCAGCAGGTTATCCAACACAATGCAAGCTGGGTGCTACGCATTTATCCGTTGATGTATGCTCAGTGCTAGGATTTGAATGATGAATGCAGGTCGCTCCTGCATGGTCTCGTCAATTTTGATACGCCACCAAGTGGTGTATTTCTTAAACCTAAATCCAATGATGATGAGAACATGCAAGTTAATCGCACACCGCACCCGCGCATTGATCCTTATTGTACTTGTTGCTCTGGTGAGTACTTCTGCACAATCTGACCGGAATGCCGCGTGGACATTCCAAAAACGGGTCACCTACCACGATTTGGATGGCAGGCAGCTCGTTGCCTCACCGGCAGACGATGATCCGCTGATCGAGGGTATGATCCAGGCCTGGCTGGAGAATTCTTCCAGCAACGACCAAACTGCAGTCTTTGATGCACTTGAGGAACTGCCTGACCCCTCGTCAAATGTTCGCCTCAGAGAGGTGATGGCTGTCCTCTGGAAACATTTCCTGGCGGATAAAGATGTGCCACCTATCCAGGCCAGGGCTTCCTGTCCTGCAGGAGACGTGATACTGACCACCCAGGATGAAGTAAATGCCTTTGGTGCCCTGGGCTGTACCGTGATTACGGGCGATCTGATCATTAGTGATTTTTTTAGTGATCAAGCCATTTGTGATTTATCTCCCTTGTCCAGCCTGACTTCTGTTGACGGCCAATTGCGCATCATTACCGACTGTATTGTCAGTGTGGATGGCCTTTCAAATCTTACGACGATCGGCGCCAATCTCGATATCGCACTCTGCTCGTCGTTACAGAACATCGACGGTCTCTCCGGTCTTACCTCCCTGGGGGGATCGCTCTACCTGTTTGGGAACACCTCCTTACAAAACCTTGACGGGCTTTCCACACTCGCTTCCGCAGGCGGATTGACACATGTCAATGGCTCGGTGCGTATCCTTTCGTGTCCTTTGCTCACCGATGCGCATCTGGGGGTCCTCGCCAACCTGAGTTCGGTCTTGTATACGCTGAATCTCTCCAACCTGCCACTGGTTGCAAATCTGAACTGGTTGTCCAACTTGTCGCAAATAGGCAATTCGCTTTACATTCAAGGCTTGCCATTGTTGTCGGACTTGAATGGCCTTGCCAACGTCGGTTCTGTAGATTATTTCATTATCCGGAATAACAACGCTCTTCAAAACCTTGACGGCCTGTCCCAATTGACAACCGCTGATGGACCGCGCACACCGCCATGCGGCTGTTTTGCAATCTGGAACAGAATCGAGAACAACCCCTCCCTCGAGAACCTGGATGGACTTTCCGGTCTCACGACCATTGAAGGCAATTTCATCATTGCAAACAATGCTTCTTTACAGAATACAGACGGGCTATCGAACCTGTCCTGGGTGGGTGGTGATTGGTTTATTCATTCGAATAACGCGCTCACAGAAGTTGGAGCTGCGGACCTCCTTGCAGTTGGCGGAGCGCTGGTGATCGAAAACAATGCTTCCCTGGCGAGTGTCAGCGGTTTTTCCAATTTGCATGACGTTCATGATGATCTGGTCATACGAGGGAATCCTTCCCTGGTCAATCTCAACGGCCTGCACAATGTCAGCTCGGTAGGTATCTGGATGATCATCGACAACAACGACGCATTGGTAAATCTGGAGGGACTGAACGGCCTCGCTTCGATCGGCAGCAGATTCCAGGTGGTGAATAACGACAAGCTGAAGAATCTGGAGGGCATGACCAGCCTCACACATGTTGGAGAGATCATCTGGGTCGAAAACAACTCAGTGATCAAGAATCTCGAAGGGTTGTCAAGCCTTTCATCAGCAGGAGGCGTGCGGGTGCTATTCAACCCGTTGATAAAAAATATCAACGGAATTGAAGGGCTCACATCGCTTGGTTCAGGGGGCCTGGATCTCTTCTCGAATGCTTCGCTGAAAGATGTAAGCGCGATGTCCAATATCAACTGGATTGGTGGCGACCTGATCTTCCAGGAGCTTCCCAGCCTGGTGAATATCGATGCGGCTTCCAACGTAACCTACGTCGGCGGAACATGTGGCATTGCCTCCTGTCCACTGGTCACCAATGTAGACGGGTTTTCAAATATAACCTATGTCGGCCATGACGGCGGTGCGTTTGACATGGCCGCCCTGGAGGATCTGGACGGATTCTCGAACGTCACCTGGATGGGAGGTAGTCTCTTCGTTTTTGACAATCCGTCCCTGACCAGTTGCTGCGGTATTTACCAGCTCCTGTGTGCAGATGATCCCGCATGCACTTCTGACAATGTGGGTGGAGGCATCTACATCTTCAACAATCCATCCGCCTGCAGCTCATCAGCCGAGATCATCGCAAGTGGCCCGTGTGCGCCGACAGGGGCACTACCTCAATCCTCCGGGCCAATACCAACGACAGCGTACGGAAGCGATGACATTGCTATGTATCCCAACCCTGCGGCGGACCGGGTAAACATCGATCTCAACCAAAAGCCGGAGGGACCGCTCCACATCAGGATCCTGAATAGCCTGGGCCATGAGGTCTGGGCATACGAGGTACCGGCACATCAACGCAAAATTGTGTATCACATCGCGGATCAGATCGTGAACGGTCTGTACCACGTGCACTTTGCGTATGCTGACCACATCGTTGCCAAACCACTCATCATCATGCGCTAGATCACCCTGAAGACCGGCACGCACGTCAGCAAGGTCGTCGACAATGTCGGCGGCCTTTTTATATGCCTGGCACCTCCTGGTATGCAAGGAACTTGTTGTTTTTAACCGGCATTCTCTGCCTGGTTTCAAGGCAAAAAGCGATGATGAAAGACTGGGCGAAGATCCGAACGGCCACCCTTGCGATGCTGCGCAGCGTGTTTTGAACAATACTGCAGAATCCCGGAACATCTGTGCAGCACAGTCTCGTGTATTGACCTGAAATTGCTCCTATCACTTAAAAGCCGGAAACATGAGAGCATTTCAGACAATCACCACTCTGGCCCTGGCAATGTTGTGCTTGCCATCGACAGGCCACACCCAACATGAGCGGATCTTCTCACACCTGAAGCATGAAGACCTCGTGCGAATCAGCATGCTTCCAGTGGCAGACGGAAGCCTGGTCTATACAGGTTACCTTCTTTTATGGGATGCTGATATGACCGAATGGGACTCTACTTCCTTCGTAACAGCAACACGCGACTCAGACGAGAGCCAGGAGCAGTTTATCCTGGAGGAAAGTACTTATGATGAGGAGCTGCAGGTGTGGGAGCCACAGTCCAGGATCATTTACTATGGCTACAATGAGCCACCTGACGGTGAAGACCTTTACCTGACGTTTCATGTGGCCGACTCGATCCGGCTGGAGAGCTTCAATGAGGAAACGGGCTCATACGAACCATGGATATTGTTTTACTTCTTTCCGAATGACCAGGGTTTGGTAGAACGAATTGAGTGGATCATCAACGGGGTTTCTTCGGCTACCACCCGCAATTATTATGACGACGAAAACCGACTGACGGCCCACGTCAATCGATTTAACGAGTATGACCTCACGGGCGACTCTCTGGCCTTTACATATGGTCCGCAGCTCACACGCACGATCTGGTACCAATGGGACGACTATTTTGGCGGATTGTATGGTGTTGAAGTGACCGACTACAGTTACGCAGACCCTGAACATGTCGCATACAAGATCGTGACAGAGTATACGGATTCACTGATCACTCTCTTCTCCATCGACTCGATCGCCTACACGTACTTTTCGGGGGAGGGCAACTACCTTGAGGCCAACTATGCCTGGAACCAGAATACACAAACGTACTTCTGGGATTTTCACACCCTCTACTCCAATCTGGATGATACGCTAAGAACCGAGCGGAGATCCGATCAAGGTCCCCACGGAATTTATGTTTCATGGCTCACCGAGCGAAGGTATGATGCTGAAGGAAGGGTGGTGCAGATCTTACAGCAAGTGGATAGTGCCTTCACTGATCAATTGATCAACTGGAGACTTGAAATCTATCAGTATCCGCAAACGACGAGCACCCGTGCACCCGCTAACATTGACTTCAAGGGATTGACTTACTCAATCGAAGGCAACAGGTTAAAGGTACAGTTCAGACAATCACTTCAGGCGACATTGGCACTGGTCAGCGCGAGTGGTCAGATCTGCCAACAGACATCCTTCAATGATGCATCCGTTTCGGTTGGGATCGGTGAACTCCCAGCTGGCATTTACTACCTGCATGTGTTCAACGGGAAGGCGAGTTACGCCGCCGGATTGCTGCTGGGTTTGCGGTAGTCTCGCCGCATGGATGCCTCCCCTCCCTGTACCAACAAGTATCGCACCATGCCAGAAATACGCGGCTCCACACCGTCAATTGACAGATAACTTGTTGTACGGACCTGGTTTCAGTGAATCAGGCCGACAGCCTGCAATCGCGGCAGTCTTTCACTTCACCGTAATAGGTGTCGCGGTACTTGTGCAGTGTCTGGAAAGGGATACCCAGGAATGTCTTCTGGATGCGGGTGACGTAGGTGGTCAGTCGGCCCATGTTGGGGTGGTACCGGAGTTCGTACTGACTGTTGCGTTGGATCGAGATGATTCTAAAATTCAAACCTCTTCGTTTCGTGAACAATGGCCGACGGGTGTTTCCGATGTCCGCGCAGCCCCCGTTTCGGCTTTCAGGGGCGCAAAGGTAACAAAATCAAGGGATTGTATATAACCGGAGACATGAATTCTATGAAGTTGTGGGCAGGTAAATACGTACTTTAGTGGAGCCCCGACCCAGTCGGGCGACCCTGTGCCGATGCTGTTGTATCAGGAATACCGGAGACAGTACATCTGGAAGACCACCGTGCTGGTGGCCACCTGCTACCTGGCCGCCTGGCTGCCACTCCAGCTGTGTTTTGTCCTGGCTGACCAGCCGGCCCTCGTCATCTGCTACTGGCTCGCGACAGCGATCCTGATCGCCGACCTGCTGGTCAATCTCCGCCATGTGCAACGGAACCAAAGTCAAGATATCGGGCCGCGCGGTCGGCAGACATCTGCCTGGTTGTTGATCGACCTGATCGGCGCGATCCCTTTCGGTGCCATATTTGGAGTGGGCTGGATCCAGCTGTTGCGGCTCGTCAAACTGGCCCGCGTAGCACAATTTGTCCGGCAGCTGCGACAGACGGAAGTCCAGTATTCGGTCACGCTCATGTTGTTGGCCTTTCTGTTCTGGGTTGCCCTGCTCATCCACCTGCTGGCCACCGGTTGGATCAGCGTCTTCGAAACCGATCCGACTGCCAATAATACCACCAACTACATCAGCGCCCTCTACTGGACGGTGACCACGATGACCGCCGTCGGGTACGGGGATATCGTGCCACTCACCAATGCCCAGCGGCTGTATGCGATCCTGGTGCAGCTCTCGGGGATCGGGGTCTTTGGCTACCTCATCGGGAATGTCGTCAGTATCGTGACCAGGACCGACGCCGTGCAGCGCCGGCACCGCGAGCATGTCGAACTCCTGACCACCGCCGTCAAGCGACGCGGGCTATCGCGTGACCTGCAGAGGCGCATTCTCGATTACTACGCCTATCTGCGCGATACACAGACCGGCTATGACGAGTCGGCATTTCTGAAGACCCTGCCCGCCAGTCTGCGCACGCAGGTCGCGCTGCATCTGAAGAAGGAGTTTATCGAAGGCATCCCCCTGTTCCGGGATGCCAGCGAGCGCTTTGTCGCGGACATCGCCCTCAAACTGGAACTGATCGTCGCCACACCCGGGGATTACATCTTCAAGGCAGGGCAGCGTGGTGATACGATGTTCTTCATCATCAGTGGTGAGGTGGAGGTGTGGAACCCGGACGAGGATCAGCTCCTGACGGCCTTGTCAGAAGGTGACTATTTCGGAGAAATTGCCTTGTTCCGCCACGAGCCCCGTACCGCGACTGTCCGGGCCAGCACCTACTGCAACCTCTACATGCTGAAACAGAGTACGTTTGAGTCGGTCAGGGCGGATCACCCGGAGATCGCAGCCGAGATCCTGGCGACGGCCACGGCCAGGGAGCGCCAGGATGCCGGGCGCTCGTGACACGCGGGCGACCGGAGGCGGCCTGCATCCAGGCCTACCGGACTTTGCGCAAACCTTGAAATACACGTAATTTCAACAGGTTCAATTCAGCAACCCCAAAAAGAACACACCATGATCAAGAAGATCCTCCTCGGCCTGCTGGCACTTATCCTGCTGATCGTGATCGGCGCTTTTGTCTACGTTCAGACGAGCTGGAACAAGACCTACGACGTCCCTTACCCCGACCTGCAGACCACCACCGACTCGGCCGTCATCGCTCACGGCGCCTACCTGGTGAAGGGCCCCGGCCATTGTACGGGTTGCCATGTCGCCTCGTTCGACGACCTGATCCGCGCCGATCGTGGCGAAGAGGTCGCCCTCCAGGGTGGTGTCCGCTTTACCCTCGGCCCGCTCGGTGCGGTCTATCCCGCCAATCTTACCCCGGACCAGGAGACCGGCATCGGCCGCTACGAGGACGGCGAGATCTTTCGCATGATGCGGCATGTCATCAAACCCAACGGGCAGGCGACACTTACCCCGATGATGCCGTTCTGGAACATGGCGGATGACGATCTGGTCGCTGTCGTCTCTTACCTCAGGTCGACCGAACCGGTGCGCAATCCGGTCCCCGAATCGGAGTGGACCACCATGGGCAAGGTTGTCCGTACGATGGCCTCCACCTTCAAGCCGGTACTTGACCCCGACCCGCCGGCCAAGGCTCCCGCTATGGCCCCGACCGTTGAACGCGGGTCATACCTTGCCTACTCCGTAGCTAACTGTGTCGGGTGTCACACCCCGCGCGACCCGATGACCTTTGAGGCGATCGGACCGGAGTTTTCCGGCGGGATGGAATTTGAGCCGTTCCCCGAACTGCACGAGGCGCTCGGTGTCGCCACCGACCTCTGGGCGCGCTCCACCAATCTGACACCCAGCCCGACCGGCGTACTGGGGAAATTCCCGACCCTCGAGGCCTGGATCCAGCGCTTCCGCGAAGGCCGGATCATCGCCCAGTCGCCGATGGATTGGGGTGCGTTCGGTAACATGACCGATACCGATCTGGAGGCACTGTATCTCTTCTTCAAGAGCCTCGATCCGGTGGATAATGATGTCGGAGAGGTGGTGTTCAGGAAGGCGGAATGAGACGCAGGTGGCCTGGCTGCCTTGCAGGCTAAATCCCGTGCTTGGCGATCAACGCCAGCCCTTCCGCAAACAGCCGCCGGCTGTCAAAGGGTTGATTGAAGAGTGCACAGAAGATCACATCCCGGTCGGGAATCCAGATGTGGAACGCCCGGAAGCCGCCCTGGCTGCCCGTATGGTACACAATCTTGCCGCCGGTGTGTGCATTCTGCAAGTCGATAAACCAGCTGTACCCGATCTGGGGATCGTTGCTGGCCGACCAGTTGTCCGGATGCCAGGGCGTCCTGGACTCCTGAAGCAGCTCGGGTGAAATGATCTTGCCTGCCTGGAGCGCCCTTTCGTACTTCACCAGGTCACCGATGCTGCACCAGACGCCGCCGTTGCCGCTCGCCGCAAACGTCGGGAACTCCCCGTAGTCGTATTCCGCATACCCGCCTTCCCCGTCCGGCTCGTACGCGTGCGCGACGCCCGTCGCGGGATGCGGCCCGTCGGTGATGGTGCTGCGCTGCATGCCGGCCGGCCGGAAGATGCGGTCGCGGATGAAGTCCTGCCATTTCCGGCCGGAAACACGCTCAACGATGAGCGCCAGTCCGTTGTAGGCCGGGTTGGAGTACTCGAAGCGGCTACCCGGCTCGAATTTGAAGTCACGTGTTTGCTTGAGCGGAGCAAAGTTGGCGGTGTCCCTGGCGGTCATGTAGAACGCCGGATCAGCACGGACGTTGCGGGAGTCGGGCAGGCCGGAGGTATGCGAAAGCAAATGCCTGATGGTGACGGCCTCCGCGATCTTTGGGTCCGCGAAGTCATCGAAATACCTGGACAGCGGATCATCGATCGAGAGTTTGCCTTCCTCATGCAGGATCAGGATGGCGTTGGCCACGAACGTCTTTGAGATAGACCCCGTGTTGAAGATCGTCTGCACGTCGATCGGCGTACCAGTACCGAGATCGGCGAGACCGCCAACGCGTTGATAGACCGTCTCCTCCCCTTTCATCACCAGGATCACCCCGCCGGGCGCATCGTCAGACCACCATTCGCCGGTCAGCGCGTCCATCTCCCGGGCAAAATCGTCGTACTGGCTCCACGCGGATGCCGCCAGCAGGGACACCACCACCACAGCGATTGGTCTCAGGCGAAGTATCACGACGGAAGACGCTTTTTGATGAACTTGATCTGCCCGTTGTGGTTGGACTCGTGCTCGCACACGTGGAACCATTTGCAATGATTGTTGGTCGGCTCATTCCCGAAGAACGGCTCGGATTCCATCAGCCAGTCGTCATCGCGTTTGGCAAACTCACGTTCGGTCACCTTCCGCACGTTTTCCAGTTTTTCGAGATAAAACCCGATGTCATACCCCTTGATCTTCTCCCGCGCCGGCTCTCCCAGGCTCATGGCCACATCCCATTCGTCCTTGATCTCCTGGCTCCAGGTACCCCACGCCATCCCGTCGAAGGTGTTGAGCTGATAGTACTTTTCGGTGGCAGCCAGGTGCCAGAGCATCGCGCCGATCGAGTTGGACTGGTCATCGATCTGGAAATCGAGTTCTTCGACAGTCAGGTCCTCCACCTGCCTGACCACCCACGCCCGCATCATGGTCATGGTGGACAGCAGCGTGCCCACGCGCGGCGTGTAGCCCTTGCGCGGGCCGATCAGGTAGAGCCCCTCCTCTTCTGCAGGATGCCTGGTAAAGATGTTGCTCAATGGCGTGGCCGCCATGCCGACGGAGAGGGCAGCGGTGTGTTGGATGAAGTTGCGACGGTTGTGCATGAGTGTAGTATAAAAATGCTATGACTTGTGTAGAATGAAGCGATCAGACAATTCATTAATTGATGCGGGTTCTCCCACGATGGTGAGGATATCGTGCTCCTGCAATACCGTATTCCCTTTTGGCACGAATGACACATTCTGCCGTTCGACAAAGACCACCAGGACATCCCGGGGCAGGTTTGCTTCCGAGATCTTTTTATCGATCAATACATGCGACGGCTCATCCTTCGCAATGGCAAATGAAATATACCGCTGGTCATGCAGCATATATTCAATAATATCATCCTCTGACTCTACAGGAAAGATGTCCTTGATGAAATGATCCCGCTCTGAAATGTTCATAATGTTCGTCAGCATCCGAAGCTGCTGGGCGGGCTTGCTTTCATCATTGACCAGGAAATAAAGGACTTTGATCCTCTCCTCACCGGTATGTTTCTCCGCCGGTTTAATGATCCCCTCTTCGCACAGTACGATATGCAGGACGGGGTGCTCGATATCCGGCTTCTTTGCGTACAGGAGTGAGACCTCAGGCACCACCAATGCCGGGTCAATCGGGGTCGCTTTCAGGAATTCTTC
>JAWWBX010000091.1:0-13725 GCA_033720735.1 Saprospiraceae bacterium
ACTCATCAGGAAGGAGAAAGTAGATCTGTTGTTTCTGGACATCCAAATGCCGCAGATCACCGGGATCGAGTTTCTCAAGTCACTTTCCAACCCGCCGATGGTCATCTTCACGACCGCTTACTCCAACTATGCGCTGGAAGGTTTCGAACTGAACGCGCTTGACTACCTGCTCAAGCCGATTTCTCTCGACCGGTTTATGAAGGCAGTCAACAAAGCACTGGAACAGTACGATCTGATCAACCAGGAAAGCGGCAGCAGCAGCGCGGGCGCGGATGAGGATTTCTTTTTTGTGAAGGCCGACAAGAAGCTGGTCAAAGTGCGTTACAAAGAAATCCTGTATATCGAAGGCCTCAAAGACTACGTCATCATCCGGCTGGAAGAAGGTCGAGTGATCACCCTGCAAACCATGAAGAGCCTGGAGGACAAACTCCCCTCCCAGCTGTTCAAACGGGTACACCGGTCATACATCGTCGCGCTCGACAAGATCAATGCCCTGGTCGGCAACATGATCGAGCTGACAGAGAAAGGGCAGGCCAAGCATATCCCGGTCGGCAAGAACTACCGCGACGAGCTCCTGGCGCTGGTCAATGATAAACGCCTCTGATTGGGCCCGGCACTCCGCTCGGAAATCGAGCGCGCCCTGCAGACGCGGATCACCGGCATGCGCCCGGTCTCGGGCGGTGATATCAACAATGCCTTTCAGCTGCAGATCACCGGGGGCAAACAGTGCTTCCTGAAATTTCACCCGGGAGCGTCGGGTGGCGCCCTCCTCGCCGCCGAGCAACGCGGGCTTGAGGAGATCCGGAAAGCAGGTGTCGTCGCGACACCCGGCGTGCTGGCATTCGGTGCGGATGAGCGCGGGGGTTGGCTGGTGCTCGAATTCCTCGAGGGCAAGCCGGCGACCGGAGACGACTGGGCATCACTTGGTCGTCAGCTGGCCGGCCTCCATCAGGTGACCGCACCGGATTTCGGTTTCGACAGCGACAATTTTATCGGTACGCTGACACAGTCGAATCGCCGCCATCAGCACTGGGCGGAGTTCTACCGTGAGGAAAGGCTCAGGCCACAATTTCAGGCGGCCCGCAGCTGGTTTGATGCCGCTGATCACGCCCGTATCGATACCTTCCTGGCGCGCCTGCCGTCATTGGTGGACCCTGGCGAGCCGGCTCTGATCCATGGTGACCTGTGGAGCGGCAATGTGCTGATCTCGGGGGCAGGACCGGTACTCATCGACCCGGCAGTGTGTTACGCCCACCGCGAAATGGACCTCGCCATGAGTATGTTGTTTGGCGGGTTCGACCGGCTGTTTTACGAGAGCTACCACGCAACGTGGCCCCTCATCGCGGGCTGGCGCGATCGGATAGAACTGTACCAGCTGTATTATTTGCTGGCCCACCTGAATATGTTCGGTGCCGGCTACCTGGGATCCGTGATGCGGATCGTCCGCAGGTTTGCATAAAAAAGCAGGTTACCGTCGGCAACCTGCTTCAACAATGAACTAATCTAATGATTGATTTAAACGATTTCCTAGTTGGTTCTGATCACTTCAAACTTCTTGCCAACCACGCCGTCGGACGCAATCACGCGCACGAAGTACATGCCGTTGTGCAGGTTTGAAATATCGAGATCGTAATGTTTGTCGTTGATGTTGTCACGGGTCGATATGAGCCGTCCGGTCAGATCATACAATTCGAGGCTTCTGATCGCCCGCTTTCCATTCAAATGGATGTTGATTGTCTGGTCTGAGGCCGGATTCGGGTAGATAAAGAGCTTGTCTTCGATATCATCTTCCACCTCACCACTGCCCAGATTGAGATAGATGGTCGTCCCTGTCCCGTCCATTCCCAGGGCATGACCAGCACCGTTCACGCTACCTGCGTGATTGACACCAATGGTCAGTGGCACGCGGTCACCGGGAGGACGGATCCCTTCGATGTCGTCGACCACAATGAAGGTCATGGTCGAGATCACACCGTGTCCGCTGGCGGTTACACCGCTACCCCGCGAAAGTGCAGCGTCGATACGCCCGTGCCAGGGCTGGATCTGCAGGTCAACTGATGGTGCGTCATGCCCCAGCCAGCTGTCATGGTCAAAATACACTTCCAGAGAACTTGAGTCCACCAGATCAGGCGGCAAGTTGAGTGAGAACTGCATACCGTGCATATCCACGACCGGAGATGCGCTGTTTCCGATAGCAATGTCGAGAATGGCCACATCGCCGGAGTCAAGCTCAGTGGTTTGCGGGATGATCTCGAACACGTAGTCCGCTTTCAGCCCGGTGATCTGAGGTACCAGAGTATGTCTGAGGAGATAATGGTCGATGATGCTCTGGATATCGGCTTCTTCGACAACTCCGTTGCCATCACTATCAGCATATTTGACATCAATGCCAGCGGCGATCTGCATGACCTCCCAGTCTTCCGCATGCTGACCGATCCACATTGTATTGTCGGGGTAGTCCCGCGTCGCACCCACCGATCCGATATGCCACCCGAGGGAAAGCAAATCGGCCATATCGACCTGCCCGCTCCCATCTACGTCGCCGGGCCAGACACAGCGATCCACACAAGGACACGGCAGTGCCAGGCCCATGTCTTCAACATCGACATTGACCTTGACGAGGTGGCAATCCCCGCCATCGATACAATAGAAGATCTCAAATGATTCAGTTCCAGTAAAGCCAAGGGGAGGTTCGTATACCAGCAGGTCGTAACCCGTAACCGACGAACACAACACATTGACCGTGCTCACACCCGGGTACAGATTCAGTCCGCCTTCCGCCGGTAGTGCATTGATGGTAAATGCGTACCCGTCGAGCGGGATTTCGTAATTGATGACGAGCGGAACATCCTTTTGGGTGATCAGGTTGTAGGTCAATGCGTTTTCGGGCACCATATCTCCCACATAGATCACCACATCGGCTGTCTCGCAATTAGACAAGAAGCAGCTGGTATACTCAAAGGCCACCGCACCCTCGTAAGCGCTATCGGGCGCGTAGGTAAAGACACCGGCGGAGTCGAAGGTCAGCGTGCCGAACAACGGCTCGGTATATGCGGAGATCGGATATTGTTTGACATCGTTGGCGTGGACATCGAAGGTGATGCTTTCATCCACCCGGGTAAAAAAGCGATCATGATTGGCAAAGTCATTCGGTGGAGCCTGGAACACTACATCCACCATGACCGTTCGATAGTACATGCTGTCCTTCACGAGCAGGAATTCATCGATCCCGGTGAAGTTGATGTCCGGCATGTACTCCCAGGCATCGTCGCTCACCACCGTGAGAGTTCCGTTGGCAGGTTCGGTATCCACTGCAAACCCCTCCGCAGGCAGGAACACCGCTACCGGTGCGCGATTGCTGGTGGAGAGATAGATGGTATCGGACAATGCCGGCGGTCCGGTGGGCAGCACACAGATGGTGATCTCTGCCTTGTCACACGCGCCATAGGCGTTGCAGGCGACATAGGTGATATATGCCATGCCCTCGTGATCGGTATCGGGCGTAAACAACAGGGATTGCCCGTCGGGCGCGATCTCTGCAGTCCCGTTGCGCACGATGGGCAGGTATGACAGATCCAGTATCCCGCCTCCGATCGTCGAATCATTGGCGAGAGGTGTGATGAGATTGCCGACGGAGTTGACATCTACACTCACATAATCCTTCTGCGTAAACACAAACGAACTGTCGACGTACACCCGGAAGGCCCGCGTCGTGGGGTGCGGCGGGAACACATCCGCCCAGTATTCGATAATGAACTCGGCCACGCCCACCGCTCCTTCTACAGGGTCAAACTCCACCAGCAAGGTGCTTTGCTGCAGTTGGATGGACGCTGTCCCGATAGCGGGGTCGGCCTGCTGTAAGATCGCGTGCGGGAAATGGCCTACCTGAATACTCCAGGCCAGCGTATTACCCTGGTTCAGAGCATAATACTCTTCCCAGTTTTGCGCCGACAAGCTTCCCCATAAACCTACTGAGATCAGGAGTGCCAGACCCGTTGAGAAAGGTCGTATCCTTTCAGATAAGTTCATTGTTTTGGCCCTAATGGAAAATCGTCAAATCAGTTCATTTGCAAGATACGACAAATACCAATATTCCAAAACGTGGTATATGATTATTTTTAATATGAAAGTTCCTGATATCTATCGCACTAATTCACACTATCTTGTGCAGACATCCAGGAGTTTGACGGAACGATTTGCACCCCGTTTCGTTGTACAGAAGTGGACTGATCCGATACCATGAGCAAACAGCAAGTCAAGACGGGGAATGGTGTGCAGGCGGCGATACAGGATACCAAGTTGTTTAGCGTCCTGGCATCGTTCAACGCCTATGAATTCAACCGGCTGCGCCGCTTCATTGGCAGCCCTTATTTTAATCGCAACGAACAGGTGATCGCGCTGTTTGATGCGATCGAACCCGTGCTGCGGCAAGAGCACGACGGTCCGGTTGCCCGCGATGCCATCTGGTCACAGATCTGGCCGGATGATCCCTACAACGACCTGAAATTCAGAAAGCTGTGTTCTTCCTTGCTCAAACAGGTTGAGCGATTCCTGGCTCAGGAAGCCTTCGAGGAGAATACCCTGCACCGGGCGGACTACCTGCTCCAGGCGATCAACCAAAAAAAGCTTGAACCTCTTTATAACAGCTCGATCCGCACTGCACAGCGCCTCTCCGACCAGTATTACTTCCGGCCGGCATCTTACTACTATCATCAGTATGCGTATGAGCGTGAGATCTACTCCCTTTCCGACCTGCAGATCGAACGGAGTAAAGTCTCGAATGTGGAACAGATCGCTCAGCACCTGGACACCTTCTATCTGGCGGAGAAACTCCGCTACTATTGCGACGTGATCAGTCGCAGCCAGATCATTGCCCACGAGTACGACCTCCTTTTCATGCAGGAGATCATCGACCATGTCAGAAACGGTGACTATGACGACGTGGTTCCCATCAACCTGTACTATCAGATCTACCTCACCCACGATGAACCAGACCAACTCGAGCACTACGAAAAACTCAAAAAGCTGATCAACGCTTACGTCCAGCAACTACCCCAACTGGAAGCGCGCGAGGTCATCGACGCAGCGCTCAACTATTGTATCCAGAAGATCAACAGGGGGCATACCAGCTTCATTCGCGAGATCTTCGAGGTGTACCAGGAAGCGCTGAGCAAG
Source organism: Saprospiraceae bacterium (assembly GCA_033720735.1). Taxonomy (GTDB): domain Bacteria; phylum Bacteroidota; class Bacteroidia; order Chitinophagales; family Saprospiraceae; genus B8-G4. Next base: position 5,176 of record JAWWBX010000091.1, read on the forward strand.
GAGCTGTTGTACGTCAATGGCCACCTTGACCCCTGGAACTTCCGCAATATCATCGTTTCGGGCCTGCGCCTCGGTGAGTACGACTGGGTGGAAAACTTCATTCACCAGTACGCCCAGCATATCGATGTCAAGTACCGGGACAACGCTGTGAGTTTCAATCTGGCCAACCTCTACTTTTACCGTAAGGAGTATGACAAGGTCATCGAGCAATTGCGTGAGGTGGAGTATGAAGATCCTTCATACAACCTCAACAGCAAGACCATGCTCATGTTTACCTATTACGAGACCGATGAGATTGACCCGCTCCTCTCACTGCTGTCGAGTTTCGCGGTCTACCTGCGTCGCAACAAGCAGATCCCGCAGAGCCGGAAGACGCACTATCTCAACCTGATCAAATTGATGCGCGCGTTGGTCCGTATCCCGGTTTCCGACAAGGAGGCGCTGGAGCGCCTGGAAGTGAAGATCAATGAAACCGAAGGGGTGGTCAACAAGAACTGGCTTCTCGAGAAGATCAACGAGCTCAAAGGCTAGCGCGTTTCCCGCAGTAAAACGGTTATTTTTGGCAAAATTTCGTCCATGAGACTGCATCTGTTGATCCTCCTTGCCATGATCATGGTGGCATGCTCCGAAGAGGAAGCATCTGAATTCTCGCAACTCGAACGCGAGGTGGAAGAGCAACCGACCAACGCCAATGTGAGCGAGCTGCTCACAGTCTACGGCAATTGGCTGGCGGAACATACCGAAGCCAATGCCGAGCGCAAGGAGGTGCTGTTAAAAACGCTGGCAGTGAGCGACCGTCACATTCGTCTCAATACCAAACTCAACGCCTTGCAGGCTCTGGTGATGGATTATCCACAAGACCCGGAAACACCTGCGCGCCTCCTCGAGATGGGCAAGATCTTCCGGATGATGCAGAAAGATCAGGCGGCCATGGTCCTCCAGCAGGCGGTGCTCAAGAAGTGGCCGACGTTACCGGGAGCCGACAGCATTCGCGCCGAAATCCCCGCAGACGCACCTCCGATCGACTCGACAATCGCCCGGCTGGGCCGGGAAACGTATGACGCCACCCAGTTCCGTCTCAACGAACGCATTGCGCGGCAATATGTCGACGCCTGCGAAACCTACGCGCTGGTCAACCAGGACGATCCCCAGTCTGCCGAGTATTTGCACAAAGCGGCCGAAATGGCGCGCAACCTGCGCACGATCCCCAAAGCCCTGGCCCTCTACGACTGGATCCTGCAACGATACCCCACCCATCCGCGAGCACCTCAGGCTCTTTTCCTGAAAGCGTTCACCTACGACAACAATCTGCAGGACACTGCGAATGCCGGCAAGTACTACCGGGAGTTCCTGGCCAAGTACCCGGACGACGATTTCGCCGAGGATGCACAGTTCCTCCTGGACAATCTTGGCAAGGACGACGACGAACTGCTGCAGGTACTCCAGCAGAAGGCACAGGAGGGGCAGTAGCAAGTTGGCAGTCGGCAAATGGCAAGTGGCAATACACCACTGGGGCACTAGAGCACTGGAACACTGGGGCACTGGGGCACTGGGGCACTGGGGCACTAAAAAACAACCGAGAATTCCCGCTTGTCAAACGGATTGAGGGCGGTACCCTTGACCTCGGCTTCTGCCTCAAGGCGATACACAGAGCGGACACCTTTCAGGAGCTTGGCTGTCTTGGCGATCCCTTTGAAGACAAAGTTCTTGCGCTCAAAATTGTCGATATCTGACAGGGCCAGGTCAAACGGCAGGCTGAAGTCGACCTCGATCGTCTCGTGGGCAGGTACCGCGATCTCCTGCTCCAGCGCGATCTCGCCCAGGGTGTATTCGTCGACGAGTTTGTTCTTGCGGCGCCCGCGCTTGTAGCGCTCGATCATACGCACCTTGATCGATTTGACGACCTGATCGTGCATGGAATAAAAACGAATGGTCCCCTCGACACTCCCCTGCTCTGCCGGGACTTCCTCCGGGATCTGCAGCTCCACTTTGACGCCTTCGATCCCGAGCCAGCGTTTGACTTTTCCGAACATAGTCAGTGATTGCGCGTAACGAGGTATTCAACTGTGATTTCAGACAAATCGTTTCATCCAGCTTTCGCCCAGCGGCACCAGCCATCTCTGAGTAAAATCCCCCTTGGTCCGCACCAGATTGTCAAACATCAAAGTGGTATCTGTGACTTCGCCGTTCTGGTAGGCCGTTGGCAGGTGATCCTTGTGTACACTGTGCACCGCACCATCGCTGTCCAGGTAGGTAAAATGCAAACGATCCATGAAGTCGATCGCCAGTTGTTCACCAAGCTGCTGTACGAATCTGACTGATGTGTCGATCGAGCAACCACTTGCACCAGCCTGCGTTTCATCCGCCACCAGCACGAGAAAGCGGTCATACAACAGATCGCCGTAAGCTTTCAATTGATGATTGTGACTTGTCCAGCGGGTCGCAAAATCTGCAACCACGCGGCGTACCGCATCCCGCTTGTCGGCCGGAACGGCCTTGTGACCCTGGTAGACCCAGACGCGTGATTCCGATGCAAAGGTGTTGATCGCCTCCATGTCAGATACAACAGCGTTCATGCCAGCTGGTTGAGAATGAGTTCCGAAATATCATAGACCATGACGTCCTCCCGCTCCATTTCCTTGATCCCGTCCTGCAGCATGGTGATGCAGAAGGGACAGTTGGCCGCGACAATGCCGGCACCTGTTGCGACGGCCTCTTCGACGCGCTCGGTATTGATGCGTTTGTCGCCCGGCTCGTCTTCCTTGAACATCTGGGCACCACCGGCACCACAGCACAGGCCATTCGATTTGCAGCGCGGCATTTCAGCAAGGTCGGCGCGCAGGGCCTGCAGTACCGAGCGCGGTGCCTGGTACTCTTCGTTGACCCGGCCCAGGTAGCACGAGTCGTGATAGGTAACCGTCTGACCGTCGGCGGGCGCTAACTGCAGTCGTCCCTCCTTGATCAGGTTGTCCAGCAGCATCGTGTGATGCACGACCTCGTAGTGACCTCCCAGTTCCGGGTATTCATTGCGCAGTGTATTGAAGCAATGCGGACATGTCGTAACGATGCGCGTTACGCCGTAGCCATTGAGTGTCTCGATATTCTGGTGTGCGAGCATCTGGAACAGGAATTCGTTGCCCGCACGCCGGGCGGGATCGCCTGTACAGCTCTCCTCATTGCCGAGGATGGCAAAGGAGATGCCGGCCCTGGTCAATAATTCAGCGAATGCCCGCGACACCCGCTGGGCGCGCGCATCGAAGCTTCCGGCGCATCCCACCCAAAACAGGATCTCGGGTACCTCGCCTCGAGCCTGCATTTCCGCCATGGTCGCAATCTTCATGTGCACGCTATTCGGTTGATCATGTTTCATTCTCTTCCGTCCAGGCCTCCCGCTCCTCCTGCATTTGCCACACCGAGCCAGTATTCTCCAGGCTGGTGAACATGGGCGTCCAGTCTGGCGGACCCTGCGATAGGGTCAGGATCTCATATCGGCGCATTGCCAGGATGGGACGCAGCGGATCGATCAGCACAGGACATGCCTCCACACACGCATTGCACGTGGTGCAGGCATGCAGCTCTTCCGGAGTCGTCAGGTCGAACAGGCTGCGGCCGTCGTCGAAGTTATCGGCAGTCAGACGGGCACCTTCTCCCCTTGCCTCTTCACGTATGAATTCCGGGTTACCAGACTCCAGTTTTTGCGATACCTCCTCAACGCGGTCGCGAATGTCCATCATGACCTTCCGCGGAGAAAGCTTCTTGCCGGTAAGGTTAGCCGGGCAAACTGCTGTACATCGCCCGCACTCTGTGCAAGTGTATGCATCAAGCAGCGTCTTCCAACTGAGGTCGAAGACATCTTTCGCCCCGAATTCCGGGAGATCATCGTCAGCCATAGGCTCCGTCTCCGCTGCCAGCCCCAGCATCGAGCGTACTTCCTGCTGGATCTCCGGCATGTTGTCCATCTGCCCACGGGACCGCAGCCGTGCAAAGTAGGTATTGGGAAATGCCAGCAATATGTGCAGGTGCTTGGAGCGCGGGAGGTAGTTGAGGAATCCCAGCACCACCAGATAATGCAGCCACCAGCCACTGCGCTCCACCGCCACAAGCGTATCTGCCGGCAGATTGCCGAAGAGCGCCGGCCCGACCTGACTGCTCAGCAAGAACTGCCCGGTGGCATGATAGTCATCGGGGCGCATTCCCTGTAAAACGATATCTGCGCTGTTCATGGAAAAAATACCGATGATGAGCAACACTTCCCCGATCAGAATAAGGTTGGCGTCCAGCACCGGCCATGATGTCATTTCAGGCTTTCTGAAACGCGGAATGCGCAAGAGGTTGCGCCGTGCCAGGAAGATCACCGTGGCGATCAGCGCAAGTAAGGAGAGGACTTCGATCGTGCTGATGACAAACGTGTAAAACCCGCCCAGCGATCCGGCAAAGATGCGGTGCCGGCCGGTGAAGCCGTCCACCATGATCTCAATGAGTTCAATCTGGGTGATCACAAAAGCCACGTAGATGAACAGGTGGAAAATGGCGGGCAACCAGTTCTTGAACATCTTCTGCTGCCCGAAGGCCACGAGGAGCACATTGCGCCATCGTTGACCGGCATCACCGCCGATCTCCTCTTCTTGTCCAAGCTGGATGTTGCGCCAGATCCTGCGGTATTGCCTCACCGCCCACCAGCCAGCAGCCAGGGTGACAATGATGAATATGACCTGTTGGACCACCGGGGAATATTAACTTTGAGCGACTAAGATAGTGATCTCGTGCACAGCCGATTTCGCCAAACCGTGTCGACATGAAAATCCTGGACAAACAACAAATCAAGGAGAAGATCAAGCGTCTCGCCATCGAGATCCTGGAGAACAACTTCGATGAAAAACGCATCATCCTGGGTGGCATCAACAACAATGGCATGACCTTCGCGCGGTTGCTGCGCAAGGAATTGAAGGCCATCGCGCACCAGGAGATCATCCTGACCCAGATCAAACTCAATCCCGCCAATCCGTTATCGCAGGAAGTGACCATCGGCATGCCCATCAAAGCCCTGGCCGACAGCTCCCTCATCATTGTGGACGATGTCGCCAATACGGGCCGCACGATCTTCTACGCCGTCAAGCCGCTGCTGGAGACACTCCCCCGCAAAGTCCGCGTGGCCGTGCTGGTGGATCGCAAGCACAAATCTTTTCCCATCCACGTCGACTACGTCGGGCTGTCACTGGCGACCACCCTCAAGGAAGATATCGATGTCAACATCCGGGATACCAAAGACTGGTCGGTCTCGCTGAATTGAGCGAGACTTTCGAAGTCTCGAGACTTCGAAAGTCTCGCTACGATTGCGCAGTTTCACTCACTCCGGCCAGGAGTTCCTTGATCCCGTCGATATGTTCCAGGGTCTCTTCGTAGCCGATCTCATACATCTTGTCAATTTGCCGGAAATTGAAGCGGCTGTAGTCCTGAATGGCATCAGGTTCGATCACCAGATCGCAAAACTGCAATTGCGGCTTGATATTGTTCAGGGCGGCGAGGTCAAAACAGCGCGAACCAATGCCGATCACCGATTTCATGTCGTCATGAGACAGCTCCAGACGCGGCACCAGATTGATCCCGACGAGTACGTCACAATGTGGACGGATCGATTCGGCCGGCAGGTTTTGCAACAGGCCTCCATCGACGTACAGCTGCCCGCCGATCTCAACCGGCTCAAACAGGATCGGGATCGAGCACGAAGCCACGATCAGATCGATGAGCGGCCCTTCAGACCAGCTCTCCGGTTTGCCGGAATTGAGATTTGCCACCGTGACGTAAAACGGCTTCTTCAGGACATGAAAGTCATTCTGCGGTAAATAGCGGCGCAGTTGCTTCTGCAGAAAGGAGTGCCTGACGAACCCCTTGTTGGGGATCTTGAACGCGAAAATGCGAATCAGGTTGCGGTGATGTGCAAACCCCTTGATCTCATGCGGTTCGTAGCCGTAAGCGTACAGCGCTCCGACCACCGACCCGGCACTGGTCCCGGCGATCACATCCGGGTGGATATCGTGCTCGGCCAGCGCCTGCAAGGCGCCGACGTGCACCATGCCTCGTGTGCCACCCCCTGAAAGTGCAATCCCTAGTTTCCTCATGACGTCCTATACAACGTCGAACGTACTGTCAGCGTTTTACCGCACTAGAGTTTTATGAGGCGCCCCGTCCATACACCTTGTTCAGTGATCACCTGTGCTACGTACGTACCGGGCAGCATGGCGCCCAGTGGCAGCTCCGCGCGGCGCCCGTCGATCGTCGTCACCAGTTGTCCACGGAGGTCGAAGACCCGTACTTCCTGCATTGGCAAATCACTCCTGACGGAAACGAGATCGCCTGCCGGATTGGGAAACATTTCCACCGCACTTGCTGGCAACTGAACCGCCGACAAGGTTTCTTCGATATCACCCGGGCCGCGTGGCAGCAGCTGATAGCCGTCGGTATAGGGCTCACTCGAGTCGAACTGCCCTCCCAGCCCGTTGACCGAGATGACCTTGCCTTCGTAGGGCGCGTCGGCAAAGACGTCGGAATCAAGCCGTACGACATAATTGCCGTTGCTGTTGCTGCCAAAAATATTCCAGCCTGAGCCTCCTGTCTGAATAATGCTGTCCACCATGACGTCCTCGATCCGGATGAACTTGCCTTCCGTTTCTTCGCTGAGCGGAACGGTGACCAGGACCGGGTCTGTCAGCGGGTTACCGATCGAGTTGACCGTGACCGCCTTGGCAACGGTCAACTGTGTCAGGCCATTGAACTGGGTGATCGTACCTGCCACGGATACTTCATCCCCCTCGAAGACCTCGTAGCAGTCGGCCGCATCCTTGAATATGGTGATCCCGTCGCCCTGCTGGTCGATGATATTGAACAACAGGCCCGGCGGTCGGAGATTGGCACCATAGACAACCCCGGTGAGCGTGACCGGCTGTCCGAGTGACAAGGCAATGCCGTTGGCATCTTCATCGGTCACGTTGCCGATCGCATCCGCAAAGTAGATCGGTTCGTCCGGATCCACCACCGTGATCGTCCCGAACATGTCAAAATCTGTATGCGGATCACATTGGTAGTCATAGAAGCCGGCGAGATTGAAGGTGACATCAAAATCCCATGGGCCATCCTCCGCGGCGCCACTGAAAAACCCGAAAGGATTACAGGGATAATCGTTCAGGCTGCCGTTGACATTGTGTTCGGTATTCGCCTCGACATTGGTGAAGCGCACAGTCTGACCGATCTCGATGGTCAGATCGCGTGGCGTAAATGCCAGATTTTGCAGGATGACAGTGGCGTCAGGACCGCCTCCTCCGGTGGTGTCGGTGTAGGTTTGGAACGGTACCGGATTGGCGGCGGTGGCATTGGTCGTCTCTCCATCCAGCGCATCGACCCCGCTGAAGTTCCAGTTGTTGAGCACAAAGGTGCTGCCATCAGGACCAGTCATCGGCTTGCGGGCAGCCCAGCCGTCGAGATACTCCCATGGCTGGCCGGTGCCATCGGTATTGATGTCTCCAAAAACATCAATGACCGTCCCGTTGTAAAACAATTCGATGGCATCATCCCCATTAATGGCCATGGCATTGGGGGTGCCTTCGGTCACGTAGTCCGCGTTGAACCCGAAGAAGTCGGCAAACCCCGCACTGTCGGAGCTCACGTACAGGTAAGATCCGGCAGGTGCTACGCCTGCTGGAAACTGGTACTCAATACTGTCCGACCCCCCCCCGTTGTTGGCACCTCCGATGCCGAGCAGGGACAGGTCAATTTCATCAATACAGTACAACTCCACCCCCTTGGGCAATCCGCCAGACAGTGGTCCGTCGAATACGCAGGTAATGACAATATCCTGCGCCAGGGCGAAGGTCGCGCACAGGGCAAGAACAAGACTGGTAAGAAGCTTTTTCATGGAAAAAGGAATTAGTGTGAATGAGTTTATGTGTCCCTTTAAAGATAAAAAAATAGCCGCTCCGGAAATCCGGAGCGGCCTCTTTATAAAGAGTGGGTATGATCGCGCCAAAACGCAATCACGTCTTAAAGGTAACCCGATCTCCTAGAAGTACAACTTCAGACCGGTGTTCCAGGTGCGGCCGAAGCCGAAAATACCCCGGTTGCTGTACAAATCATCGGTATTGTTGGTCACCAGCTCAGAGATGTACAGTTCATCAAACACATTGTTCATATTGAAACGGAGCGAGGCACGCAGGTCATCGCCCAGATCAAAGTTGTAAGAGATCCCGGCATCCACCAGTGAATAGGACGGCAGCTCGATCACACTTGCAGCTCCCTCAACGAAGAAGTCGGGATCGTCGACATCATATTGCGCAAACAGGCGTGATGCAGTGTAGTAATCGGCATAGACCCTCAGTCCGTTGGTGATCTCATAGGTCACACCAATATTGAATGTCGTCTGTGCGGCATCACCCACTTCCAGTCCGTCAATGAACAGTGTGGCATCGGCCACCGGTTGCTGCGTGTCAATGTTCGTTCCGCGTGCTGTCGGGTTACTGGCGTACTTCCAGTCCCCAAGCGACAACATTCCGGTAAACT
>JAWWBX010000092.1:0-13721 GCA_033720735.1 Saprospiraceae bacterium
ATAGGCGACATAGAAATAATAATCTCCGTCCTTGGTCAGGAGATCAAAATCCACGTACGAGAGCTTGTCAATGTCAGTAAACGCATCGACTTTGTTCAGGCACCTCGTCAGGACGCGTTGACCGGCTTCTCTTTGCGCATCCAGCCATTCGCGGGTAGCCGGGTCAGTCATATCTTCCAGGAATCGGTACGGATCCTCGACAGTCTGACCAAAGAACGTGTCGATTGCAGGACGCGGGGCCAGTGGCTCAAACTCCTGAGCAGTGCTCCCGGTGATCAATGCACCATAGAGGAACGCAACTGCCAGTATCTGCTTCATAGGTGCGCAATTGCTTAATGTGTCATTAATAGTTCTCAAGTTAGTTAATACCCGATGGTCGGAGCAAGCCGTATCAACCCAGGCCAGGGCGAAGTACCTTTTATCCCCTGTGCTCAGGTCCTATTCAAGCTTATTCTGCGAATCACCAGATTCTACCCGCATGCACTTTGCAAAGCACCATATCGCGAATACATTGATCATGACGTGATTGTCATCCACAGCGGTTCCTAAACCAGCTGCAAACTCCGAGTACAGTCCAAAATTGAATATGATGACGGACGTTTCAACGAAGTCCATTCCCAGGGAGATATGTACGCCAGAATGATAGTTGAAAAGAAAGGTTGAAAGCAAACCAACACCAACTACCTGCAGGGCGAAGTTCAGCCTTGACAATGGGAAGCCCAATTTCCTGTTGAGTCCAAGCAACATACCGCTGACAACAGACAGGATGAACAACGTCAACCCCAACCACTTGAAGAACCACGGCATCTCCAGGACGCCAAGGGTAACGATCCCAATGACACCCCCATAAATTTGAATTCCAGCAAGAATATAACGGAGGATGTCGTTCATCGAAACGAAAATAGGGACTGGCTCAGAAACCCGGAGAGGGAACACTTTCGAAGTCTCAAAGACTTCGAAAGTGTATACTTCGCAAGACAACAAAGCCCCGATGCTCTGCACCGGGGCTTTTCATTTGAACCATCTTCGTAAGCCGGATTCTGTTCCCTCCGCCAAAGGCGGGGACTCCTGTCATTTATCTGTGCTGCCTACCCCTTCCGGAATCCCGCCGGTGGCGGGATCTTGAGCGAGCAACTCTCCTGGCCAAAGGCCAACCGGAATATACGTGGCATTACAACCCGCAAGGTTTGTCTCCATCCCGCATTGCTGCGGAAAGGCGTGCGCTCTTACCGCACGTTTTCACCCTTGCCCCCTGAAGCCTTGGCGAAGGGGGGCGGTTTGTTTTCTGCGACACTTTCTGTCTCCCCGGCGTCTCCCCCGGGAAGCCCACTTTTATCGGTGGTACGGCGCTCTGCGTTGTCCGGACTTTCCTCCGCGATACCTTCGTATCGCAGCGACAGGAACCAATGGTCCATTGTCCATAACCCAAAGGTAGGCAGGGAAATTCCAGCCATCCCCACCTTTTCATATAACCTGTGATGTATATTCATAAAATGCTTACTTTTATCAGGTTATATATCTGATTATCTTTTAATCTGAATATTGAGCTTCTCGCGGTCTTCGGTTCGGGTCAAGATCCTGGCTGTCTGTCTGGCACTGAGTGTCATCGGCATGTTTGCTGCGACCAACAAGAAGATCCGGGCCAATCGCGAGCGCAGCATCGCACACAGCGTCCAGCAAAGCCTCAACACCCTCGAGGCCGGGGTCAGCGCCTCCCTGCTTGACCGGCAATTCTTCAAGAACCTGCTCGACGTCGTCCAGGGGAAGGCGCGGGTCACCAATGCGGTCATCGAGAAAATGCAGGCGTTGGCTGAAAAGCCCTACACCATCTACCTCTACCAGGGCGACTCGCTGCTTTACTGGAGTAAGCCGGGCTTGATCATTGACCCGGGACTGATCTCCGGACAGGACCCGCCGCTGGTAGCCTCCGACCATCTGAGCGACTACCTGATCAAGGAGTACGCGCTCTACCACGATTTTGTCTCGTACAAGGCCTACGCCAAGATCCCGATCCTCTCCGGCCAGGTGGAGCGGCATTCCATCCAGGTGCGCTCAGGACCCGACCATACCGCCGGCAGTGCCGCCTGGCAACAGATCAGGACCCAGGAAGGAAGCCCCATCTGCACCCTGCATTTCCTCAAAGAAAAACTCGGCTATTGGCAACAATTACTGCTCCTGCTGTTTGGGCTGATGGCCGGCGCTTCATCGGTGCTGCTCCTGCGCCAGTGGCTGGGTGAGCGCACCTCAGACCGGCACGCCCGCCTCTCGACGGCGGTGACCGCGGGCAGCCTGGTGGTGCTGCGCGGTCTGACCTTTCTCACCGGGTATCACGATACCTTCGATGAGATCCCGCTGCTGCAACCGATCCAACTCTGGGAGGGATTTCCCTACAGCCTGGGTGACTTCCTGCTCGATGCAGGACTGTTTACCATTATCGCTATCCTGATCTCGCGGACACCGGTGCCACCGGTCTCGTCGACGCTTTCCCGTCTCGAGCGCAACGTGATCTCGGTGGGCTCGTACCTGATCCTCATCCTCAGTCTCGGGCTCTTTGCCTGGGTTCAGCGCATGCTGATCATGTACACCTCGCTGCCGCTGGAGCTCGAGCAGATCAGCTTTGTCAATCTGAATAACGCAGCCGTCTTTACCGGTTTTGCCAGCATCCTCTTTGGCATTTTTGTCGTTGGACAGCGCTTGCTGCGCGACCTGCCGGTGCTGCAGCCTTCGTTGTATCGCCGCATCATCGATCTGGTCATTGCCAGCCTGCTGAGCCTGGCGTTTACCTCGATGCTCGGCCTGAACCTGCCGCTCTTCGGGTTTTACCTGGCCGTCCTCAGCCTGCTGATCCTGTTCGATCTATTCAACGAGTCAACCAACCGGTCGGTGATCTGGGTGATCTGCTGGTCCATGCTGATCGCCGGCTTTGAGGCCAGCCTGCTGCATAACTACCAAAATGACCGGGACGAGCAGGACCGCCTTGAGCTGGCCGCATCCCTGGCCGTTGACCTCTCGGCAGAAGAAGAGATCGAGGACGCCATGGTGCAACGTCTGCCGGGTATCTCGTCGCGCTACAGTATCGGCATCTTCAAGGACCAGAAGCTGGCCTTCAACTACAACTACACGTATCCGGTGGTGCTCCCCGGACAAACGACAAACTCGCCGGTATTCACCCTGGGCAACCGTGACCGAAGCGAGATCGGCTATGCCACCGGTGACCTTGCGGTACTCGTGGGCAAACGCAACAGCGGCCTGATGCAGGTGGTATCCTTGTTCTCGTACATCTTCGCCCTGTTCAACATCTTTCTGTTCTTTATCACCCTGGCCAATTCGTTCTTCCGGTTTCTGCCTGACTGGCTCAACCTCTCCTTCTCATCCCGCCCCACCCTGCGCAACCGGATCCAGGTCGCGATCGTTTTCCTGATCATCCTGTCGTTTGTGATCATCGGGTTTGTCACGGTCTTCTATCTCCGCAACACCTCGGAAGACAAGGACAAGAAGTATTTCGAGGACCGCATGCGCGCGATCGCAACCTCGATCACCCAGGCCGTCCCCAGTGCTGACAGCCTACTGCAAAACAAGACGCTGATCCCCCGTATTGCCGGGATCGCCTACGTCTACAACCGACGCGCCAAGATCTACGACCCGACCGGCAGCCTGATCCTGCAAAGCGTCGACGAGTCGGGTCAGGCCGGTCGGTCTGCGATCAAGATGTCCTTTGTTCAGAAATTCGAAATGGACCAGAGTGCACGCAGTTACAGTGTGGAAGAGACAGACCTGGGCAACACGCCAGCTTACAAGGGGATGCTGGCCTTGCGTGATGACACCGGCCAGCACTACGGGTATATCGAACTTCCCGGCACGGCCATGATCCAGGCGCAAACCGATACGGGATCCAGGTTCTTCGGGACCATCCTCAACGCCTACGTGTTCCTGTTCCTGATCGCGGTGGCACTCGCCATTGGAGTGGCCAACTCCATTACCCGGCCCCTGGCACAGTTGGGTGAAAAGCTCAAACAACTCAACATCGGAAAGAAAAATGAGGAGATCCAGTGGGGCATCGACGATGAGATCGGCGCATTGATCAATGACTACAATGCGATGATCAACAAGCTGGATGAGAGCGCGCAACTGATGGCACTCACCGAGCGGGACATGGCGTGGCGGGAGATGGCCAAACAGGTCGCACACGAGATCAAGAACCCGCTCACCCCGATGAAGCTCAGCATCCAGTACCTCCAGAACGGCCTGAGCACGTCACCCGACCAGCTGCGCCAGCTCGTGAAGCGGGTCAGCGAAACGCTCATCGAACAGATCGAGAACCTCTCGACGATCGCCTCCGAATTCTCCAATTTTGCCAAGATGCCCCAGGCCTCCAATGAGAAGGTCCTGCTCAACGAGGTGGTCGCATCCGTACACGACCTGTTCCGCAAGCGGGAGGACATGGACATTCAGCTCTATGTGCCGATCCAGGACATCTACGTGTTTGCCGACCGCACGCAGGTCGTGCGTGTCCTCAACAATGTCGTCAAGAATGCCATCCAGGCGATCCCGGATGACAAACGGGGAAACATCAACATTTCTCTGGAAAGGCGGCGCGACAAAGCCCTGATCGTCATCAAGGACAATGGCACCGGGATCTCGGATGAGATGAAGGACAAGGTGTTCCGCCCCAACTTTACCACCAAGTCATCGGGCACCGGTCTGGGTCTCGCTATCTCAGCCAATATCGTGGAGACCTTCAACGGGCGGATCTATTTCGAAACGGAAGAAGGTAAGGGCACGAAATTCTACGTGGAGATCCCGCTGATGAAGCTGGACGACAATCTCAAGGAAGAGCAGCGTGTGCTGCTATAGCGCAGGTGTTCCCAGGGCCTCGCGCATCGTCGCACCGATTTCGGCGGGTGATTTGACCACGTGGATCCCGCACTCCGCCATCACGGCCATTTTTGCCTCGGCAGTATCATCTTTACCACCGATGATGGCGCCTGCGTGCCCCATCGTGCGGCCTTTCGGTGCTGTCTGCCCGGCGATAAAGCCCACCACCGGCTTGGTACCGTGTTCGCGGACCCAGTGCGCCGCATCCGCTTCCATGTTACCACCGATCTCGCCGATCATAATGATGCCTTCAGTCTCAGGGTCTTCCATCAGTAGCTGCACCGCATCGCGCGTGGTGGTACCGACGATCGGATCGCCACCAATGCCGATGCACGTGGACTGGCCCAGGCCCGCCTTGGTGACCTGATCGACTGCCTCGTAGGTCAGGGTGCCGGAGCGCGACACGATGCCAATTGAGCCCGGAGTATGGATAAACCCCGGCATGATGCCCACTTTGGCCTGTCCGGGCGTGATGACGCCGGGACAGTTGGGGCCGACCAGCCGGCATGGCCGGTCGTCGATAAAAGCCTTGACGCGGGTCATGTCCTGTACCGGAATACCCTCGGTGATGCACACGATCACGGCGACACCGGCATCTGCCGCTTCCATGATGGCATCGGCAGCAAAACGAGGCGGCACAAAGATGATGCTGGTATTGGCACCGGCCTCACGGACGGCTTGCTCGACCGTGTTGAAGACGGGGCGGTCGAGGTGTGTTGATCCGCCTTTACCCGGCGTCACCCCTGCGACGACTTGCGTCCCGTATTCGATCATTTGCTGTGCGTGGAAACTTCCTTCGCTGCCGGTCATGCCCTGCACGACAACCCGGCTGTCCCGATTGACGAGTACACTCATGGATTTGTGCTTTCTGTGGTGTTTGTCTACTCTCTTGCGATCACAAATACCTCTTCATCAGGCCGGTGCATGTAGTACTTCTCGCGTGCATAGCGCTCGTTGTGAGTCTCGAGCTCCTGCTTTTCGCGTTCGGCTGCCGCCAACTCACCGGCGTACCGCTCCACTTCCTGCTCCATCTGATGTAACGTCTGTTGCAACCGATACTGCACGATCAGATTGTGCTTATCGAAAAAGACCATCCAAATGAGGAAAATGGAAAATGCGATGGTGTACTTTGTCAGCCACCTGGATTGACGCAGCCGCGCAACCCACATCCTGATCAGAGACAGAGTTTTCATCTTTTGAGCCTTAACAGAGTCAGGCTAAGATAATCATTTTATCGTGCCTTTAGCCGAGGAGTGCGCGACCGGGATAAACGGCCATTTCACCGAGCTCTTCCTCAATCCGGAGCAACTGGTTGTATTTGGCCACACGGTCAGACCGCGAGGCGGAGCCCGTCTTGATCTGACCGGCATTGAGTGCTACTGCCAGATCGGCAATGAAGGTGTCGGAAGTCTCTCCTGAGCGGTGGCTGATCACGGTGGTGTACGCGTTGCTGCGCGCCATCTGAATACAGTCAATGGTTTCGCTCAAAGAGCCGATCTGATTGAGCTTGATGAGGATCGAATTGGCCACACTGGTGTCAATCCCGCGTCGCAGGCGGTCGGTATTGGTCACAAACAGATCGTCTCCCACCAGCTGGACACGATCGCCGATCTCCCTGGTGAGACTCTCCCACCCCGCCCAGTCGTCCTCGTAGAGTCCGTCCTCGATCGAGAAGATGGGGTACTTGTCGCACCAGTCCTTCCAAAACACAATGAGGTCTTCCGGATCGAGCCGGTCACCAGTCGACTTGTGCAGGTGGTACTTGCCACTCTCTTTTTCATAAAATTCCGATGCCGCCGCGTCCATGGCGATCAGGATGTCTTCGCCGGGTCGGAATCCCGCGCGCTCGATGGCCGTCAGGACCGTTTCGATGGCTTCGGTATTGGAGCCGAGATTGGGTGCAAATCCGCCTTCATCGCCCACGTTGGTGGAATGGCCGGCGTCCTTGAGCACAGCTTTGAGCTGGTGAAAGACCTCCACTCCCATCCGCAAGGCCTCCTGAAAACGATCGGCGCCAACCGGCACGATCATGAACTCCTGAAAGTCAATGCTGTTGTCGGCGTGTGAGCCGCCATTCAGGATATTCATCATGGGCACTGGCAGGATGTGAGCGTTGACCCCGCCAATATATCGATGCAGTGACAAGTGCTGCTCCTGAGCCCCTGCCCGGGCGACCGCCAGGCTGGTTCCGAGGATCGCATTGGCGCCGATCCGCGATTTGGTGGCCGTCCCGTCCAGCTCGAGCATGGCATGGTCAATATCCCGCTGATCCTGCACCTCCATACCCAGAATGGTCTCAGCGATGGCCTCTTCGACATGTTTACAGGCGTTTTGCACGCCTTTTCCGCCATACCGGCCCTGGTCCCCATCGCGCAATTCAAGTGCCTCATACTGGCCCGTAGACGCTCCGGAGGGCACTGCTGCCCGCCCCAGGTAACCCGCCTCTGTGAGGATGTCTACTTCGACGGTGGGATTGCCGCGACTGTCCAGGATCTCGCGCGCCCTGATATCGATGATGGCACTCATACCGATTGCAGAACTTCCGAGGGCGCCATCAGCTTGATAAAGACATCAAAGAGGTAACGCGAATCATGCGGGCCGGGGGATGATTCCGGATGAAACTGGACAGAAAAGGCTTTCTTGTTCCTCACCCGCATTCCTTCAATCGACTGGTCGTTGAGATTGACATGGGTGACCTCCACGAGATCGGACGCCGCCTGGATGGAGTCCGGGTCAACGCCAAAGCCGTGATTCTGACTGGTGATCTCTCCGACACCCGTATCCAGGTTTTTCACGGGATGGTTGATCCCGCGGTGGCCATGGTGCATCTTGAAGGTGTCGATCCCCATCGCCAGTGCCAGGATCTGGTGGCCGAGACAGATCCCGAACAAGGGTTGATCATCCGCCAGGATCTGACGCGCCGTTTCAATGGCGTAGTCCATCGAAGCCGGGTCACCGGGCCCGTTGCTCAGGAAGTATCCATGCGGCGCAAAGGCCTGCAGGTCTGAGTAGGGGGTTTTGGCCGGGAAAACCGCGATGTAGCATCCCCGCTCTTCGAAACAGCGCAGGATATTCTTTTTGATCCCGAAATCAAGCGCCGCAATCCGGTATTCTGCCTCGGGATTGCCGAAGTAGTACACCTTGTCGGTCGTCACCTGCGAGGCCAGCTCAAGTCCCTGCATGGAAGGCGCCGCATCCAGGATCTTGCGTAATGTTTCCATATCACGATGCTCGGATGATATGACGGCATTCATGGCTCCCTTGAAGCGGATGTGGCGCACGATGGCACGGGTATCCACATCACAGATACAGACGAGACCTTCCTGTTCGAAATACTCCTGGATCGACTGGTCTGCCAGCTGACGGCTAAACTCGTTGGTGAAGTTCTTGCAAATGAAGCCGGCGATCTGGATGCGGTCCGACTCGACATCGGTGTTCTTGATGCCATAGTTACCAATATGTGCATTGGTCGCTACCAGGATCTGACCGAAATACGAGGGGTCAGTAAATACCTCCTGATACCCGGTCATCCCGGTATTGAAGCAGATCTCGCCCACGGTGGTACCGATCTTGCCGGCTGCCCGGCCTTCAAACATGGTACCGTCTTCGAGTAAAAGGATGGCTTTGTCAGCAACGGTGTCTTGTATCATAGGGAAACATATATGTGTTGTGCAAATATATTATTTACCTGCGGCTCGTCCCACTGAGAGATCTGGGTATAAAAAAAGAGCGATACCACGGCGGCGTCGCTCTTTTTTATCCACAACGAATCCATTGTTATTCCTCTTCCGAGGCACCTACAGCCGTTGCTACAGCGGCAGCGCTTTCGGTCGTACTTTTCTTGCGTCCACGACGCGTGCGGCGGCGGCCTGGTTTAACCTTCTCTCCACCGCGGGGAGCCACGTAGTGCTCATTGAAGTCCACAAATTCGATCATCGCCATCTCGGCACCGTCGCTCTGGCGGAAACCGGTACGGATAACGCGGACGTACCCGCCGGGGCGATCACCGACCTTTTCGCGGACCGGTCCGAAGAGCTCGGTCACGGCCTGTTTGTCCTGCACGTAGCTGAAGACGACCCTGCGGGCGTGGGTGGTGTTGGCCTTGGCCTTGGTGACCAGTGGCTCGATATACTGGCGCAGGGCTTTGGCCTTGGCCAGCGTCGTGTTGATCCGCTTGTATCGGATCAGCGCAGAAGCCATGTTCGCGAGCAGTGCTCTGCGGTGGCCTTTTTTTCTGCCGAGGTGGTTAAATTTTCTTCCGTGTCTCATGACTCCGAGAATTTTGGTCTTCGCGACACCTCGCGGTTATCGCAACTGAGCGGGCCTGTGCCCGCCATGATTATTCTTCGTCGAGCTTGTACTTCGACAGATCCATGCCGAAGGTTAGTCCTTTGTTCTGCAGCAGTTCCTCGATCTCGACCAGCGACTTCTTACCGAAGTTGCGGAACTTCAGGAGTTCGTGCGTGTCATATTTCACGAGCTCACCGAGGGTGTTGATCTTGGCTGCTTTCAGACAATTGTATGCGCGGACGGACAGATCGAGATCCTCCAGAGATGTCTTGAGCAGTTTCCGCATGTGCAGGATATGCTCGTCGACGATGGTTTCTTCGCGGCTGGTCGCGTCGTTGAACGTGATGTTCTCATCAGTGATCAGCATCAAATGCTGGATCAGGATGCGTGACGCTTCCTTGATGGCCTCCTCGGGATGAATCGTGCCATCCGTCTGCACTTCGATCGTCAGTTTCTCATAGTCGGTACGCTGCCCGACACGCGTATTCGAGATCTGATATGCCACATTCTTGATCGGTGTGTAGATCGCATCGACCGGGATCACACCGATGGGCGCATCCTTCGGCAGGTTCTCGTCGGCCGGCACGTAGCCGCGACCGTTGGTCACCGTCAGCTCCATTTCCAGGTTGACCGACGGCTCCATATGGCAGATCACCAGGTCTGGGTTCATCACCTTGAAGACGTTGGTGTGATCCTCGATGTCGCCAGCCTTGAACTCCTCCTTACCGCTGATCGTGAGATAGACCTTCTCCTCCTGGAGCGAGTCGTCCTGCAGGATCTGCTTGAGGCGTACCTGCTTGAGGTTGAGAATGATATCAACCACGTCCTCGAGGACGCCGTTGATCGTGGAAAATTCGTGGTCCACACCGGCGATCCGCACTGCAGAGATGGCATAGCCTTCCAGTGACGACAGGAGCACACGTCTCAGTGAGTTGCCCACTGTCTGGCCGAATCCCGGCTCAAGGGGTTTGAACTCGAACAGCCCGTGAAAGTCTGTCGCTTTCTGCAGGATGATCTTGTCAGGTTTCTGAAAATTGAGAATGCTCATCGATCGCGTTAATTGTGGTTGTTAAAACTTTGTCCCGGACGCACCGTTTGCGCAATCAGGGTTACTTCGAGTAGAGTTCAACAATCAACTGTTCGTTGATGTTCTCCGGAATTGCTTCGCGTTCAGGGTATTCGATAAACTTGCCCTCAAAGCGATCGGGGTTCCACTCCAGCCAGGGGAATTTGCGCACGTCCGATTTGATCGCGATACTGTCGCGGATCACTTCGAAATGCCTTGATTTTCCGCGCACCGAAATGATGTCTCCGGGGCGCAGGAGGCAGGAGGGGATATTGGTGACCACGCCATTGACGAGGATGTGCTTGTGCGAGACGAGCTGACGCGCGGCCCGCCGTGTCGGGGCAATACCCAGGCGAAAGACGGTGTTGTCCAGGCGAGACTCGAGGTACTGCAGGAGTACTTCACCGGTCACACCACCGGTACTGCTCGCCTTGTCGAACAGGTTGCGGAACTGGCGTTCGAGCACGCCGTAGGTGTACTTGGCTTTCTGCTTCTCCATCAATTGGAGCGCATAGTCGGATTTCTGGCGCCGCCGCTTGCTCGGGCCGTGCTGGCCCGGGCCGTACTTCTTGCGCTCGAGCGTTTTGTCGTAGCCGAAAATCGGCTCACCGAAGCGGCGAGCCTTTTTAGATTTGGGACCGGTATATCTTGCCATGTTCGGTTGTCCTGTTGATCTGGATTACACTCTGCGTTTCTTGGGAGGGCGGCAGCCGTTGTGCGGAAGCGGTGTCACGTCCTGGATCCGGGTCACCTTGATACCGGAAGTATCGATGGCACGGATGGCGGCCTCACGGCCTGAACCGGGACCTTTCACAAACACCTTGACGGCCCGCATGCCGGCGTCGTACGCCACCTGGGCGGCGCTGCTGGCAGCCACCTGTGCCGCGTAGGGCGTGTTCTTTTTGGAACCGCGGAACCCCGCTTTGCCGGCGCTGGCCCACGAGATGACCTGGCCCTGCTTGTTGGTCATCGAAATGATGATGTTGTTGAAAGAGGCCTGAATGTAAGCGAAGCCTTCCGGCTCCACTCGTACTTTCCTCTTCCTTGCTGGTTTTCTCCCTTTTGCCATAAGAGCAATCCTCTGACGTTACTGTTATTTGGTTGCCTTCTTTTTGTTCGCAACGGTCTTGCGCTTTCCTTTCCGCGTACGGGCATTGGTCCTGGTACGCTGGCCGCGCACCGGCAGCCCGCGGCGATGCCGCACACCGCGATAGCATCCGATATCCATCAGTCGCTTGATGTTCATCTGGATCTCGCTCCGCAGCTCTCCCTCCACCTTAAACTCTTCCTGGATGATGCTGGCGATGGTCCGGATATTGTCATCGGTCCAGTCCTCCACCTTGACATCTTCGCTGATGCCGGCCTTGTTGAGGATGGAAGCTGCCTTGGAGCGGCCGATACCGAAGATGTAGGTCAGGCCTACCACGCCGCGCTTTGATCTGGGAAGGTCTACCCCTGAAATTCTCGCCATATCACAAACGATTTAGCGCCTAGCCCTGGCGCTGCTTGAACCGTGGATTCTTCTTGTTGATAATGTACAGCTTCCCCTTCCTGCGTACGATCTTGCAGTCAGCGGAACGCTTCTTGATGGATGCCCGTACTTTCATTGTACGCTATTTACTTGTACCGATATGTAATCCGCCCACGACTCAGGTCGTAGGGCGACATTTCAACGGCCACTTTGTCCCCGGGCAGGATCCGGATGTAGTGCATCCGCATTTTTCCCGAGATCGTTGCCACCAGCACATGATCGTTCTCAAGACGGACCCGAAACATTGCGTTTGACAACGCCTCCTCGATGATCCCGTCTTGTTTGATCAGTGGTTGCTTGGCCATTTTTCAATTTTGGGTTGCAAATATCGCGTTTTTCCCCGAGATATCCTTGAGTTCAACGTTATTTTTGACCGCCTCCTCGATGGGTCGGTGATCTGACAGAATATCCGCTTCTCCCTTGCGTACCGCCACGGTATGCTCGTAGTGCGCGGAGGGTTTCCGGTCGCGGGCAATCACCGTCCAGCCGTCGTCCAGCTGCTGTACTTCCTTGCGCCCCAGATTGACCATCGGCTCGATGGCGATGACCAGGCCGTCCTTGAGCATCATGCCCGCCCCTCTCCTGCCGTAATTTGGCACTTCCGGTGCCTCATGCAGATTCCGGCCGAGTCCATGCCCGACCAACTCGCGGACCACGCCAAACCCGAACTGTTTTTCGGCCAGCTCCTGGATCGCATAGCCGACATCCCCCAGGCGGTTGCCGGCAACCGCCTGGTCCACGCCGCGTCGCAGCGCCTCGCGGGTCACGACCAGCAATTCTTCTACCTCCGGCGCGATCTCCCCGATCGCAAATGTGTACGCGGCGTCGCCGTAATAATCGTTGTGTCGCACCCCGCAATCCACCGACACGATATCCCCTTCCACGAACTCCGTCTTGCCCGGGATCCCGTGGACAACGGCTTCGTTGACGGAGATGCAGAGCGTTGCCGGAAAGCCCCGGTATCCCTTGAATCCCGGCTCCGCGCCATGGTCGCGGATCAACTCCTCGGCCTCGCGATCGATCACCGCGCCATTGATCCCTGGTTTGAGCCGCGACGCGACATGCGTCAGCGCCTTGCACACCAGCAGGCAGTTTTGCCGGATCAGTTCGACTTCATCCGCTGTTTTGTAATACACCATGGCTACCGTCTTGAGGTAGAAATGCCTTTTTGCCTTGTCCGGATTGAACAGACCACGATCCCCGCTACATCGGGGCACCGATGCCCTGCATACCACTGCGCCCCTTGAGCCGGCCGGACTTGACCAATCCGTCATATTTACGCATGAGCAGATGGCTCTCGATTTGCTGGAGCGTATCCAGTACCACCCCGACCAGGATCAGCAGTGACGTCCCCCCGAAGAAGATGGCAAACCCCTGGTTGACCCCAAAGGCATAAGCGATCGCCGGAACAATGGTGATGAGCCCGAGAAAGATGGATCCGGGCAATGTCACACGGGTGGTCGTGGTATCGATAAAATCAGCAGTGGCCTTCCCCGGTTTGATACCCGGGATAAACGCGTTTTGCCGCTTGAGATATTCGGCGTATTGCTGCGGGTTGACCAGCAGCGCGGTATAGATGTAGGTGAAGATGACGACCAGGAAGAAGGCGATGACGCTCGAAATGAACGAGAACGGATCCATCAGCTGCGCCAGGATGCCATCACCGGCAAGGGCGGTCTGATCTCCTCCCGATAAATATTGCGCCACCGTCATCGGCAGGAACATCAGCGCCTGCGCAAAGATGATCGGCATGACCCCTGCCGCATTCACTTTGAGTGGAATGTAATCGCGTACTCCGGCCTGCGGGATATTACGCGTACCCCGGCCGACCATCCGCTTGGCAAACTGGATGGGAATACGGCGTACTCCCTGCACGATGAGCACCGTTACCATGGTCACTGCAAAGAACGCCGCCAGCTCGAGCACGAACAGGAACAAGCCCTGTGCACCCAGGCGCGA
>JAWWBX010000093.1:0-13593 GCA_033720735.1 Saprospiraceae bacterium
GGTTCAGGCTATTCCACAGGTAGGGGACTTGTTCCCGGATATTGATGAGTTGTTCGCGGCGGAGAATGATCAGGTGCTGCGAAACGGTGGGGAGTGCCAGTGGAGACAAATTCACGAGGTCTGATACGGTAAGTTCTTCATACTGGTTCAGCATTTCAATAATGTGCAGTCGTTCGGGATGGCCAAGGGTGCGCGAGAAACGGGCGAGTGCCTGTGCTTTGGCCGGGTAGAGGTCGAAACGTGGATAGGCCATTGTAGTGGTTTATGTGGTAAAAATCTGGGTAGCCGCACGTGGCAGAATCTGGTATTATGTGATAATACGAACCCTCCTGTGGAACATTTGTAAGTTGGACAAATTCCACCCATTCTGCCAAAACGATTCTACACATATCACCGTTGGTTCCAGCCCGCCTCATGCGACTTCCATTCTTGCCTTTCGTCTCATCATCAACCGTTTATCCACGGCACCAGGCTGACAGATACCGCTTGTCACATCAGGAATATGATTGCCAGCAATCACGTTTCGCCTGCGGCCACTTGACAAAAGTGCCCTGTCGCCATTGACCACCCTTTCCCGTGCCTCATACATGTTCCAAATGACTGTGATCACCGCTAACTATGTTCTCGATGCATCCCGACCCCTGCCAGATTGGCTATCTTTCGATCCGACAAAATCAGAACAGATGAGACTGCGTACGCACGACGATTACGTCCGCGCCTACCGCGAGAGCACAGAACACCCGGAGCAATTTTGGGCCAGCCTCGCCGCTACATTCCAATGGCGTCAAAAATGGGATCAGGTCCTGTCATGGAATTTTGAAGAACCCAAAGTGCGATGGTTCGAAGGCGGGCAACTCAACATCACCGAAAATTGCCTGGATCGCCATCTCGCCACGCAAGGCGATACTATCGCATTCATTTGGGAGCCGAACGACCCGGACAGGCCGCATCGGACGTTCACCTACCGGCAGCTGCATGCCGAGGTCTGCAAAATGGCCAATGCACTCAGGAAATTGGGGATTGCCAAGGGAGACCGGGTCTGTTTCTACATGCCGATGGTTCCGGAGCTGGCGATCGGCTTGCTGGCCTGTGCACGGATCGGGGCGATCCATTCGGTGGTATTTGCCGGCTTCTCGGCCCAGGCACTGGCCGATCGGATCAATGACGCCGAATGCAAAATGGTCATCTGCTCGGATTACAACAACCGGGGCGCCAAGTACATCCCGGTCAAGAAGGTCGTGGATGACGCCATGGCCATGGGCTGTCCGAGCATCGAGACGGTGCTTGTGCACCGGAACACCGGGGATGACATCAGCTGGGATCCAGCACACGACAAGTGGCTGCATGAGGTCGTCGCCGGCGAGGCCACGGACTGCCCCGCTGAGGTGATGGATGCTGAGGATACATTGTTCATCCTGTACACGTCGGGCTCTACCGGGAAACCCAAGGGGGTGCTGCACACGTGCGGTGGATACATGGTCTACGCCCAGTATTCTTTTGTAAATGTCTTCCAGTACGATCCGGGAGACGTCTATTGGTGCACTGCTGACATTGGGTGGATCACCGGCCATACCTACATCGTCTACGGGCCGCTGCTCGCCGGCGCCACCGGCATCATGTTTGAAGGGGTGCCGACCTATCCGGACGCCGGGCGTTTCTGGCAGGTCTGCGAAAAGCATAGAGTGACCCAGTTTTACACAGCTCCCACCGCGATCCGGGCATTGATGGCCCAGGGCGACCAATATGTGGAAGGGTATGATCTCTCCTCCATCAAGGTCCTTGGGTCCGTGGGTGAACCGATCAACGAAGAAGCCTGGCAATGGTATTATCATAAGGTTGGGAAAGGACGCTGCTTCATCGTGGATACCTGGTGGCAGACCGAAACTGGCGGCATCCTGATCACTCCGCTGCCGAACATCACCGACATGAAACCGTGCTACGCCTCATATCCTTTGCCCGGGATCCAGCTCTCGTTGGTCGATCCGGACGGCTATGTGGTTGAAGGCAATGATGTTGAGGGTTTGCTGTGCGTCGATGCACCGTGGCCGTCGATCCTCAGAACCACCTGGGGAGATCATGAACGTTGTCGTACTACCTACTTCGCGGCGTTTCCTGGCAAATACTTCACCGGAGACGGGGCGCGCCGCGACGAGGACGGGCGGTACCGGGTGATCGGGCGCGTCGATGATGTACTCAACGTCTCAGGACACCGGATGGGGACGGCAGAAGTGGAAAATGCCATCAACGAACATCCGGGTGTCGTTGAATCTGCCGTGGTCGGCTATCCGCATGACATCAAGGGGCAAGGAATCTATGCCTTCGTGATCACCCAGGACCCGGTGAGTGACCTGGCCGCATTCGAGGCGGAGCTGCGTGGGGTGGTGACCAGGGAGATCGGTCCGATTGCCAAGCCCGATAAGATCCAGGTAGTCAGCGGGCTCCCCAAGACGCGGTCGGGCAAGATCATGCGCCGCATTCTGCGCAAAGTGGCCTCCGGCGACACCGACAGTCTTGGTGATGTTTCGACATTGCTCAATCCGGAGATCGTCGAAGAGATCAAGGCTGGCGCCAGGTAGTGTGCGAGACGGATCCGAAAGACGTCTCATCGATCTACTCGTTATCAATGAATCCCCAGGATCAGACAGGAGGCTCAGGACAGCCCGATTACTCGGTTTTGACCACAATCCCGCTTTGTGCCTGACCCGGGGAACCGGTAATCCGATAGCTATATAGCCCCGATGGAAGGTCTGCAAGGTCCATCTCGTGAACACCCGGCTCTAACACGATGTCAGAAAGCACAGGTGTACCGAATGGATCAAACAGATCAAAGGTGCCGCCATCGCTCTGCACGCGGAGAGTGGCACGAGTGGGATTCGGCCCGATAGTTAACGTTGTGCCATCGTAACATGGGGCGGGCATTAGCCTCGAATAGGTGATCTCTCCCACCGGATCAGTGATCTGCAAACGCACCATCGTACCACCGGGCAAGGGTATCCGGGCTTCCCCGGACATGATCCTGGTTGGCCCAAGGATGTCGTCAAATTCGTGAAAGACCTGCCACTGCCCCTCGAGCCAGGTCTCGGCTGCGAAGTCATAGCGGCCGGCCATCCCCTCGATCACATATGACACCAGTAAGAATGAACCCGAACATGCAATGTCAAACGCCTCAAGGCGATGCGCCAGCACCGGTGAACTTTTATAAAACAGCTGGTAGCTGCCGGGCGTCACCGTACCATTGTTATAATATGTACTCCATGTTTCATACGTACACGACGAGGAACAACTGACATGCGCCACGCCATTCAAAATCGTGTTTGTCACACCACCGGCCGCCATATTCTGGGCCTGACTTGCCGAGTAAACCCGTATCACGCTCGCAGGGCCAGTGGTCATCTGAACGTTGTCACTGGTGAAGACGCCCGTACCCCATATTGGGCTGGCGGGAAAGGTGTTGTCGGCGACCAGGGTGATCGATCCGGAAGTGGTCAATGTTGTGTTCCAGACGTGGAGATCATGACAAGCCTTAATAAACACACTATCCATCCCGAATATCACATCGTGCATCATCACGTCGTAAAAGGACTGCCGGATAGCGGCACTTGTGTCGGGAGCCACTGCCATGTCACCAATCAATAATACACTGGTGATCATTGTTGGATCGAGGGTGAGGCCCGACCCGATCTCCAGCGTACTTGGCATTCCGAACTCAGCGTCATTACATGACGACAGAATGGTCACTACATCACTGGCCGGTAGAAACGAGGTGTTCGGACTTTTGAAGGTGCCGGCACCGTCATCCGGGGCAACCGGGCTGGGACCGGCCAATGGGGGGGCCAGAAAGAGATTCGGGAGAAAAAATGAGAAATAACCCGGGGGGGACCAGAGGTCTCCCCCCAGGAAGTTGCGGTCAGCATCCAATTGAACCAATTGCAGAACGACTCCATTCTGCGGAAAAAACGACTCTTCCAGGGTGATGTCTGCACCTGCTGAGATTGTCAACTGGGTTGTCGGTTCAATGGATGTCATTCCCGTCGTAACCGCTTGTTGTACGACTGCGTGCATCGCCTGCAGATCAACGTCCTGGGCAAACGACCGGATGCGTGCCGCCGCGGTGCTCCCACCTGTGACCAGTATCGAATCGCCAGAGCTGATACTGACCTGATCCTGCGCATCGATCCGGCTTTCTGCCAGACCCGCCGTGCACACAACGCTGCCACCGCTCATAATATCGACCGCGCCCGAGATCGTATGAGCAGTATGCCCCATAATGCCGGTAGCACTGCTGTGGGATCCTGCGGTAACAACCAGCTGCCCTCCGGTAAAACAATTGATCGTACCAGTGGCAACCGCTAGTGCCCCGGCCGCTTGACCATGTCCGATGGTAGCCGTCGATGACGATCCGGGTCCACCGCTCACGTTCAGGTCGCTGTGGACGTACAAATACATATCGCCAATCGCTTGCTGAGCGGCACCCGTCAGCACATGGTGTCCGACCGCTGCCGGTCCGTCACTCCCGCCGAGAAGCGCGGCATCACCCTCCACAGCACATGAGATGACAGCGTCCAATGGCGTAATACCGATCATCGTAGCCGCGTGACCCACCCGCGCCGCGGCACTACTGCTGCCGCCCGTCAGCGTTGCCCCGGTGCCGCATTCGACGGTGATCTGGCCAGTAACCAGGGCGTCGGATGCAGACCGGTGTCCGATCTCGGCATGGCAATCAGCGCAGGTGCCGCCCTGGATATCAAGCACGCCCCGGCATTGGACTGTGATACTTCCACTGACATCCTGCAACGCATTGTTTATTGTCTGATGCCCGATCCGCGCATCGCTGCTGCCTCCACCCTCGATCCAGATGTTGCCAGATCCGGGGTTGCCCTCGATCGTGACGTTGATTGCTCCCGACAACGGACCTGAGCCCGTCATATGACCTACCGCGGCGTACGTTCCCGGGAACGTTGAGAAACTCTGGATGTACAAATTCCCATTCTCATTGATCACGTCAATCTGGCCGCCGGTGGGCGGAATGACGGTGGCATCGCCATGACCGATCCGGGCGTAGCATCCGTTTTGCACACCACTACCGATGGCAATCGATTGACCGGAAAATGCCAGGATAGCTCCGGTGGTCAGATCCCGGGGCAGCCCGACCTGGGCATACTCGCCCGATGCAGCATCTGATACCACTGCGATCAGGATCGCCGCGCTCAGGGATGTCAATCCCCCGAGCGATCCGACATGAACAGCTTTGCTTGTGTCAGGCAACGGAGCCGCCGGCATCCCGTATCCGCCTTTGGTCAGCGCCGGGATCTGTCCGACTCCGGTACCGACCACCAGGTATCCTGTGCCGGGGGACGGACCCGTGCTCGAGAGAAAGAGCGAACCTGCGCCCTGGTTCTCGACCACATCGTAAATCATCAGATTCTGACATGACGACAACGTCAGTGCAGTACCCAGGTTGTAAATGATCGGATCTTCAACGATGAGCGGGCCCACGCAAACCGTGGGCGTAAAATCCTGTACGGTGACATCTGAGCCAGCGAGGGTCACCAGCAGGTCGGCGATGTTCAGATTCGCGACCGGGGCCGTTGGTTGCCAGGTGGTGCCGATGAAGACCATGCCCGATGTCGCGGCATTGCTGATCGTCACCTGGGCCTGAGCGCAGAGTACCGCAAGGCTCAGGCAGAGCGTAACAAAGGAATGTGGTTTCATGGTTCAAAGTGTTGTTGGATGCACTGGCAAGGTATCCGGACGGGCCCCCGAAGACATGGAGGTTTTCGCCAATTTGCTGTAATTTTTAACCTGTCGAGGCGTTTTTGAGCCAAATCGCAAACCGGTGATGACGACACAAGCCAGGGGTGGCGGGAAGCAGCAAATGTCAATACTGACAACTCTTGCCTTCGTGCTATGCACGTCGTTGATTTCTGCGCAGGTTGTGCCTGAAACCGAGCGATTTCAGCCCGTGCAGGACACGACCTACGTGGACTCGCTTTGCAATCTGGCGCGGTCGTATTTCCATCTGCACCACAATGACTCCGTAGTCCTCTTTGCCACACAAGCATTGCACATCGCGATTGAGCATGACATGCCGAAGCGACAGCGCAATGCACTTTTTCTTCTCGCCCTGGGCAAGCATAATCTCCATGCCCACGCTGAAGCGATCGAATTGTACCGGCAGTACATCGCAGCTTCACATGCGTTGCACATACCATACGATACCAGCATTCTTTTGCTCAATCTGGCTAAATGCCATACGCATCTGGGCGACGTTGAAGCGGGCATCGCCTACTTCGATAGCGCTTACCACGCACTGGACCCTCACGACTATCAAGACAGCTATGAGTACTACTATGGTCTGGCCTGGTTCTTTCACAAACACAACGTCCACGACCGCGCGCTGGAACTGAGGCGAAGGTTGGTACGGATGGCTACGGCCGCACAGGATTCCATGCATATCGCATGGTCAACCTATTGTCTCGGCTACGAGCACAATGCAGCCGGCACCAATGACAGCGCCAGGCACTGGGTCACACTTGCGGTTCCGCTGGCCGAGGTTGTAAAGGATCGCTATCTGGAATGGAATACCAAGGCCTGCCTGGGTATCATCGAGCTACAGCTCGGCAACCTGGAGAGCGGTGTGGAATGGCTGCTGGACGCTGAACCGATCGGGGCAGAGTTTGGCGAGAATATCTGCTGTGGGAATGGTGCATTTCTCGCACTCGCGCTCATCAAACAAGGCAGGACCGAAGAGGCACAACGGCACCTCACCCAGGCTGAGTCTCAGTTGTCCGGGATTGCTGACAAGGAAGACAAGCGCAATGTCCTGAATGCGCTTTCGCAGGCGTACGAACATCTCGGTTTGGCAACCTCTGCTTTGCAGTTCTACAAGCAGATGGAGCGACTCGAAGACACGCTGGCCCAGGAGGCGTACCGGGCTGAAGTCGCCGTACTGGATGTGCGCCACAAAACCAGGGATCTGCTCGCGAAGATTGCCGTACAAGACCGTCTGCTTATCCGCAATGCAAGTCAGATCAGAGGATTCAAAAAAGGTGTATGGATCCTGGGTGTCCTGATCGGCTTGATCCTGTTGGCCTGGTCGCTGGAATACAGAAACCGCCGCAGGAAGATGCGCGGATATCTCGAACAAATCCGGACTTCCCGTCTCATGGCCCTGTCACCGCAGGAAGGTCTTGACGCATCCCCGATGCACCAGCTCGAACAGTCGATCCTGCAGCGCCTCGATGACCCCGAACTGCGTATCGCCGATATCGCCAAAGCCACGAAGATGAGTCAGCGCTCGCTCAACCGGGTCGTGCGTGAAGCCTCAGGGATGACCCCCGTGCAGCTCGTGCGCGCACTGCGCATCGAAAAGGCGAAGGTGCTCTTGAGCGGCACCAGCAAAACGATTGCGGAGATTGCCTACGAAACGGGGTTTACCGAACCCTCGTATTTCACCAAAGTCTTCAAGAAAACCCAGGGCACTTCTCCGACCGCCTGGAGAAAAGCACTTGCTGCCTGACTCAGGCGGATTACCAATGACGACATCCTGGCAGTCCGAATCTATCCTGCCCCGAGATCGAAGGTCGGCAGCGCCTGTTGGGTAAAGGTGCCTTGCCCTTCCGTCAATAAAATGCAAGTGTTAATGGGCACCTCGCCAAAGCTTTGCGGCGTACTCTCCCGGTGCGGCCAGGTGACGTGCAACTCGCGGATGCTGCCAGCCCTGCCCAGGCCCAGCTCGACCTGCAGGCTCGACCCGCCAAAGCTGCTCCCCGAAGTGACGGTCCGGTAAAACGTTTGCCCGGTGTCGGTGGTGACCCGCACTTTCGCGCCAATGGCCGACCTGTTCGATTTGGTGCCGACCAACCGCAGGATGACCCAGTTGTGCTCCGGGACACCGGGGTTTTCAAACAGGATGTTCTCAAACACATCCCCGTCATAGGCCCCGCCCAGCACCTGGAAGATATCCTGGTCGCCGTCATTGTCGAAATCACCAAACCCGACGGCATGCCCTTTCTGGATATGCCCGAAACCACCAGAAGATGTCACATCCTGCAAGCCCCTGCCGGCGTTGTTCCGGTACATCTTGTTCGGAACGATCGACGTATACTCGGGATCACCGGTACCCAGGTACATGTCCTCATACCCGTCGTTATCCAGGTCCCCGAAATTGCACCCCATCGTGTACAAATTGGCCGTCAGACCGTAGGCCTGTGACATGTCGCGGAATGTCAGATCGCCCTGGTTGATGTAGAGGCGCGGCTGGCCACCCAACTGCTGTCCGCGTGCGTTGAGCACGAAATCACGTGCCGGGGCAAGTCCGCCACTCCCGTAGCCCGATACAAAAATGTCATCCCAACCGTCATTGTTAAAATCCCAAATCCAGGTCGGGAAGCTGATCAGAGGTTGGCCGACACCCGCGGCCTCCCCGATCTCGCGAAAGGTGACGCTGCCAGCTTCAGTGCCATTGTTCAGCAAGAGTTTGTTGGGTTGCTGATAGTAGGAAATATACAAGTCCGGCCAGCCATCATTGTTGACATCGCCAGCGGCACATCCCTTGACGAAACCCTTTACATCAACGCCGATCTCCGCAATGGCATTCGTGAAGGTCCCGTCACCATTGCTGAGATAGAACTCACACGGAAAACTGGCGCGCTGCGAGGTCTCGGTCCCGACAAACAGATCGAGCCAGCCGTCCAGATTGAAATCTGCCCATTCCGCCGTCTGGGTGGCGGCATAAGAGAGCAGTCCGGCCTCAATGGTCACGTCAGTAAAAGATCCGTCGCCATTGTTGCGCAGGAGAGAGTTAGGGATGGCTCCGTCATCAAACAACCAGGCGCCGCGCAAAATAAACAGGTCCAGGTCGCCATCATTGTCATAGTCTGCATGCTCAATGTTCAGTCCGCTGGTGATGCCATCCAACTGCATGCCAGCCGTCCGCTCCTCGAAACGCCCGTTCCCAAGATTGACGAAGTAACGCAATCCGTCGTGGATGCTCCAGGAAGAAGCGATGATGTCGAGAAGCCCGTCGTTGTTGAAGTCATCCACGGCACAGCCGCCAGCCAATCCGGTGCCCGACAGCCCAGCCGCCCGCGAAACGTCCCGAAACCGCGGCAGCTGGTAATCTGACCGAAAGGCCGACTCCGGCACCTGCCATTGCGCGGGAACGCCATCCGGATATGTGCCGAGTGTCATGTGGGCTACGTTGAGCAGCCAGATCGTCTCGGCGTCTTCGGGATAGTCCTGCAGGATGTCGAGTGCGAGTTCGATGGCCTTCTCCGAGCCCTTGGTCATGGTGTAAATCCCGTCACCCGCAATGGGTACGATGCATGATGCGTGGCTGCGATCCCCAATACAATTTTCCTGTTCGCCAATGCGCAAATATGCAGTCGCCAGGAGTTTACGCAGCTTGAGCATCGTCTCTGGGGTAGGCCGGTACTGCACGATCTGTTCAATCAGTGATTCCAGTTCAACGACCGCACGCTCCGTCGCTCCGCTATTCAACAACTCATAGCAATACAGCGAGGTGGCCCGCACGCGGGTGGCCAGGTCCTGCGACTGGCTCAGGTTCCTGAAATATGCTGTGCGCTGGTCATTGACCAGATAGTTGGCCTGACTCACGTCGATCGCCGCGTAGGCCTCTGCCAGGAGTTGAGCCATTCTCTCGGTACCCGACTGCGACGGCGTGCCAGGTTCCGGAGATTGTTGTGACGTCTCTCCGCATGCCAGTGTCGCCATCACTACAGCGAGATAGGTGAAAGGTCTGAAGGTCATGTGGACAAAGGTAGCGGTCAGCAGTCAGTCGCAGCCCTTCAAAAGGTGTTTACATGCTCAGGCTGAACTTTCAGGGCAGGCATCCCGGGCCGGTGTGGCTCTTTGCTGCCGATTCACTGTTTACGAATGAAACTGGGTATCTTGTGCGCTCGCAATACATCAAACGTATGATAATCCTGGCAGTGTTCGGTGCCCATTGGTACCTGTCCCTGTTTACCCAGACCTTCTTTCATCACCGCTACGCTGCACACAAGCAGTTTACGATGAGCAAGGCGTGGGAGCGTTTCTTTTACATTCTCTCCTGGCTGTTCCAGGGGTCGTCCTATCTGAGCCCGCGGGCCTACGGGATCATGCACCGTATGCATCACGCCTACGCCGATACCGACAAGGATCCGCACTCGCCGCAATACGATTCCAACTTCTTTGCCATGATGCTGCGCACACGGAAGGTGTAC
Source organism: Saprospiraceae bacterium (assembly GCA_033720735.1). Lineage (GTDB taxonomy): Bacteria > Bacteroidota > Bacteroidia > Chitinophagales > Saprospiraceae > B8-G4. The sequence goes on from JAWWBX010000093.1 coordinate 10,227, forward strand.
AACAGTATCTTCGACAAGGTGGCACGGATCGAGAAGCGGTTTGTCAAGGACCTGCCGGAATGGCGCGCCTTTGATCTGTTTGCCTCAAACAATGCCACCCGCGTGAGCTGGATCCTGATCTACATTATGATCTATCTCGCCTTCGATCCGTCGTGGTGGGCGTACCTGCTCATCCCGATCCATGCGGTGATGGGACCGTTCCACGGGGTGATCATCAACTGGTTTGCCCACGAGATCGGCTACCGCAATTTCAAGGTTAAGGACACGTCCAAGAACCTCATGCCCATCGACATCCTGATGCTGGGCGAGGGATTGCACAACAATCACCACAAGCATGCGGGACGTGCGAATTTCGGCTGGAAGAAATGGGAGTTTGACCCGGTCTACCCATTGATCTGGGTGCTCGACAGGCTGAAGGTGATCCGCCTGCGGCGGGCCGCTGCCTGAAAGATCGCCCGTCCAGTTTCTCAGGGTACTCTGCGGTTAAATGACCGAGGCTTCAAACCTGGCATAAAAAGATGACGCCGGTCGGGATTGGTTGCCGTATGCCTCTTTAAGGGTTTTCTGCATCAACCTGGCATGTGGCGTTCCTTCGGCAACTACCTTCGGAAGCAATCCCCCGGCGTCATCAGGGCTCACAAATCAACTATTCCTGAAGTCAGGGCGAAATAAACACTTTCACTGTTGTACTGGTAATGTAGGGTGAATCTCCCATTCTCGCCACGGCAAACAAGTAAACGGTACGATCTAATGAGTATTCTGCGGCGTTGAGTTTCTGTGGTCGTCAGCCAATCGCGTAATAGACGCCAGATGATGGTCGTCATGCTCGGCCACGAAGTACGCAAGGTCCACGGGCAGCATGGGGGTCCGGAGCCGCGGATGCAGCGCCGTGCGTTCACGTTCTTCGGGAGATAAGGAAAGAAATGCCTTTACCAGTTCCTTCCGCTGCAACCCAAACTCGTCGAGCAGCAGCGTCATCGCCGTGTCGTTGTGGCCCGCATCGTGTGTCTTGCGGTTGGACAGATCGGCCGGACGCAGGGTCTCCTGCCCTGCCTTGAAGTCTTGGACCCGACCCAGCCAAAGCGGTTCGAGATCGAGCAAATGCCCAACCTGCTCCTGGATCGACCATGCCCCTTCCGGGCTCAGCGTCCAGTGCGCTGGATCGATGTGATGGATCTTGTGGCTCAGCCGCAGTGGGGTGTCGGCCAACCGCTCCATGATCCCCTCAAACGACAGGTTGGTGTTGAGCGGCTCAAACTTCCGGTCAAACCAGCGTTGCACCTTATGCGAGCAGCTGTTGCGTTTCCTTGAGGAAAGCGCGGATCTCATCGGGCGTGCCGATGCTCACGCGCGCCCAGCCCGGCACATGGCTGTACTGGCGGATCATCACGTTGCGGCGCTGCAGTTCCTTGACGATATCCTTGCCGCCAAACAGGTCCGTCTTGAAGAAGACGAAATTGGTCGACGACGGGATGTACTCGACGCCCCACTCACCAAAACCGGCATACAGCAGGTCCTTGGCTTTCTGGTTCATCTCGAGGCAGTGTTGCACAAACTTCTGGTCGCCGATACACGCGGTCGCTGCGGCCACGGAGCACACACCGGCGGTCACCGAGCGCCCCTGCAGGTAGTTGCGCATCTTGCGGATGGTGTCCGGGTGCGCGATAGCATATCCCACACGCAGACCCGCCAGTCCGTAGACTTTGGAGAACGTACGCGCCACGATGATATTCTTGTTGTTGCGCGTCATCGAGGCCAGTGATGCCTGTAGGCCGCCCTGGGAGAATTCGATATAGGCTTCGTCGACGTAGACCATTGTTCGTTCGGAGAGGGTCTGGACAAACGGCTTGAGCATCGATTTCGGCAGCTCTGACCCGGTCGGATTGTTGGGATTGCAGACAAACACCAGCTTGGTGTTGTTGTCGACCTTTTCGTTGATGCCGGCCAGGTTGTATTTGTGATCTTCGGTCAGGGGCACCTTGATCCAGTTGGCACCAAACTGCTGGGCAAAGTAGAGCAGGAAGTCGAAGGTCGGGTTGCACCCGATCACGTTCCCTTTCTCCAGGCCGGCCATCAGTCCCGACAGCCCCAGCAACTCGGTCGAGCCCGCCGAGATCAGGACCTGGTCTTCTGAGAGGTTCTCGTGCTCGGCGATCGCTTTCTGGAGTTTGTTGATCGCCGTACGCGGGTAGCGGTTGCCCTGGTCGATGGCTGCGATGATCGCCTCCCGCGCCGCCGGTGATGGTCCGTAGGGGTTCTCGTTGGAGTTGAGCTTGACCAGTGGCGCGTCGTTTCCGCGCGGCGTATAGACCGGGTATTCCTGCTCGCGCCAGGCGTCGATGGCGCTGTTGAGCTTGATAAAGGGCAGGGATGCGGTGGCGAGGGCGGTGCCTCTCAGCATGTTGCGGCGGGAGATCGGTGACATGACAGTCTGATTTTGTGTGTGTCTAAAGTTAACCCGCTTCACGCAAAATCACACTGTCTTAATTTTCTCAGTGTTGGGCACAACCTGCCTTTACTCACAAAGCCCGGAGAAGGGTTCACCCCGACCATTGTAAAAGCCCCCTGACCCGATTCCGGCGAAGATATTGAGCATTGTACATGCAACGATAGCACTTCAGGTCTTTGACCATCGGTGTGTTTTGCAATGCGTCGGCCCGCAGGGCGGAAATGATATGTATTTCCCGATTAGTGAATTGGGGTGAGGTTTCGGGTTGGTGAGAAAGCTGAATCCCCAGGGTTGCGTTGCATAGTTGTAAAACACGGCTCAAGGCTCAGAAGCCACTCCATCCGGCCTATCCCAGGCACAAAAAGACGATTGGTGATCAGTTAAGGAAGACCCGATTGGACCGAAAACTATCTCAATCTGCGGTCGCTGGTTTGCTCAAAGTCTCCACCGACACCATATCCGGATGGGAGATGAATCGACATCAACCAACGGCCAGGAACTCTGAACGGATCGGTACTTTCCTGACAACAGTCGTACATCCATGAGCTCAGGGTTTACCCGGATTTTTCTGTTAAAGTCTGGGTCGGGACTTGACAAGTTGCATGGATCGCCATAAGTTGAAAATGCTTCTCACCCCACATTTGCCCATTCATATCTCAAGTCGGAGCCCCCATATAGTTACTCTCACCGTATTAGGTAACCTCCAAACCCTCCTGCTATGCAACGTCTGTGCATTCTCCTCCTCGCCTCCTTCGCACTTACCTCTCTGATCGCGCAACCGGATTTCACGAACAAAGATTATGAGAATAAACAATTCGTGTTCAATGACTGACTGCGATACCACTCCTGTATACAACACGGGTTAATCCGGACGTTGGATTACATCCCTTACGCAAAAGTTACCCTCACTTAAGGACA
>JAWWBX010000094.1:0-13481 GCA_033720735.1 Saprospiraceae bacterium
AGTTTCCTGGTGCCTTAGATCTCTCACATCTCACGCCTAATATCTAATCTCTAACCTCTAAATCCCCATCTGCTCCTGCAACTGCCGATACACACGCTTGCGAAACCCTACAGTCTTTTGGATCACCTCATCAATGGTCATCCACGCCCACTTGCTGAATTCCTTCCCGTCACCGAGCGAGATGTCCTTGTCCGTCCCAGTGAAGCGGAACAGGAACCAGTACTGTGCCTGACCACGGCCGGTCTTGACGCTCCGGTAGCCGCGTGGCAGCTCATAGACTGTAAGCACAGGCGGGTGCTGTGGACGGGCTACTTGCCATTCATTGAGACCGGTCTCTTCGTGTAGCTCCCGGTAAGCTGCTTCAAGCGGCTCCTCTTCGTCGTCGATACCACCCTGCGGGAACTGCCAGGAGTCTGGATGATCCAGTCGTTCATATGCCAGCAGCCTGCCGTCTTCATGCTGGATCAGGAGGCCCACTCCGGCGCGGAAGGTTTGTGTAATACGTGGGCTTGCAGTTGGTTCGTTCTTACCTTGACCACGCCGCCGCATGATCGGAAGCGCTTGCAAGGCAAATACAATAGCAGCTCCGAGCACCATGAACAGGATCACGGGCAACTCCTCACCTTCACTGTTGCCAATAAAATAGATCAGCGCAGCGACGATCAACGCATTCAATGCTGCGACCATCTCTGCGAGACCTCCGCGTAACAAGTACTTTGGCTTGTCGAACCTGATATGATAGTCGGAGAGGGAGACCGACCGTACCCGCATCTCCTCTCTAAGGTATTTGATGATACTTTGGTACTCATCGGTCACTCTGTTACGGCGGAGCATGCGCAGGAAGGTCAGAATCCCTACCACCAGCAGAATGGTCAGAAACGCGAGGATCATGCTGGGCAGGTCGACCTTGTCACCCAGGTTGGTCACGTCGATCGCCACCAAGCCTGTAAGGACTGCGGTCACCAGCGAGATGAAGTAGCTGACGCGCTTTTCGCCGATCTCCTCATTGCGCCACAGGCTCTCGGAGAAATGCTGGTATTCGGCCAGAAGAAGCTGCTCGTCGAAGGTCGGTTTCATCGTGAGAAGATAAGGGAATTGGAGGGGATGGGGAGTCGCCCCGGCAAACGGCGACCGGCGCGGCAGATGCACATCTTATTCAGGTGAATACTGGAACCTGACCACATTGCTCCGGACATAGTGCCCATCCGGACGTACTCCAATCAAGAGGGCAAAAGGCGGTTTGGCAGCCTGGGCGGTCTCACCTGACGACGCTCTGAACTCCAACATGTATGCATCATTCTCGCGGTAGATGGAGACGCGTTCCTTCGGTCCTGCAATGTACAGGAAGGAACTGTATTCTTCGCTGTCTGCGGGTCCTTTCCGGGAGAGGGTCACATTATCGCCGTCGTGCACAGTGGTCTGGCTTGCCTCCAGTTGAAAATCGGCCTGATCGGTCTCGTCGGACCGCATGCCCACCCAGTTGTTGCCGAGATCTTCCAGGAATGGGCGCACTGAGTGCCCCTCCTCGCCGATGCTTTCGATCTGGAAGAATACGTTGCCCCAGATCAGCACCACCATGCGCTCCTCCATGCCGACATTGACAAACTGCACCTCCTCGGCATTGGTCGCCTTAAACCAGGCCGTGTCCGTCACGGACTTGGCAAGAGAGGTCAGGACGTTTGGGTTGGGCACCTGCGATCTGAACGCCCGCATCACCCGGTGCGCATGCTCGTTGGAGTCGGTCACCACGACGTGTACCTTGATGGTACAGCTCTTTACAGACTTGTCCTGCCAGAAATACACGCGCGAGCGGGCAAAGGGACTGCCATACTCCGAAAACTGATCCCGGATGTAGTAATGCGTCAGCTTGAATCGCTCCATTTCGTAGCGGTCCACCATCCACACCTCATCCTTGTCAGACGCCCATCCGAATATGCTTTGACCGACCTTCATCAGAAAAATTTTACAGAACCAATAGCAAAAGTTTGCGATGCGCCGTGCTCCATGCCCAGGTCTTTCTGTTTGTCTTCCCGCCTGGCCAGCAAGGCGAGATACCCGTACGAATAGACATCCTGACCCAGCGGGATCCCCGCCGGATGGCGTTTTTTCTGGATCGGCGTGAGCTTCCTGCCGCCCTTGTCAGGGTCGCCTTGCGCGATCTCCTTGTAAATCGTCATATCAAATTTGGTGCACGCATCAAATACCAGGTATTGCTCTTGCAGATGCGCTACCGGACGGATAGCGATGAGGTGAAACTGGAAGGTGGTCAGATCGGTGACTTTGTCGTAGCCGATCAGGGTCAGTGGATTCAAGTCGATCGGCGATCCGTCGGGGTTCCTGATCTCGCCGGCTTGCAGATCGCAGCCGAGGGCGTTGGTCAATGAGATGACCATGTGCGCGCAATCAACGCAGTTGACGTTGGGGCCTCTTCCAAAGTTCCCGTTGAGACGATCAATAAAGCGCCCGCAATCGAAGTAGGCAGAGTCGAACAGCGAGGTGTAGTTGTTCATGCCCGTGCCATAGCGGAACCGACCGCAGTCGAAGATCCTGGCCGTGATCCGAGAGGCGATACCCTCCTCGGTGGTTTCGCCCTGCGCCCACTTGCACGCCCATTCCAGCAGTCCGACCTGGGGCGGCCGCGAAACGAAATTGCGTCCTTCTACCGTCTTGATGGTCTCTTCGTAGCTGGTCCACGGCCAGTTGGCGGCGCTCTTCGTTACAAAGATGCGGTGCACCGAGATGCCTTCGTGGAGCAGACCTCCCGCGTTTTGCCAGGTCTTGCCCCCGTCGGCACTGAATTGCCACTGCCAGAGCTGCCAGTCAGCGCGGATCTCCCGGATATTGGATTGTTCGATGGTCAGTTCGATCACCCCGCTTTCCTGAAAGGGGTGATTGGGCTGTGACCTGTCGATAGGCACGTAAGAGTTTCCGTCCTTGTCGAAATCGACCCTTGTCGGTTCCACATCGCCGAGCAGCCTGATCTGTCCTGTCAGTTCTTCTTTGCCCGTATCCACACCCACCGCAGTCAGGGTAGTCTGCAGGTCTTCAATCGTGACGGCACGCACCAGCAGGGAACCGTTGGCCGGCCCCGTAAACTCCGCGTGCAACTTGAGCTGCTGACCACGCGTCGTGTCCAGCGGAAAGGCAACGGCATTGTACGGCAGGGTGGGGAAGCGACTCAGATCTTCCGGCATCACATTGATGCCAAACTGCGGTTGCGCTTCAACGTTGGTCAGGTAATAGTTGAAGTAGATCCTGCTGACCTTGCAGTGGGATGGTTCTGCCATGAAGAACGAAAACGGTCAAACAGCCAACCAGAAAGACCCGCCTGGATGACCCATCAGTAGCTCGTGCGCCAATCGTCGGTGATGGAGGTCACCGTGCCGCTGCTGTTCTGTTCATAGGTCACCGGGTCACCGACCGCTGGCACATGACTGGGCGTTGTTCTGGTGATGACGATGTCGTAAAATCTCACGTCCTGACGGCTTTCGCTATCCGTGATCTCTCCTGAGCTTCCGTTTTGACCGTTGGTTACCGTCTTGATGACTCCAGATCTCATGGTTTCAGATTTTAGGGTGAGTACTTAATCCGTGAAAAATGACCACAATGTCAAATTATAGTTTGAACTTATGGCAGCTACCCAAGATAGGAACAAGATCATACAGTTGCAAGCTGCTTCTTTCGCCCAATACATCTACGCTTGCGCGATCAAGTCTGCCTTGATCTGTGCAGCCGTGCTGGCGGTGTCCGAAGTGCCCGCACAGCCGAATCATGGGGCCTACTATTATCACTACTACTCCCCGAAAGACTACAAGTCCCCCGACTTCGGCTCAAGCCCGCAAAACTGGGGAGTAGCCCAGGATCACCGTGGGTTGATGTATTTCTGCAACACCTCCGGCATCCTTGAGTATGATGGGGTCACCTGGCGCATGGTAACGGGGACAGAAAACCTCGAGATGCTCAAGGCCGTGTGCGGCGCGGACGGCAGGATCTACACCGGGGGCATCGGAGAATTTGGCTATCTCGGAGCAGATGCTGATGCCGGCATCCGCTTTCAGTCACTGACCCATCTGCTGCCAGATACCTTTCCTGATTTCCAGAGGATCTTTGCGGTGAAAAGTGTGGGTGACTCGATCGCATTTTTGAGCTCGAAGCACCTGTTTATCTACCACGACGGCGCCTTGACGACCCACTCAACGGCGAATTCCTATCGGCGCATTCTGACCTGGAATGACCGCTTGATCGTGCAACTGGGAAATCTTGGCATGTACGAGGTCGCCGGTGGTGAACTGGTGGAGCTCCTGGAGCCCGGGACATTGCAGCGAAACGTTGTCAAGCATGTGTTCGGTGCGGGTAAAGATCCGATGCTGGCGACCTACCGGGACGGGTTGTTTCGGATTGAAGAGGGAAAACTCCAGCCCATTCCAACCCTGCTGGATACGATGACGGTCTGGAATGCCGACAGACTGCCGGGCAAGATCAGCGCTATTGGTACCAGCGAAAGCGGAGCCGTCATCATTGACGAAACGGGACAGGTGCAGGGTGTGTTTTACGAGGAGTACGACCTCGTTGGCGATGTGGTGATCTCGCCATACTTTGACCGGAGTGGTCAACTCTGGCTTGCCACCACGAACGGCATTGGCCATATCGAATTCCCGAGTCAGGTCAGCTACTTCAGTGAAGCTGCCGGCTGGCGCGGCATCCCCCTCAGCTTGCATGAATCCGGCGAGGGCCTCATGATCGGAACGACGGTCGGGCTGTATCTGCAGGACCCCGCGACCGGAAGATTTGAACGTCACCACATCGAGGAAGATCAGGCGGAGGAGTTTGTCACAGATATCATCAACGTGGCAGGCGACCAGCTGATCCTCACCAGCCACGGGCTGTTCCGCAAGGGTGCCGGCACCTTTGACCGCATCACTGCGATCGGTGGCTTTGACCTCAAGGTCATGGACCCTTCCGCACCTGCTGTAGTGTACGGCGGCGAGGGGGGTGTCGTGACCCTCCGCCGGTCCGGCAACCAGTGGAAAGTGGACCACGTGGTTGACACCGTCGGGCATGACATCTTATCCGTTTCGCCAGTTGGAGAGCATACCATCTGGGCGTCGATGTTCTCGATTTCGAGGATCGACTTGTCGGATCACGGTGCCACCGTCACCACCCTTGACAGCACACAGGGTTTCATGCCGGAAATGGGGCCGGCCTGGTGCTTTGCTTACGATGGAAAGGCCTACTTCTGTACCGCTTCCGGCCTGTATTCCTGGAATGAGGATGTTGAACGGCTGGTACCGGACACACTGCTTGGTGAGAGGTTTGCAGAGGGTGCGCTGAGCAATGCGACCGTGCTTGGCGACAGTGCAGTGTGGTTGTATCATGACGGCGCCGTGGGCCGGGTCGACCTGGCAAGCAGGACATTCGAAGACCAGGATCTGCGGCGGCTGGATTTTTCAGATGTCTGGAACATCTTCCCGACGGACGACGGGCACGTATGGATCCTGACCACGGAGGCCGTGGTGCGCTACGACCCTGCTGTGGACAATACCTACCAGGAGGGATTCAATGCCGTCGTCCGGAGTGTGACGACCGGTGCAGACTCCACGCTCTTCAACGGTTTCTTCAGTTCAGCGGACGGCGTGCCTACGCTCGTGCAATCAGCCGCCATGCAACCATCACTGGACTATCGCTACAACCAGGTGTCCTTCCATTATGCAGCGACCTACTACAGCGCACCCGACCAGATCACCTATTCCATTATGCTCGAAGGCCAGGATGCCGGCTGGTCACCGTGGAGTGCCCAGACCTTCAAGGAGTACATGAACCTCAGGGAGGGGCAGTACACCTTCAGGGTGAAAGCCCGCAACATCTATGGCGTGGAAAGCGCCGAGGCGTCCTACGCCTTTACCATACAGCCGCCGTGGCATCGCACCGGGTGGGCGTACCTGTTGTACACGGTTCTGGTGGGACTGGCTGTGTGGGGGATCGCGGTGCTCTATTCCCTGCGCTTGCGGCAACAGAAGGTGCGTCTGGAGGGGATCGTCAAGGACCGCACCCGCGAGATTGCCGAGGAAAAACAGAAATCCGACAACCTGCTCCTCAACATCCTGCCCGCAGAAACAGCCCGGGAACTCAAGACCCAGGGCTTTGCCACCGCGCGATCCTATGAGCAGGTCAGCGTATTGTTTGCCGACTTTGTCTCATTTACGGCCATCTCCGAAAAGATGACCCCCGAAGAACTCGTGCGCGAGATCGACGTGTGCTTCAGCGCGTTTGATGAGATCGTTGAGCGCGAAGGCATCGAAAAGATCAAGACCATCGGCGACGCCTACATGTGTGCCGCCGGGCTCAACCCGGCCCTCGGAGACCCGGAGGTGCGGATCGTGCGCACCGGCATCGCCATGCGGGAATTCATGCGGGAGCATAATGCCCGGCGTGCGCAGCAAGGCCTCCCGTATTTCGAATTGCGCATCGGTGTCCATACCGGGCCGATCATCGCCGGCGTGGTCGGCAAGAAGAAATTTGCCTATGACATCTGGGGCGATACCGTCAACACCGCCGCCCGGATGGAATCCAGCAGCGAGCCCGGCTCCATCAACATTTCTGCGACCACGTACCGGTTTGTCAAGGATGAGTTTGACTGCGTGCACCGCGGCAAGGTCCAGGCCAAAGACAAGGGGGAGTTGGAGATGTATTATGTGCGGGATGCGGTGAAGGTGTGAGAAAATCTCAATCGCCTCCTGGAACTTGGAGATTGGAGTTTGAGAGGCTGGAGGACGAAGGCCCTCCTTCGCAGAAGCTTACAACTTCGCCAAGGCCTGCCGGCATGCAGGCTACGATACACAAGTCGGAGGGCGATGGTGGTGGTCTTGTCCACCGAAGCCCGGATCAACGAAACATTACGAAATCCAAGAGTAAGGGAGGAGGATAAAAAGGGCCCTCCTTCGCTGAAGCCTGCCTGCATCGCCTTCGCATAGCTTCGGCGGAGCGAGGCCGGCAGGCAGGCTACGGAGGGCGAAGGTGGAGCTAGGGGGATTCGAACCCCCGACTTCTTGCATGCCATGCAAGCGCTCTGGCCAGCTGAGCTATAGCCCCTTAGGTAAGTTGGCAGTTTGCAAGTGGCAAACAACCTACTCCGCCACGTTTGACGGGACCGCAAATATAGGGTTTCGTGTTCATGTGCACACGTTTCAAGTGTTCATGTGCCATGGAAATACATCGAATCAATCAACAAGCAACAATCTTCCCCCCTCCCTTAGCGGAGCGACAAGGCCCGCCTGCCGGCCGGCAGGGAGGGGTGCCGATCATCGATCGGCGGGGTGGGTTCAACGTATCATAGAAGTACCCCCCAATTGACACAGATCCACCAGGCCGCTCTAACATCTAACATCTCATCCCAACGCCACGTTTCTTCCTCACAATTCGATATCTTTAGTGTACCACCCATCGAACCACATCCTCTTTTCCTGCCGTTCCGGCATTAACCGGTCGCATCCATTATTCATCAAAAACCGAGAGCACATGCGCTTGCCACTTTTCATCACGTGTATCATTTGTTGTACCTCATTGCTCTTTACCGCCTGCGGCAAGGACGATCCGCCACCACCAGGCTGCGACGGAAGCCTTTCCGCGACGGTCGTCGCTACCGGGGATGCTGGATGCGGGATGTCTAACGGATCGATCACCGTCGACGCCTCGGGCGGTACGGCCCCGTACATGTTCCAGCTGGATGGCGGTATGGCGCAGAGCGGCGCGACATTCACGGGGGTGGGACAAGGCATGCACACCATTACCGTCCGGGACGCCAACAACTGTACAACCAATGTGGACGCTGATGTCAGTACCGGAACAGTCTTCGCGGATGTGCAGGCGATCTTTATGACCAATTGTGCGATCTCCGGCTGCCACAATGGCGACGAGCCGTCCATCCCCAACTTCACTTCGGAGGCAACCATCCGCCAGAATGCGGCAGGGATCAAGGCGCGTACCGGCTCCCGCGAAATGCCGCCTGCCGGCCAGGACCCGCTGTCAGACGCCGAGATCGCCCTGATCGCCTGCTGGGTGGATGACGGAGCGAATTAAGTGTTCACGTGTCGGCCAAAGGCCGATGAGCCTCAGGCTCATTCAGGTGTACACGTGTTCAGGTTGGAGTCTGGTGTATGGGATCTGGGATCTCAGCGCAGTTGACAAGGGCCGGGGGCGCGGGAGGAGTGTTTCTAGTGCTCCAGTGCCATAGTGCCCGAGTGTTGCTTGTCACGTCTTTGAATAAACCATTAACATCACTTCTCCTCGTAGCGACAAGGCTCGCCTGCCGGACGGGCAGGGAGGGGTGCCGATCTCGGATCGGCGGGGAGGGTTATTCGTATCCTGCCAGCAAGCCACCCAACATTAGGCCTGCCACCCGATCCAAACAATCAAGTCTGGCGTCTGGCATCTAATCTCTAACGTCTAACCTCACCACCACTCGAATCCTCGAATCCTCAAATCCTCAAATCCTCGAATCCCTCAACCCGGATCCACATCCACATTCACCCGCACCGTGGTCATCCCGCGCTCCTTGTGCAGCTGAGCGATCTGCTCCCTGAGCAACTTCTTGACGCTGGCGGATGCCTGCGGCTTGCGCTCGATCTTGATGCCGATGTCCATCAGGTACTGGTTGCGCACGCGGGCAATGCCGGGTTCGGCGGGGCCGAGCACGCGGTTGCCGAGGTGTTCCTTGAGGCGATGGGCGAGGAGGCGGGCTGCTCCGACGACCGTGCCTTTCACCTTGTGCTTGAGCGTGATCTTGATCAAATGAAAGAAGGGCGGATACAGCCATTGCTTGCGCGATAACAGCTCGCGCTGGAAAAAGGACTGGTAGTCATTCATCGCCACGTCGGCGAAAACGGGATGGGTGGGGTTGTAGGTCTGGATGACCACCTGGCCGGCTGTTTCCTTCCGGCCGGCACGACCGCTCACCTGGACGAGCAGTTGGAAGGTGCGTTCCACCGCCCGGAAGTGCGGGAAGTACAGCTGCTGATCGGCGTGCAGCACGCCCACCAGGCCCACGTGATCAAAGTCCAGGCCCTTGGTCACCATCTGGGTGCCGACCAGGATATCGATCTCCTGCTGTTCGAAGGCGTCGATCAACTTGTGATAGGCTTCCTTGCGCCGGGTGGTGTCGTAGTCCATCCGGCTGACACGCGCGTCGGGAAAGATGATCTTCAATTCGTCCTCTATCTTCTGCGTGCCGTGTCCTTCGAGCCGGATCTCGTTGGAGGCACAGTCCGGGCAGACAATGGGGATCTGCTTTTGCAGCCCGCAGAGATGGCAATGCAGGTTGTTGCGGTATTTGTGATAGGTCAGCGCCACATCGCAGCGGTCGCACATGGCCTGCCACCCGCAGATGAGGCAGCGGACCACGGGTGCATAGCCGCGGCGGTTCTTGAAGATGATGACCTGCTCCTTCCTCTCGAGCGTCGCCCCGATCTCGTCAACGAGCTGCCTCGAAAACTGCGAGTCCTTTGTCAGCTTGTGCTTGCGCAGGTCGACAAAATGCAGGTCCGGAAAACGCACATCGAGGTAGCGCTCGCGCAAGACGGCCAGGCCGTACTTTTCAATGCTGCTGTTGTAGAAGCTTTCTACCGACGGCGTGGCACTCCCGAGCAGCACCCGGGCGCCGGTAAGACTGGCCAGGTAGATCGCTGCGTCACGCCCGTGATAGCGCGGTGCCGGATCACTTTGTTTGTAGGACGCGTCATGCTCCTCATCCACGATGATCGTGGTCAGGTTCTGGAAGGGCAGGAAGATGCTCGACCGCACACCAAGGATCAGCGGGGCACCCTCCTGGACGCGTTTCCACAGGTCGACGCGTTCGTTGTTGCTCAACCCGGAATGGGCGACGACCACCTGGTTGCCAAAGGTGCGCTGGAGTCGCTGCACGACCTGCACCGTGAGGGCGATCTCGGGAAGGAGATAGAGCGCCTGCCCACCCTGGTCGAGGTCCTGGTCCAGCAGTTTTTTGTAGATCCACGTCTTGCCGCTGCCGGTCGCGCCATGCAGCAGTACCACCCGTTTATCCTCCCATTGTTCCATGATCGTAGCATAGGCGGTCTGTTGTGCCGGTGTCAGGTGAATATCGACCTGCGGGAGCTCGTCGTCCATGGCGATCCGGTTCACTTCGCGCTCCGAGACCTCAAGGATCTCTTTTTTCTCCAGGGCCTTGATGACATCGCTCTTGACATCGGCTTTCCTGAGCACTTCCGACTGCAACACCTCGACGCGATTGCGTGCAAGCTGAACGAAAGCAAGCAGTGCCTGTGTCTGGCGTTCCGAGCGTTGCGTAAGCTCAAATGCCGCGTGCAGCGCTTCCGGATCGTTGCGAAATGCGGGTGCCAGACGGAGGTACTTCTGCACTTTGGGACGATAGGAGTCGGCCAGTTGTTCCTGGACACCAATAAAGCCGAGACGGAACAGCTTGTTGACCAGCGGCAGTACTGTATCAATGCGCAACAATTTCTTTACATCGTCAAGCGATAACTCCTCCTGGTTGCGCAACGCCTGGATCACCAGGTATTCGCGGTCGGTCAGATCGGTGAAGTCATCCGGATGACCGGGCAGAAGATAGATCGAAGTCTCGCTGGTCAGCTTGAAACTGGCGGGGAGCGCGGCATGCATGACCTCGCCAATGCTGCATGCATAGTAGTCGGCCATCCAGCGCCAGAAGTCCAGCTGCAGTGGCGTGATCACGGGATGGTCGTCGATCACGTCCAACACCGGTTTGACGTGTTCACTTGGAGGCGCCTCGACAAATCCGACGACCAGCGCGGCGTACCGACGTGAGCGCCCAAACTGCACCTCGACACGATGCCCAAACGCCAGCTGTGACCGCATTTCCGGTGGAACCGAGTAAGTATACGGCTTCTCAATCGGCACCGGGACGATCACCTGGACGAAGGCGGAATCCGTATGTTTGGGAAGCGACAATGGATCAAAAACTCATACACAAAGTCAGGTGCCCAAATTAGGTTTTTTGGATCACGTGGCGATTCGCGTTCGGGATATCGAAGCCTCGGCGATCTGGTACGAGGAAATTCTGGGACTGCAGCGCTTTCAACCTGAAGCCTGGAAGCCGTTTCCGATCATGATGCTGGCCGGGCAGTCCGGGATCGCACTCTTCCCGGACACCGACCCGCCGACAAGCCGGACGACCAAAGACGCCTTCCATATTGCCTTCAGGATCGGCGAGAAGGACTTGCACGCCATGCGGCAGCGACTCGTCGACCGTGGCATGGATGTCATCTTCGAAGACCATGTCTGCTTCCATTCCATCTATTTCCGCGATCCGGATGGCTATCGGCTCGAGATCACGGCTGAGGTTAGACTTTCGAAGTCTTGAAGACTTCGAAAGTCTGTACGCTGGCCGCCTTCTAGACTTCGAAAGTCTGTGCGTTAGCCGTCTTCAAGACTCCAAAAGTCTTTGCTCAGGATTATCTTGCCGCCCTGATGCGCACCTTGATCTGGAGTTTGGTGATGACGCTCGTGAGTGCTCCGGCTTACGGTCAACAGACGGTGGGTGTCTTCCTGAATACGACTGAGGCATTTGACGGCTATACGCTCTTCAGCCCTGCTTCCCGGACCGAGACCTATCTGATTGACAACTGCGGGCACGTCATCAACCAGTGGTACAGCGCGTACCGGCCGGGGCAGGCGGCCTACCTCTTGCAGGACGGAAGCCTGCTGCGCACCGGCAGGATCAGCTCCCTCTTCAACGCCGGTGGAACGGGCGGGCGCCTGGAGCGTTTCTCGTGGGACGGTGAGCTGGAATGGGCCTACGAGTATTCGTCCGAGACATACCACCAGCATCACGATATCGAGCCATTGCCGAATGGAAATGTGCTGGTCCTGGCATGGGAACAGATCTCCCGCGATGAGGCGATCGCCGCCGGGCGCGATCCGGCGACCGTGTCGATCAACGGATTGTGGCCCGAACACATCGTCGAGCTCGAGCCGGCAGGTGCCGATAGTGCAATCATTGTCTGGTCCTGGCATCTCAAGGACCATCTGGTGCAGGACTTCGACACGAGCAAGGCCAATTACGGGATCATCGCCGAACACTCGGACAGGATCGATTTGAATTTTATTTCCCAGGGCCCCGGCGCTGACTGGATCCATGCCAATTCCGTCGACTATTTCCCCGAACGCGATCAGATCGTCATCAGCTCGCGGGTCTTCAGCGAGATCTGGGTGATCGATCACAGCACCACCACGGAAGAAGCCGCCAGCGATGCGGGAGGCCTGTCAGGTAAAGGCGGGCGGATCCTGTATCGGTGGGGCAACCCGCAGACGTATCAGCGGGGAGGCGAAGAGGATCAACGGCTCTTTGGACAGCACGATGCACGGTGGCTGGAGGACGGCACCATCATGGTCTTCAATAATGGGTTCATGCGCCCGGGACCTGATTTTTCACAAGTGGATGTGATCACCCCGCCGTGGGACCCGGAGACCTGGGCGTACCAGGAGCCCGCCGCTGGGGCCTATCTGCCAGACACGGCCACATGGACCTATGCAGGCGAGCCGGGCGCTGAATTCTTTTCTTCCAACATCTCGGGATCCATGCGCTTGCCCAACGGGAATACGATGATCTGTATCGGGAGTTCCGGCCGATTCATTGAAGTGGACAGCACCGGAGATCTTGTTTGGGAGTACATCAATCCAGTGGGCATCAATGGCCCGGTGGACCAGGGATCCAACCCGCCCAGCAACCAGTGCTTTCGTGCCGAGCGCTATGGGCCGGATGACCCGGCTTTCGCGGGCAGGACCCTCGATCCAGGGCCGGTGCTCGAGTTGAATCCACTGCCCGATACCTGCGTGATCTATCCGGAAGACTCGATGTCGACCAGTGTGACCCGGGCCGTGCCCGCCTCGCTGCATCTTGCCGGCAATCCGGTCGACCGGGAATTGGTCCTGCTCAATCACGATCAGCTTGAGTTGGAGATCACGGTCACCGACCTGAGCGGACGGGTGGTGTTGTCGATGCGTGAAGCGGCTTCCACGATCCGCGTTCCGGCAGGGAATTGGCCGGCCGGTTTGTACATCTTGCTGGCGACGGATGCTGCAGCGCGGCAGCAGGCCGTGTTTAAAGTATTCAAGCTCTGACCTGATTGTACCTAGTCGGTGGGATTCGCACTATTTTAGCGGCCTGAATGATCTGACATGGCACTATCCGAACAGGAAATCGTACGAAGAGAGAACCTGGAAAAGATCCGCGCGACCGGCATTGAACCTTATCCGGCCGCTGGATTCAAAGTCAGCCATCTTGCGGCCGATATTCATGCGGCCCATACCCCGGTGCAACCACTCGGGCAGGTTGCGCTGGCGGGACGATTGATGCAGAAACGGGTGATGGGCAAGGCTTCATTCGCAGAGTTGCAGGACAGCTCGGGCCGTATACAGGTATACATCAACCGTGACGAGATCTGCCCGGATGAAGACAAGACATTATATAA
>JAWWBX010000095.1:0-13396 GCA_033720735.1 Saprospiraceae bacterium
AACAAACCGGGCCACACCTTCATGTGGCCCGGAATGAAATACCGCGAATAAAAGCTCGTTTGCTGATCGGCAGGCAGGTTTACAGCAACTTGAATTTGATCGGGAGCAGAAACTGCACCCGTACCGGCTGTCCACGCTGTTTGCCCGGGATCCATTTGATCCCTTTTTGTTCCATCAATTTGATCACTCTGATCGCCTCTTCACCGCAGCCGGCACCGACGTCGCGCAAGACCTGGATCTGTTCAATGGAACCGTCGCGGTTGACGACGAACGAGACAACCACGTTGCCCTGGATATTATTCTCGCGGGCGACGAGGGGATACTCGATATTCGAGTAGATAAACTCAAGCAGCTTTTGATCGGCACATAACTTCTTTTCGGCACTGCTGGCGGCAAGGTCTTCACATCCCGGGAATCGTGGCATTTCCTCCACCACCTTGAAGATCTCTTCGTACTCCTCCGCAGGTGGCGGCGGGGGCGGCGGCGGCGGCGCATCCTCCACCACTTCCTCAACGACCGGCTCTGGTGCGTCGACCACCGACTCGGCTTCGATCGACTGATCCATAAACTCGAGGTCGTCCTCTTCTTCGAGCACCATTTCATCCGGCACCTCCTGGATCACCGGTGGCGGCGGGGGCGGGGGCGGCGGCGGAGGCTCTGCCGTACGGGGTGGTTCGACGGCAATCTCGTCTTCGAGCAACAAGGCATCATCAGGAATGTAGACTGCCTCGTCATACGTGGTCCAGTTGACCATCAACAGAATGGTAGCCAGTGTAAAGATCAAACCGACCCGCTTGAAGATCCCGCTGTATTGGAAGATATCGACCTCCGGGTACTTGCTGCGGGCCCGGACGTGCTGGTCGTGTACGTCTCGATAACGGGCCTTGAGGTTCAGCGCGGAGCGACGCTGCAGTGCGATCCGCCCGCCGATGATGATCGCTACCAGCAATATCACCATGCAGGCGACGGCCAGCAGCAACTGGTTGGAGGAGACGGCGAATTGCATATTCATGATAGAAGGTTTTGGCAGTTCTCTCATAAGTTACCTTCTGCTCCAGCCCGGTAAAATGACCGATGTACATCGATCGCAATGACCTGCATCACTCCCTGACGAAGCAATTGCTTACATTCAGGACCTTGAACTGAATGCTATGCAGATCACAACTTCCACCACGCTCCGACTGTTCCTGATCGGCCTTTGCTTTACCATCTTCACGACCTCATGTGGTCCGGGTCGTGCTGTACAAGGAGACAGTGACGACGGCCGCATCGAGATCGCCTTCCTGCAGATGAATGACGTCTATGAGATCAATGGTGTGGAGGGCGGCAAGTCGGGCGGGTTGGCGCGGGTCACACATGTCTATAAGACAATCCGCGAGCGGCACCCGCAGGCGATGCTGGTGTTGGCCGGTGACTTTCTCAATCCCTCACTGATCGGCACGCTCCGCCATGAAGGTGAACGGATTCGCGGGCGGCAGATGATCGAGGTGCTCAACGCCATGGGACTCGACCTCGTGGCGTTCGGCAATCACGAGTTCGACATCAGCGAGGAGGACCTGCAGCAGCGGATCAATGAATCACAATTCGACTGGATCGCAACCAATATCCAGCAGATCTGTGGTGACCGGCGCTATCCATTCTACAAGGAGATCAACGGACGCAAAGCATTCATTCCCGGACACCAGCTATATCACTTCCGGGATGCCGACGGCACTGAACTCAAGCTCGGGATCATCTCCGCAACCCTCGACTCCAATCCCCAGGACTATGTGCATTACTACGACTGGGACAGTTGCGGGCGCGAGGAAATGGCACTGGTCCGCCCCCGGGCTGACGTGGTCATCGGACTCACCCATCTGGAGATCGAGCAGGACATGGCTTTTGCCGAAGCCATCGACAATCTCCCACTGATCATGGGTGGTCACGAGCATGACAACATGATCCACCAGGTGGGCGAAACAGTGATCGCGAAGGCCGACGCGAATGCCAAGACCGTTTACCTGCACGTCCTCACGCATGACAAGCGCAGAGGTCAAACGGCGGTGTCCTCGGAACTGATCACGATCGACCAAACCGTGCCGAAGGATCCGGTTGTTGCCGACGTGATACAGCGCTGGATCGACATTCTGGATGCCAGCATCCGGCAGACAGTGCCGGATCCTTACGAGGTAGTGTATCGCGCCACGGCACCCCTTGACGGGCGTGAATCGACCATCCGGCACCGGCAGAGCAACATGGGAGAACTCTTCGCGGCTGGCATGCTGGCAAGCTCGCGCCACGGGGCTGTCGCGGCCATTCTCAACAGCGGATCGATCCGCATCGACGACCAGATCTCGGGAGATATCACGGCCATCGATATTTTCCGTGCCCTGCCCTTTGGTGGTGCGGTGTTTGACGTCGAGCTCAAAGGGAGCCTGCTACGCGGTATTCTGGATTACGGTCTGAAAGAAAAAGGGAGCGGCGCATTCCTGCAGTACGCGGAGATCACGCGCGATGGCAATGCGTGGGTCGTCGGAGGAGAGCCCCTTGACGATGGCAAGATCTATCTGGTCACCATGAATGACTTCCTCCTGCGCGGCTTTGACATCCCCTTCCTCACTGAGGACAACGGCGGCATCGTAGCCGTGCACAAGCCCGATCAGGCCGATCAATCCGATCTGCGCACGGATATCCGCAAGGCGATCATCTCGTTTATGAAAGCACAGTGACTGGTCAAAAAGCCCTATCTTATCACGAGCATGACAACTGAACAACAAGAACTGCAGGTTCCTGGTAGCGGTGAGCCGAAGGAAAATAAGAAAGACAAGGTCTCCCGCGGTCGCGGCAAGGAGACATTGTTCCGCGTAAGCGCCCGCAACCAGATCGAATTGATCGCCATCGCCGACAACAAGGCCAACATCATCACCGGGATCAACGTCATTCTGCTCTCACTGATCATTGCCCTGTTCGGATCAGGGTACACCCTGGGAGGCGTACCTGCCATCCAGCTGATTGAGTTGGTGCTGCCATTCGCCATCCTGATGTCGATGTGTCTGGCCTCGGCCATTTTCGCCGTACTGGCCGCCAAACCCAAATTGATCCGGCCCAAAGGTGAAGCCGGACGCAGTATTTTGTTCTTCCACAACTTTTATCAGGAGTCGCTGGCGGAGTATATGGATGAGATGCGTGATCTGCTGCAGAGCCGTGACCGTATCTACGATCAAATGATCATCGATATGTACAACAACGGCCTGGTGCTGGAGCGCAAATACCGCCTGCTCAACATCTCCTACGCACTGTTCCTCATCGGGATCATCTGCAGCGTTTTCGCATTTGTCATCCTGATGCTGTTCTGAGGACAGCATCGTTTGGCGAACACTTCTTCAAAAAAAGTTGTAATTTAATAAGGGCACGCACCTGGACTCCTTTCGTTGTTTCCTCACCTCCAAAATTTTGCGCCGTATGAAAAACTTCCAGCAGAAAACAGCTACCGTGACTCCAAACAAGAAGATGCACGCGGAGTCTGTGAGAAAATATATGGCGCGCGATCTGATCACGTTTACACCGAACACCGAGATCCACGAAGTGATCAACACTTTGCTCGATCACCGTATTTCTGGGGCGCCGGTCCTTTCCGAAACCGGAGAACTGGTCGGCCTCATCGATGACAAAGATTGCCTCAACGTACTCATCGACAGCGCCTACTACAACCAGCCGGTCAGTCGCAATACCGTCAGTCAGTATATGACCAATGTGATGCGCACCATCAGTGTGGACGCCGACCTCGTCGATGTCGCCAACACCTTCGTCAGGACCAACTTCAAGCGTCTGCTGGTCGTTGATGACGATGGCAAACTGGTCGGGCAAGTGAGTCGTCGCGACATCCTGCGGGCCATCCGCGACATGCGCAGTACCACCTGGCACGAAGGCTGACCAGCGCCGGGAAAGAAGCCCAATCTTCGATTTCAATTATTGACTATGTTGCATGCGCATGAAGCGGCGCAAGGCAGCACTCGGATTCATTTTCATTACCCTGCTCATCGATGTGACCGGCTTTGGGCTGATCATCCCGGTGATGCCGGAGTTTATCATGGAGCTGACCGGTGCAGATGTGAGCACGGCGTCGCGCTATGGCGGCTGGCTGCTGTTCTCCTATGCGATCATGCAGTTCCTGTTTGCGCCGGTACTGGGCAATCTCAGCGATCGCTTCGGGCGTCGCCCCGTACTGCTGCTGTCACTCCTCGGCTTTTCGGTCGACTACCTCGTCCAGGGGTTTGCCCCCACTATCGTCTGGCTGTTCATCGGACGGATCGTTGCCGGGATCTGCGGCTCAAGTTTTACGACGGCTTCGGCCTATATCGCTGATGTGAGTCCGCCGGAGGAGCGCGCCAAGAACTTTGGCCTGATCGGCGTAGCCTTCGGCCTCGGATTCATTCTGGGACCCATGCTGGGGGGATTTCTGGGCGAGTGGGGCATCCGCGTACCGTTCTTTGTCGCCGCAGGTCTCGCCTTGGCCAATGCCGCCTACGGGTATTTCATCCTGCCTGAATCATTGCCGCCTGAGGACCGCCGGCCGTTTGAACTGCGCCGCGCCAACCCGGTCGGATCACTTCTGCACCTGCGCAAGTATCCGGCGGTAAAAGGACTGATTGCAACGCTGGTCCTGGTGTACATTGCCGCACATGCTGTACAGAGCAACTGGACATACTTTGCCAAGGAGGTGTTCGACTGGAGCGAGTGGATGATCGGACTGTCCCTGGGTGTGGTCGGCCTGCTGGTCGGCGCGGTGCAGGGCGGACTGATCCGCGTGGTCAACCCATGGCTGGGCAATGCCAACTGTATCTATGTTGGTTTGCTCCTCTACAGCCTGGGAATGTTTCTCTTTGCATTTGCCGTTGAGTCCTGGATGATGTTCGCCTTTCTGGTACCCTATTGTCTCGGCGGGATCGCAGGCCCGGCGTTGCAGGCAACGATCAGTAACCAGGTGCCAGGCAATGAGCAGGGAGAGTTGCAGGGTGCACTGACCAGCCTGATCAGCGTTACCTCGATCATCGGTCCACCCCTGATGACCAACCTCTTTGCCTGGTTTACCGACGGCACGGTCGACCTGTATTTCCCGGGAGTGTCTTTCTTTCTTGGTGGTCTGCTGATGCTCGCCAGTGCATTCTTTGCGTGGCAGACCCTGCGCGGCCGTCAACTGGCATCGTAAAAAAACTGCCTGCGACCATTGGCCGCAGGCAGTGATATTCAGTGGGGGGATTGAGAAAGTTTATGGCATAAAGGTCACTTGCCCCGTATCCAGGTCGTACACGGCACCCACAATGCGGATCTCACCGGCATCTTCCATCTCCTTGAGGATGGGGCTTTGCGTGCGGATCTGCGCAATGGTATTTTCTACGTTCTTCTCGCAGACCATCTGGACAAACTCAGCATTGCCGGCTGTACGGTCCCCTGGATAATCGACAGCCTCGACAGCCGGACGGATTTTTGCCAGCATTGGCGTGATATTTCCAAGCTTGACATCAGCGATGGCTGATTTGACTGCTCCGCAACTTTCGTGGCCCATCACGACGATCAGTTTGGAGCCAGACACCTTGCATGCAAATTCCATACTTCCCAGGATGTCCTCGTTGACAAAATTGCCGGCCACCCGGGCCACGAACAGATCGCCAATTCCCTTGTCGAAGACATACTCCACCGGTACACGGCTGTCAACACAGGAAAGGACAATGGCACTGGGAAACTGACCTGCAGCACCTTGACGCACCTGTCCGGGCAGATCGCGGGGGGTGAGTGCATTCCGGACGTAGTTGTCATTACCTTCGGCCAGCAATTCCATCACGCCCTCGGGCGTCAGGGCCTGCTGATCTTCCTGGCTCATGACATCTCCATACATTTCCACCGCTGTTTGTTCCGGCCCAGTCGCCTCGGATTCAGGTTCGGTCCATGCACAGGATGACAAAAAGGCTGCCGCCATCAATGGGAAGAGAAGAAAAAGTGTGTGTTTCATATCAGTTGAAATTGGTCAAAGAATCAAACGCATCGCGCGTTGGCAAACAGGGTAATGGTATCGGTTACACTTCAGCACCAGAACGGTCAAGGATTTCGGCGAGATAGGCTCCGATCTTTTCCGGTGTGTCGGTCGGTGCAAAGCGTTTGAGGGGTTCGCCCTCCGGGCTGATCAGAAACTTGGTGAAATTCCATTTGATGGCTCCCCCGAGCAGCCCCGGAAGCGCCTTCTTGAGATACCGGAACATTGGGTGCGCACCACTTCCATTCACTTCGATCTTTTCAAACATGGGAAACGTCACCCCGTAGTTGATCTCACAGAATTGAGCGATCTCATCAGCCTCACCAGGCTCCTGCCCGCCAAACTGATTGCAGGGAAAGCCAAGCACGACCAGGTTTTCAGCACGGGTCTGATAGAGTGCTTCCAGGCCGGCATATTGCCCGGTGAAACCGCACTGGCTGGCAGTATTGACGATGAGCACGTACTTGCCGCGGAATGTTTCCATCCGCACCGGGTCACCACCTCCCAACGGCACGGCTGTGTACTGATAGAATGCTTGCATATCAGGCGTTATTCAATTGATCCTCAAGACGCTCGATCTCTTCCATGAGGCGTGCATAGGCCCGCAGATCACCAGATCGTTGTACATCGCGGGCACGCTCCTGCTTCCTGGCAATTTCCTTTTCCAGCTGCCTGGCAGGATTCTTTTTGAATATTCCGAACATCTTTTTTTGTTTAATGAATAAAGTTAATGGTTAAACATGACAGGGGCCAGTAAGTTCAGGTCCTGGCGAAAAATGTCTGCCATGACAAGCCTCCGGGCGGCCTCTCTCCAAAGATATTGTGGAAGCCCCCTTGACAACAGCCCGCTAATCCCGTATATTTAGATGTGAACATTCACCCGGCAATCTAACGCCTACCCGAGCACTACTACTCAAAACATGCTATTTACAACCCGGAAGCGTTCATCGCTCTTCAAGGTTGTGATTCATGGTCTTTCACGAAATGCGTGATCGCCTTGAATCCTGCACTTTTTTGTTAATTTAAGACCGGGAGTTTCCCACCGCCGTCCTTGCCATGCAAGGTGCCAGACCGAAGTTCCCGAGATTTTACTGGACACACAATTATGCTCTGACCTGTACCCTTTTTCACTTATCAAAACCTAAAACGAATTACCATGGAAAAGAATCGCAAGTATTTTTATCTGATCGGTGGGCTGGTCATAGTCGCACTGGTCGGGTATTTCGTCGTCGGCGGCGGCTTTAACAGTTCGGCATCCGATGCTGCGGGTTCAGGGATCGAGGGCGTAAAGAAAGCCAAGAAGTACCGGAGCGGTAACACCGTTGCGGCCCTGGACCTGGATGGCGAAGACGTTCAGCAGCTCTTACAGAATGACGATTTCCAGAAGCTCGTCCAGGACGAAAGCTTCCGGGAGTTGATGCGCTCCGCGGCGTTTTCCAATCTCGCCAAAAGCGAGGAGTTCCTGGATGTCGTCCGGGACGACGCCTTCGTGGAGCTCTCCAAGGATGAGCGTTTGCTGGAACTGGCCCGTTCGTCGGCCTTCCGGGATGTCGCCAAATCCGAAGAGTTTGGACAACTCGTTTCTGATGACGCGCTCACCGAGCTGGTCAAGAATGAAGAATACGCCCGTCTGGCCAGAACGTCGGTCTTCCGCGACGTGATGGGTGACGAGCGCTTCATGGAACTGGCCAAATCCGAGGGTGTCCAGCAACTGATCGACAACGAGTCATTCATGCGCGTCATGCGCAACCCCGCTTTTGTGACCGCTGCTCGGACCGAGGAGTTCAAGGAGTTGCTCCGCGACGAATCGACCTTGCGCAAGGTGGAGGGTGGCGACCGCAATGCACTGGCCAGCGACGAGCGTTACAAGGAACTCAAGAAAGTCGAAGGACAGGTGGGACAGCTTCTGCAGAGCGATGATTTCAAGCAGCTCAAGCGGAGCGCCAGCTGGGAGTCGTTCAACAACTTTATCGGCTCGACCTGGTTTCAGGACATCGCTCCCAAAGAGCGATTCAAGGAACTGGCAGAGAATCCGGGTGTGATCAAGATCATCAAGGATGACTCGTTCAACCGCCTGGCCAGCGACAACCGCTTCAAGAAGCTCATGAAGAACGGTTCGTTTATGGACCTGATGAAGAGCGAGGCGTTTGTCACGCTTGCTTCTGATGAGCGTTTCGAAAAGGTCATGGAAGATTCACGCTTCCTTGAGCTGGCCAAGTCGGAAGAGTTTGCCAGCCTTGCCAGTGATGAGAAGTTTGCCAAGATGCTTGGCGACCGCTCATTTGGTACGCTTATGAAGAACGAGACGTTCAACCACGTATTGCAAAGTGACCAGTACGGGGATATCGAAAAGAAAATGATGAGCCGCTAGGCGGCATCAGGCACTTCCCCCGGTGCTGAAAAAATTCAGGGAGGCAATCAGTGATTGCCTCCCTTTTTTGATCGTGACACTCCCAAAGCGCCAACGCACGAACCCGTGAGCAACGCTTGAAACAACGCCTGTGAAAACACTACTTACCCTTTGTTCCTTCCTGCTTCTCTGTCTTCCCATCCGCGCGCAGTTTACCCTGTTGGAAACCAATGAGATGAGCCTGGTGACGTATGACTTTGGTCATCAGTACATCCTCAAACACGCGGGACGCTGCTTCCATAGCGCGCTGGATTTCCACAAGGAGCTGTTTGACTACAAGCCGACTGAACGCATTTCGTTACTCATTCAGGACTTTGGCGATTACGGCAACGCGGGCGCGACCGCAGTGCCGCGCAATGCCATCAGCATGGGGCTGTCCCCATTCAGCTACGCTTTTGAGACCAGCCCGGGTGGCGAGCGGGTCTACAGCATGATGAACCACGAGCTTGTGCACGTCGTCGCCCTCGACAACGCCACCAAAGCCGACCGCTTTTACCAGAAGCTCTTCCTGGGCAAGGTGCGCCCGACGGCCGACAACCCCATTTCGATGTTTTACAGCTACCTCACCTCCCCGCGACGCTACTCACCGCGCTGGTATCACGAGGGGATTGCTGCCTACGTCGAGACATGGATGGGTGGCGGGATCGGCCTGGCAATGGGGAGCTACGACGAGATGGTGTTCCGGACCCGCATCCTGGAGGACGCCCATATCTACAGCGCCCAGGGTCTGGAGTCAGAAGGCGTGACCACTGACTTTCAGGGACGTACGAATTCGTACCTCTACGGGACGCGTTTCATGGGGTATCTCGCCTACACCTACGGCCCGGAGAGTATTATTGAATGGGTCAAGCGCACGGACGGCAGCCGCCGCTCATTTGTCGGACAATTCAAACACGTATACGACAAATCCATCAACAAGGCCTGGAAAGAGTGGATTGATTTTGAGCGCCAGTGGCAAGGCCGCAACCTGGACACATTGGGTGCGGTTCCCTTTACCGAAGCGACCCCGGTGACGAAAAAGGCAGTGGGCTCGGTCTCCTACGCCCACTACGACCAGCAACGCAACCGCATCTACGTCGCCGTCAATTACCCGGGCCAGGTGCCCCATATCGCCGCGCTGGACCTCACCACCGGACGCTTGCGCAAATTGGTGGACGTCAAGGGCGCAGCATTGTTCTATGTGACCTCCTTGATCCATGACCCGCAGGATGATGTCCTCTACTATACGGCCGACAATGATTCGTGGCGCGACCTGCATCGTTATGATCTGAAGACCGGCCGCACCACGCGCCTGCAAAAGGATGTGCGCACCGGCGACCTGGCGATGAATCGTGCCGATCGCTCCATCTGGGGAATCAAGCATCTCAACGGTATCTCCACGATCGTACGCATCCCGCGCACGGTGGCAGGCAAACCGGAGCTTCCGCCATACAGTACGTGGCAGCAGGTGCACACCCTGCCCTACGGCGAGGATATCTTTGATATCGATATCTCCCCCGACGGCAAGATCCTGAGCGCCGCCGTTACGGACTTGCGCGGCAATCAATCCCTTCTGTTTTACGATATCCCGTCGTTCGAAACGGAGAATCCGGTCATCGATACCGTAGCCAATTTTGAGATCACCTCGCCGCAAAGTTTCCGATTTACCGACGATGGCAAGTACCTGTACGGTTCGTCCTACTACACCGGTGTGAGCAATATCTACCGGGTGGAAACCGAAACGAGGACGGCCGTGATCGTGAGCCATAGTCCGACAGGTTTGTTCCGGCCGGTGGTCATCGATGACGAACGCCTCTTTGCCTTCCAGTTTACCAGTGAGGGCTTTTTGCCGGTATATGTGCCGCGCGAACCCGTCAGTGATGTACCGGTCATCGACTTCCTCGGTAACGTCACGATCGAAAAACATCATGAGATCCTGCAGGGCTGGGAGATGCCGGTGTCAGCTGTCAACGAGATCAATCTCGACTCGCTGATCACTTTTGAGGGGCCCTACAAGCCCGGGCAATTGCTCCACCTCAATTACGGGTATCCCATCGTGGTCGGTTACAAGGACAACATCGGGCTCGGTTACAAATTCCATATGTCTGATCCGTTCAATTTCCGGGAGTTTGAATTTTCCGTAGCCTACACGCCATCGCGTTGGGTAAATGGCTGGGTGACAGACGAACCGCGCGATTCGGTTGACATTTCCAATGACGAGCAATGGCATATTTCGTTTCTCGCGGAACTGGGCCCGTGGACGATCGATGCCAGTTATAATGCCGCGGACTTTTACGATCTGTTCGGCCCGACCCAGAGTTCGCGCAAGGGGCTGCGTGTCGGTCTCAACTATGACAAATCCATCGTGTATGATCCACCGCGCGTCCTCGATTTCCGGGCTGGTCTGAGCGGTTTCTACGGACTGGACCAGTCGCCTGAGTTCCAGCAGATCCGGGCCCTGGGGTTCAACACCAATTTCTTCCTCAACCTGAGCAGCTCTCTGTCCTATCGTTCGCTCAAAGGTTCACTTGGCGGCGTCGATGCTGAAAAAGGGATCAGGACCATGTTATGGGGGTCGGTCGCCTCCTCGGCAGGCAATTACTTCCCCAGGGTCGTGGGCACCCTTGACTACGGGATCCAGCTGCCTGGCAAGCATTTCTCGCTGTGGCTGCGCACTACCGCCGGCAATTCGTTCAGTGATGAATTTAATCCCTTCACGCGGTTCGGGTTTGCCGCCTTCGGCAACAACTATGTCGATTATCAATCGACGCGGCAATATCGTGGACCGTTCTCTTTCGCAGGATTGCCGTACGACGCCGGCCGGTCGATCATCTCACAGCGGTTTGCCAAGGGAACGGCCGAGTTGGTCTTCCCACCGATCCGGTTCAAGAAGCTGGGCGGGTTCAATTTCTTTGCCAACTGGATGCAGCCGAGTGTCTTTGGTGGCGTCCTTACCTCTTCCGATACCGGCAGCCCGGATGAGGAATGGGCCAACCTGGGTGCACAGCTCGACATCCGGCTGGTCACCTTCTCGTTATTGCCTTCGACCATTTCGATCGGGTATGCCAAAGCCTGGGATATTGGCGACGCCGCTCCTCCGGGCATTCCCAAACAGTTTGACGAATTCATGATCTCACTCAAATTGCTGCAATAATCAACGCTGACCACCTATGAGCCTGATCTTCCTGCTGGCCCTGGCCCTCGCTCCCGGCATGGCGATCGCGCTCTATATCTATCTGAAGGATGCGGACGAGCCGGAGCCCCTGCGGCCCCTGATCATGGGACTCAGCTTCGGCGTGCTGGCATTTGGCATCTCGATCGGTCTTGGGTTGTTGCTGTCTGGGGTCACCGATATCCGGGAGGGCGATTTCATCCAGCAGATGATCAAGGCATTCATCTTCGTCGGGCTCATTGAGGAGGGGAGCAAGTTTCTCTTCCTGCGCGGGGTCATGTACCGCAACCCGAATTTCAACGAGCCGTTCGATGGCATCGTGTATGCCGTGATGATCGGGATGGGCTTTGCGACAGCAGAGAACATTTTGTACGTGGTCAACGGCGACGCCGGCACTGCCATCATCCGCATGTTTACAGCCGTGCCCGCACATGCCGTCTTTGCGGTCATCATGGGGTTCTTTGTGGGCGAGGCCAAGGTCTTCCCCACCAGTGCCGGGCTGTATGCGGGGATCGGCCTGTTCCTGGCCACATTCGTGCACGGCGTGTACGACTACTTCCTGTTCATTTCCTTTGTGCCCGGATTGTGGATCCAGGCGATCATCTCGCTGATCATCGCCGTGGTGCTATCGCATTTCGCCATGAAGCGCCACCAGGGGGACTCGAGGTTCAAATCGGATTAACGAATTGCCTATCTTGAGTCGGGCATGGAATCCGTAGCAACATCGACGCCTCTCCAGACCGACCACAGTGGCCGCGAAATGCTGTTCAAGGTCTCTGCCGAGAAGCAGCTCGGTCTGATCACCATCGCCGACAACAAAGCCAATGTCATCACTGCGATCAATGCGGTACTGATCGTCCTGATCGTGATCGTGCTCAGCTCGGGTATGTCGGTCGGCGGTTCGCCCATCAACGAACGACTGGAGTTTGTGATCCCGCTCGGGATCATCCTGGGCTTCGGGGCCATCTCAGCCATCTTTGCCATACTTGCCCTCAAGCCCAAGATCATCCGCGCACGTGAACAGCAGGCGCGGAGCACCCTGTTCTTCAGCAACTACTATCGCAAATCTCTCGATGAATACAAAGCGGATCTGCAACAGGTCATGTCTTCCCGGGAGGCCATTTACGACCAGCTGATGACCGACATGTACCACAACGGGCTGGTCCTCGAGCGCAAGTATGCACTCCTGGGCATCGCGTATACACTCTTCCTGCTGGCGATCGCATGCAGCGTGACGTCGTACGTCATTATTGCGGTGATGTAAGGCGTACCCATTGCATCCAACCCCGATTTTCCCTACCTTATCAGTTCGCACTGATCCCCGCCGCAGCATACCGTGAGGAACACGAACCGGCCGACCACATGACCCGTCAGCCGCCGATCAAGGGAACCGATGCCAGGGCAGCGATCACCGTGTCGCAAGTTTGCAACGACTCATTCACTAAAAAACCAATTGAGACATGAAAACCTACCTGCAGGAGCTCAAAACCCGATTTAGCAAATACCGCGCCACCTGGGTCCCCGACAAGCAAGTCCGGATCGGCTGGGTGGGCACCCTCGAAGACAATGTGTTCACCCTGCGCACTACCCTTGACGATGAAGGCATCCCTTACCGTGTCGTAGAGGATGAGAGCGAGGCCGACTGGGATTATCAATCCGAAGGGGGTTCGACGATCACCGCCAAACTGGCCGGAGAAGCCTCTCCACCGGGATCGCAGCTTGGACAGGCTGACGCTGGCTTCTCCATCCAGTTCAACCGCGAGAAGGCGACCGTCCTGAAACTCGGCAAGGTCAAGGTGCACCAGATCCTCAACCTGGCCGCCAT
>JAWWBX010000096.1:0-13236 GCA_033720735.1 Saprospiraceae bacterium
AATATCATCACCTGGACAATAGATGACGGACACGGGAATACGGCCACCTGCACGAGTGTGATCGTTATCGAGGACAACGAACCGCCAGCCGCTCTGTGCCAGGATGTGACCATCCAACTGGATGCGACAGGGAATGGCGGGATCACAGCTGCGCAGGTGGACAATGGGTCGGCGGATGCGTGCGGGATTGCCAGCACTGCGTTGGACATCACGGCGTTCGACTGCGGCGATGTTGGCCTGAATGCCGTGGTGCTGACAGTGGAGGACAACAACAGCAATGTAGATACGTGTCATGCAACGGTGACGGTCCAGGACCTGGTATTACCCGTTGCGCTTTGCCAGGATGTGACGGTCGAACTGGACGGGGTGGGCAATGCGTCGATCACAGCAGGTCAGGTAGACAATGGTTCGACGGATGCCTGCGGGATTGCCTCGACGGTCCTTGACGAAACAGATTTTGACTGTGCTGAGGTGGGTGCGAATGCGGTGGTATTGACGGTGGAGGACAACAACAGCAATGTTGATACATGTCATGCGACGGTGACGGTCATGGATAACGTGGTTCCGACAATCACTTGCCCGGGTGATGTCACCCTGGAGATCAGCGCTGCGGAGTGCGACACGGTGTTCATATACAACGTCGTCACTACTGACAACTGCACCGGTGAAACGGTGGATGTACTCTCAGGGCTTGGTTCCGGGGCTGCTTTTGAAGCCGGCTTGCATACCGAAGTGTTGCAGGTGACCGATCAGTCAGGCAACACATCAAGCTGCAGCTTTTCGATTACCGTACTGTCGATCGCAGATTCAGTAGAAACAACAATTTGCTTTGGAGACAGCTTGTTTGTTGGTGGAGCCTGGCAGTACTTGCCCGGGGCATACCCCGATACGCTGACCAATGCGCCGGGTTGCGACAGTGTCGTTGTCACTGTTCTCGATACCACCACGGAATGTTACTGGCCATCCGAGATCGTCTATGTGGATTCGTCGGCTGTGATGGGAGCCAATACCGGGGTCGACTGGCCCAATGCCTATCTCGACCTGCAGCTGGCGCTGGACATTGCAGACCGCTACCTCAATGTCGGGCAGATCTGGATGGCTGCCGGCACCTACTACCCGACGCAGGGGACGGACCGGTCGGTATCGTTTACCATGGTGGACAGCATTGCCATTCTCGGAGGGTTTGCCGGCACCGAGACAGACCTGGCGCAGCGTGGAGATCCCCTCATGCAACCAACCCGACTGAGCGGCGATATCGGGGTGGTCGGAGATAGCACAGACAACAGCTACCACATCATTGATTGTCCCGCTGCAGCTGTCGAAGTGATCCTTGACGGGCTGATCATGGAGGATGCACTGGCCAATGGGCCTTCCCCCGAAGACCAGACCGGTGCGGCACTGCTGGTAGACGGACACCTGCGACTGACGCAATGTATCATCCAGCAAGTCGCGGCGTCCGGTTCGGGGCAGGCCATCCAGGTCGCAGCCGGGGCATTCCTGCAGATTGGGAACACTGTCATTGTGAAGTGACTCAACCTTGCCCCTGAGTCCGTAGACATCAGGGTCATGCCGCTGTTCATGTTTTTCGGCGATGTCATTATTTTGTCCGGCTGATGCCATGCCTCATCAGTACGATCGCCGATGACGCTAGAGATTGCCTTGTTGTTTGGGATGATCGCCGTGATGGTGGTCTTGCTCGTGCGGGAAACGCTGCCGCCCGACACAGTGGCACTCCTCGTCATGGTCGGGCTGATGTTGTTTGGATTTGTCACCCCGCAAGAGGGGATATCGGGGCTTGGCAACCAGGCGACCATCACGGTGCTGGCCCTGATGATCCTGAGCGTGGGCCTTGAAACGACCGGGGTGATTACCCGGATGGGCCAGGCGCTGGAAGGGTTGTTTGCGCAACGGCCGTGGCAGACTGTGCTCTTGCTCATGCTGATCGTCGGTACCTGCTCGGCGTTTATCAGCACCACGGCCGTCGTGATCGTCTTCATGCGGATCGTGATCAAACAGGCCCGCAAGCTGCCCACCAGCCTTTCGAGGATCCTGATGCCACTGTCGTTTGCCGGCATCCTGGGGGGATCGTGCACCTTGCTGGGGACGTCGACCAACCTGTTGGTCAGTGCGATCTCCGAGGACTATGCCATGGCCCCATTCGGCGTCTTTGAATTTTCACGGATCGGACTGATTTTCTTCGGCGTGGCCGTCGGTTATATGATCCTGGCCGGCCGACACCTGATCCCCGAGCGCAAGCAACCCACCGACTCACTCACGCGAGACTACCGCATTCAGCATTACTTCGCTGAACTCAAGATCCTTCCTGATTCACGTTTTGAGGGCAAACGGATCCAGGAGACTGATCTGTTTCGGGACGATGAAATTGACCTGGTTCAGATCACGCGCCCTGAGGAAGCACCACATTTCCCCAGCGAGGAAGAAACCTTGCACGCCGGTGATACCCTTCTGGTCAAAGGAGAGATCGGTCGTATCACACGACTACTGAAGCGTGGCGGGCTCTCTCATATCATTCAACCGCCCATCGATGCCCAGGGTGAGTTGAAACTGGATGACAGCATTCTCTGCGAGGTTCTGATCCGTCCCCAATCCCGACTGGTGGGGCGGTTGCTGGACAAGGTGGCGATCAAGCGTGACTATGATGCGATACCCCTGGCGATCCACAAGCACCGCGAACTGATCACTACCAACTTGCGCGAGGTGAAGATCGAAGCTGGTGACACCGTGCTGATGGCAGTTGGCAAGACCAATTTTGAACGCTTCTATAATTCGTCCGAATTCGTTGTCCTGCAGGACCATCACGACCTGGCTTCCTCGTCCAATAAAGCACCGGTGGCCGTGGCGATCATGGTCCTGGTCATTGCCCTGGCTGCCGCCGGTGTGGTCTCGATCCTGGTGAGTGCGCTTGCCGGTTGTGCCGCGATGATCGTCACGGGATGTTTCGATCTGCAGAAAGCTTACCGGCGCGTAGACTGGGGCGTCGTCTTTCTGCTCGCCGGTGTGATCCCGTTGGGGATTGCGATGGACAACACCGGCGCCAGCGATCTCATCGGCCAGACCTTTGTGGACAATTTCAGTCACGTATCACCGCGGGTCATTGTCAGCGTGCTGTTTATCGGTACTACACTGCTGAGCGGCATCATATCCAACAATGCCACGGCCGTGCTGCTGGCGCCCATTGCCTTTTCGATCGGTACCGGGCTGGGGCTGGATCCCAGGCCCCTTTTGCTCACGGTGATGTTTGGAGCCAACATGAGTTTCATGTCGCCAATCGGCTACCAGACCAACATGCTCATTTACGGGCCGGGGAATTACCGCTTTGGCGACTTTGTGAAGGTGGGCGGCGGGCTGACCCTGCTGCTTTGGGCGGTTGCGACCTGGTTGATCCCCTGGGCGTACTTCGGAATATGAAACTTGCCACCAGGCTGCCATGCTGAAGCCGAACGATGCGTCGTGATCCGCCCCGCACCCTTCAAGTGAAATACGCTTACCTTTAGCCGCTTTTTCAGATGGAGCTGATCGCGTATATCGGATTGTTTGTCGTGAGCCTGTTCGTGCTGGTCAAGGCCTCTGACTGGTTCGTCTCCGGTGCGGAAGCGATCGGGTTGTCACTGGGTATCTCACCGTTCATCATCGGGGTGACGATCGTCGCGTTTGGCACCTCCTTGCCGGAGCTGGCCGCAAGCATCGCCGCAGTCGTATCGGGCGCGTCCGAGATCGTGGTGGGCAATGTCGTTGGTTCCAACATCACCAACATCCTGCTGGTACTCGGGCTAACGGCGATCTTTTCAAAGAAGATCCAGCTCGACCGCAATGCCATGGCGATCGATATCTCCATGCTGATCGCCTCCGCATTGCTGCTCTGGTTTGCGTTGACCGATCTCAGGATGTCCTGGTTTGACATCGTTGTCTTTCTCATTGGGATGTTCATTTTCCTGATGAACTCGATCAGCGGGGACAAAGACGATCTGGTCGACCGGCCTGCGGCAACATCCCGCAACTATCTCATGGTGCTGGTGGGTGCCGGGCTCGTGTATGGGGGTGCCCATTTTACGATCGTTGCGATCCAGGAGATCTCGATGCAGATCGGTATCAACCCCGAGATCATTGCGCTGACCTGCGTCGCCCTGGGTACGTCACTTCCGGAGGTTGTTGTGAGTATTACGGCTGCCCGGCGTGGCAACTCCGGCATTGCCATCGGGAATGTGCTCGGATCGAACTTGTTCAACACGTTTGCCGTGATGGGTATCCCGGCGTTGCTCGGACCGCTGGTGATCCCGCAATCGATCCTCGGTTTCAGCTTGCCCGTGATGGTGGTTGTCACTGCCATTTTTGCGGGACTCATTCTTGCCAAACAGATCAACCGAGTGTTTGGCCTGATGCTGGTGGTGGGCTATGTGTTCTTCCTGTACTTTTCATTTGTGTGAGTGATTTCCTGGCTTACGGCGCGGCGCGCAATCGTCCCTTGCAAGCAGGGGGTATAGTATTTCGTAGAAATACGACCAGATCACATATTTGTAACATATGTCCTGACCGCGCTTTCAGGACGAAACGTCCACAAATCATCAAACCGCAACCTGAAACCCTGAACACGTGTGCACCTGAACACTAACAACTACCTTTGTGCACGTTTCATAAGACGAGAAACATGTTTGACTTATTCGGAAATATCGAACAGCATCAAAAAGAGTTGCAGCAAAAACTCTCCGGCATCACTGTAGAACACCAATCAGATGACGGAGCGGTGCGGGTGACGATGGACGGCAACCGGAACATCCGCGATATCTCGATCGATCCTGCACAGTTCGAGCCCATGGACTGGGACAAGCTGGAAGACCTCATACTGGTGACGATCAATGAAGCATCGTCGCTCGCCGAGGCAAAGGCGGCAGAAGAAACAAAACGACTGATGAACGACCTCCTCCCTGGTGGTCTGGGCAACTTGTTTGGTGGTTAACATGG
The DNA here is from genome assembly GCA_033720735.1 of Saprospiraceae bacterium. GTDB lineage: Bacteria > Bacteroidota > Bacteroidia > Chitinophagales > Saprospiraceae > B8-G4. The sequence continues at coordinate 4,981 of JAWWBX010000096.1, forward strand.
GATTGTCATGATGAGGTATTTGCTGGCATTTGGATTTACCCTGGCCCTGTGTGTCGGACATGCACAACCCACGATCGGGTTGGTTGCCTATTATTCGTTCGACAACTGCGACGCCACTGATGATACCGGCAATGGCGCGGATGGCGTGATCAGCGGAGCACCCGGCTGCGGATGCGGGGTGTCGGGGAATGCCCTCGAATTTGACGGCGGAAGTGATTTCATCCAGTTCCTTGGCAATTTTGATCTGCTGTTTTCTGAGGATTTTACGTTGAGCTTTTACATCCAGTCGCTCAACACGTCCGGCATCGTGGACATCATTTCCAAAAAGGACGGCTGTACGGCTGACAGTTCGATCACGGTACGCTTTGAGCCATCGAGCCGCTCGGTGCGCGCCGAACTCACACAGAATATCAATCTGATGGCGGAGAGCCGGGTCAATATCAGCCCGGAGCAATGCTGGCACCACGTGGCCTGGGTGCGCTCGGCAGGCAACCTCATCATCTACTACGATGGCGTGCCGGTGGAGGTAACGCCGTTAGGACAGGCCATCAATGCCAGTAACAACGGGATCTTCAGTATCGCTAACAGCCCGTGCCTGGCCAATGGTGAGCTGCGGTTTGCTGGATCACTGGATGAGCTGCGCCTTTACAACCGCGCGCTGACCACCGGAGAGATTGCCGAGCTGTACCTGCCCATTGATGAGATCGGGAGCCGGGACACGGTTCTGTTCCTGGGCAACAGTGTACAGATCGACCTGCCCAACTCCTGCGCATCTGCCTTCTCCTGGTCTCCTGCTCAGGGCGTCGTCGCTTTTACTGACCGTGAACCCGTGATCACGCCCAATATGACCACCACGTACGAGGTCACCATGGAATATGGATTTTGCACCGCTACGGATACGATTCGTCTCATCGTGGTCGATTCCACTCAGCTCAACTGCGAAAGTGTCTTTCTGCCCAATGCCTTTACCCCCAACGGAGACGGGCTCAATGATGATTTCGGGTTGAGCAATGCTTTTTTTCTTGGTGATTTCGGCTCACTGCAGATCTACGACCGATGGGGCACGTTGCTGTTTGAAGCTTTCAACCCTGATATCATGTGGGATGGATCCTATGAGTCCGAGCCGCTGATGCCCGGAACGTACATCTACAAGCTGCGCTACCGCTGCGGAGGGGAGGATTACATCAAAACGGGGAGCGTCAACCTGATCAAATAGCTGTCCTGGCATGGACACGTGAACCCTGAACGACTTCGCTACGCTGCGCGTACAGGGCAAGCCAGTGAATAATGTTAACTACCTGAGGAGCGTCACATCACCGCGATAAATGAGCGTTTCGCCATCGGCGAAGGCCACTTCGATCATGTAGACATAGACGCCGGGAGGCATCTCCTTGCCATTGAACATCCCATCCCAGACAAACACTCCACCGCCATTGATGCCTACATCGCGACGCTCCATCATCAGTTCTCCCCAGCGGTTGAAGATGCGCATCGCCGGCACACCCAGCACACCTTGTCCCAACTGGATCACAAAATCATCATTACGTCCGTCAAAATTCGGCGAGAAGACATTCGGAATGTAGACTTGTCGGTTGCTGTTGACATCGACAAAGACATCAATTTCAGTGGTACAGCCTGCCGTGTCCGTGACAAAGACAGTATAGAACGACGGCTGGGTATTGAGCGCATATGGATTCGGGCAATCGTAACAAGAGAGGGGGCCGCTGAACGACCAGCTGACAGAGTCGATGCCGCCTTGTGACCCGTTGAGCAACAGCTCCAGCAACAGACTGTCACCAAGGTCCACCACCGGGTCTTCGGGGATCACTTCGGCAATGAGCGGGTCCGGGTTGTCGATGATCAGGGAGGTCGTATCCGAACAGCCCAGACTGTCGTAAACGATGACGAAATAGGCACCCGGAGACACCGCGATCGCCGTGTCGAGCTGGTAGCGCTGGCCACCATTGATGGCAAAGGTAAATCCGCCGACGCCGCCCGATGCCGAGTCGACCGTGATCAGACTTGTTTGACCAAAACATTCCGGTGCCGGCACGTTGGGTACGTAACCGACGACCGGTGGACTGCCGGTCAGCGTGTACGAAACACTGTCCGTACACCCGGCACCATCCGTGACGGTGATGTAGTAGGTGCCAACATCCAGGCCAGTGGCCACATCGCTGGTGCTTACTGCCGGTGACCAGGTATAGGAGTAACCTGGACGCCCGCCACTCTGGGTCACCGAGATCTGACCGCTATTCTGTCCGACACAACTGACCGGCACGGTACCGGCTGTATCGATCCGGGCAACCAACGTGTCAGGTTCGCTGATCGTGATGCTGTCTGAATACGAACAATTGTTGGCATCGGTGATCGTGTAGGAGTACGTACCCGCACCCAGGTTGTTCTGGATCTGCCCTGGTGGCAGGGTATTCCAGGTAAAGGTGAAACCGCCATTACCACCGGACGCCGTCAGCGAGACAAAGCCGTCATTCCCGCCAAAGCATGATACCTGGCTAAACCCAACGGTATCCACATCGATGGGAGCCGGACTGGGGATCAGTACCGAGTCAGTAAAGAAGCACAGATTGTCCTGAGAGATCGTGACCGTCTGAAATCCGCCGCAAAGGTTGCTTGCCGTGCTCATCATGGCGGTATCCCGCTCACCGCTTTCCCACAGGATATCGTAGGGGAGACCGCCGACACCGCCGGTGGGCATGAGCGTGGCGACTCCGTCACAAGTCGTTTCGCATGATGTACCCTGTATGCTACTAAATACAAAACCAAGGGGTGGGTCGGACATCAGCGTAATGGTCGTATCCACAGGTGACGCGCAGGCGTTAGCTTCTACCACGGTGACCCCGTACACTCCTTCGCCAAGCCCGGCGAGGAGGTTGTTTGAGGTCGTATCGCCGGTAGACCAGATGTAGGTGTAAGGTTCGGTTCCCTGCGAGACGTGCACGGTAAACTGACCGTCCATGTCCCCCGAGCAGGTGGGTGGTTCGAGGATCACACTGTCGATCACCATCATGGAAACGGTGGACACCAGCGAGAACATCGTGTCGGCTGCAATGATGCAGGTGTCGGCATCCACCACCGTGACACTGTAATCGCCATCCACCAGCCCTGTGAGCGAGTTGGAGGTGGTCGTGTCACCGGTCGACCACAGGTACGTATATGCACCCGTCCCCTCAGATACAAACACGGAAACCTCGCCGTCAGACACCCCCGCGCAGGAAGGGGGCACCAGGGTCACACTGTCGATGACCAGTCTTTGCACGTCGGGGATCATGAACGATTCTATATCAAAGCAGAATAATGAGTCGCGGATGGTGACCGTCACATTACCCGAAGCCGTGGTCGTGATAATCGCAGTCGTATCGCCGGTCGACCACTGAATATCGGTCACAGGGTTGGACCCCTCGGTGAAGACAACCTCGAGGGTGATGGTATCAGACGAACAGGATTGATCACTCGCCACGATCTCCTGGATCACCGGGCCCGTCGCCTGGGACACATTGACCGTCAGCGTGGCCGTGCACATGTTATCATCGGTCACCGTCAGGAAGTAGTTGCCTGAACCAAGGTTCGAGATGGTGCTTCCCATCAGGGTCCCGCCATTCCAGGCGTATTCATAATCCGAGCCGGGTCCGAGGGTTCCGCCGGAGGCCAGCACGGTGATCTCACCGGTCATGGCACCTGCCGTACACCCGTTGGGGATCACTTCGACGAGTTGGATATTGAGCGGTTCCGGTCCCATGATCATAAACGGCAGCGTGTCCGACGTACACGGCCCCTCCGTGATGACTACGCTATACATGTTGCTCGCAAGACCGTCATAGGTCACGGTCGTCACGCCACTCACCGGCTGTCCGAGTGGGAAGCCACCGCTGTTCAGGAGTTGAAAACTGTACGGACCGACCGTCGACCCGTTGGTCAGGCCCGTGACCACCACCTCGCCATCGGCCACACCGACACAGCTGGTCGACGAAAACTGGAAGCTACCGGTGACTTCGGTATCTGCGCCGATCGTAAACGAATACACCGTGTCGCAATTGTTCACCATGTCGGAAATGGTGACCGAGTAGGTACCGGGATCGAAGATGGGCGCTGTGTTCAGCTGGGATAGCTGAAAGGTGCCACCAGTCCAGCTTGGGGAGATATCGTACAGGCCACCCGGGTAGGGGTTGGCGCCGCCAAACGTCAGGCTCACTGAGCCGTCCATGGCTCCCGTGCAGGTGGCATTGTTGATGACCGCATCGATCGTGAAAGGAGGTGCGGCCAGATTAACCGTATCGATAAAGGCACAACCGCGGTCGTCAGTGATCGTCACGTGGTATTCGCCAACTGGTAAACTGTTGATATTGACAGAACTCCCGGAAGACTGAATAAATGCAGATCCTGCATAGTTGGCATTCGACACATTGTCCCACAACGCACCATACGGCGGCGTGCCGTCAGCCGCCTCGAGCACCAGCCGGCCATTGGTAAAGTCGAAGCAGGTCGGATCAAACCCGTCAGCCCCAAACGTTGGGAAGAGGGCATCGACGGTGATGTTGTACATGACCATGTTGCCGAGGGCATCGGTCACCACGATGTCGTACATCCCGGGCGGAACATTCTGCGATTCGCTGTCCCCGCTGTTGAGGATCATGCTCGCCCCATTAATCGTCGGATCACCGGTGTTGACCCAGGTATAGGTATAGGGGCCTGTCCCACCGGCAATGGTGATGGTAAACGTGCCGTCGTTGTCCCCGGCCATCGGCCCGCATGAACTGAAGAGGGCAGCGACGTCCATGGGAGGGGTCACATTGACATTGCACGGGGTAAAGGTGACGTTTAGCTCGCCTCCCGGGCCGGAGATCTCGATAGCGTCGGTGACATCCAGACCGACTTCTGAAAACGAGGGTGTCAGGGTTACCACCTGAAAGCAGACCTCAAAGACGAGGCCGCCATTGGGCAGGGTCAGCACATCCGGAAAGCCCACCCAGACGATCTTGAGCGTGTTGGGGCCGATCTGGTTGTACCAGGTGGAACCCGACAAAGCGGCATTCTGGATATCGATAAAGTCGATGACTGCGGGATCCCAGGTGATCGTCAACTCAATGGACTCGATATCTGTAAACCCGTCGGCCAGCACTTGCACACACACCGTATCACCGAGCTGGCCGTCCATGCAGACGAACTCCAGGTGCGCATCCTGCGCGGTCAGCTGGACGCCCGCAGAGAAGACCATGAGTACCAGACAGGTGATGAAGTGCCGCAAGAGACGCCCTGAGGACGCCGCGTGTCTGAGTGTTTTGCGCATGCGATGATAATCCGGCCCCAAAAATATATGATTAACCATAATGTGATCTCATGACCAGAGGCTTTTTCTGCTGTGTGCAGGCCAAACCGCAAGATTGTTAGGTGACGAGGGGCCGAGACCAGAGATGTTCCTGAGTCAAACGAGCGGTCAGATGAAATATTGCTGCTCCGCGATGTCCCAAAAACGACGGGTCAAAGATACCTCCGAATTCGCACAATCCGGCCTAACCGGTGACATCAATCACCTCATTGCCTAAGACCACTTTGGCGATGTGATCGCTGCCAAAGGCGTAGGGAAGAAAGGCGAGCGATGGTACTGGACGGGTCACGATCAGATGGGCCCGCTTGCCAACAGTGATGGAGCCATAGTCTTCGTCCAGCTCCATGGCAAACGCGCCGTTGAGCGTGGCCGCATTCACGGCTTCCTCCGGGGTGAGGCGCATCTTGATACAGGCAAGCGACAGCACCAGGGACATCTTACCCGACGGGGTTGACCCGGGGTTGTAGTCCGTAGCGAGGGCGACGGCCGCACCGGTGTCGATCAGGGCACGCCCGGGCGCATAGGGAATATTCAGGAAGAAAGCACAGGAAGGCAGCAGTGTGCCGATGGTCTTGCTGGTGGACAACAAGCCGATCTCGTCCTCACCAATTCGTTCCAGGTGATCGACAGACAAAGCATTGTGCGTGACCCCGACTTGTACACCGCCGCTGTTGGCCAGTTCGTTGACGTGGATCTTGGCCTTGAGGCCGTAGCGGTCACCGGCTTCCAGCAGATCAGCGGTCTCCTCGGGTGTGAAGAACCCCTGGTCGCAAAACACATCGATATAGTCTGCCAGACCTTGATCGTGAATGCGCGGAAGCATTTCTTGCTTGATGAGGTTGAGATAGCCTTGACGATCCGACTTGTATGCTTTGGGTATGGCATGTGCGCCTAGAAAGGTGGCGCGCACGGGGATCGGCGCTGTCTCACGCAGGCGGCGGATCACGCGCAGCATCTTCAGCTCGCTCTCGACCGTCAGGCCGTAGCCGCTCTTGATCTCAATCGCACCCGTGCCGAATCGTATGACTTCATACAAACGGTGGAATGCCTGCTCGTAAAGAGCATCTTCTGAGGCTTCCTGCAGCTTGCGGGCCGAATTCAGGATGCCGCCCCCGCGTTCGGCAATTTCTTCGTAGGTGAGGCCATGAAGGCGATCGATGAATTCACCTTCGCGACTGGCGGCGTACACGATGTGCGTGTGGCTGTCACACCAGCAGGGGAGGACGAGGCGATCTTGAGCATCGATGATCAGGTCGGCACGTTCCGGTGCCTCCGCGTCAGGCCCGTAGGCGGCAATGCGGCCGTCCTCGATCAGCAGATACCCTGCAGAGAGTGCTGGCAGCCGGCCGAGTGCCTCTCGTCTGAGTGGTTGCTTTGGCGCGGCGTCGTGATGAAAGATTGCGTTGGCCCTGCGCAGTAGGATCGAGCGGGCCATTCCCTACAGGCGATTGCGGTGCACCTTGACGTCAAACCCCGATTCCCTGAGCGGCGTCGAGGAGACATCGGCTGCCTGAGCGGTAGGGTAGTTACCAAAGAGCACCCTGAAGAAGTCCTTGCCGTCGCGCTGCAACGGGATGATCTCGACGCCCTGCAGACCGCTTTGTGCTGCCCGCTCCTGCATGCGGATGGCATACTCGCGGTTGGAAAAGAAGCCGAGCTGGATTGAGTAAGACTTGCCGGTGTGGGTGATTTCTCCTACACGCTGGGTCGGAGGTGCGATCTCGATCTTTGGCGGGTCCGGTGTGGTGGCAACAGGTGTCCTGGTTGCTTCCGACTGCACCGACACCTCTTTGGGAACTGGTGGTGAAGCCTTTTCCGGACGTTCGTTCACATGCGCCATATCCGGGGCCTCGGCTGCATCGGTCATTGGGACGGCCTCCGGTGTTGTTTGTTCTTTTTCTGATTCCTCAGCCAGGGAGGCTGAAGTCTCTTCAATCATCGAAGCCAGTTCGTCAAGCGAGATTTGTCCCTGTGCCTTGTACATGATGGTGCCCCGCGCATCGACGATCACCAGAGCCGGAACCTTGCCGATGCCGTAGATCTCGCTGCAGGCTTGCCCGTCAAAGTCGTTGATATCGACCTTGGCGGCTACGTAGCGCTTCGCAACGGCTTCCTTGATCTCATCGCCTTCGAGGTACGACTGGATGCTTGCACACGCCGGACAATCACTGGCCACAAAGAGCAGCATGAGCGGTCGTTTATAGTCGTGACTGACCTGCAGGGCACGCGAGACCGTCTGCTCAAACAAAATGCCCGAATGCAGCAGGAAAGATGTCGAAAGTGCGATCAGTGGGAGCCCCCGAAACAAGCGATTCATATTAAAGCAGCTCTTGATTTATAATGAACGGGTTAAAAGCAGTTTATAAGTTACAACAATGATGCCAGTTTGTCCAGGGGTCGGTGCGGTGCCCGAGGCCGCGGATCACGCAGTGAATTTCGTACCTTGCGGCGCTGATATCTAAAGTACGCGAGGCATGGCTAAACGGCGAGCAGCGATCACCGGAGTAGGCGGGTTTGTCCCTGACTATGTCATGACCAACGAGGAGTTGGAACGCATGGTCGACACCACAGACGAATGGATCCGCACACGTACCGGCATTCATGAGCGACGGGTCCTGAAAGGGGGTAAGGCGACATCAGATATGGGTGCTGCGGCGGTAGAACAAATGCTGAGCAAGATGTCGATCGATCCCGAAGAGATCGACCTTCTGATCTGTGGCACGGTCACCGGGGACATGGTGTTTCCCGACACCGCCAATACGATCTGTCACAAGGTCGGTGCCACCAATGCCTTTGGGTTCGATATCAATGCTGCTTGTTCGGGCTTCCTGTATGCACTCACCACCGGCACCAAGTTTATTGAGGCCGGTACCTATCAAAAGGTTGTGGTGGTCGGCGCGGACATGATGTCC
>JAWWBX010000097.1:0-13153 GCA_033720735.1 Saprospiraceae bacterium
CGGCAGCGTGGTAGGCCTGGTGACCATGGAAGACCTGTTTGAGACCATCCTGGGCTCAGAAATCGTGGACGAGTCCGATGCAGTGACCGACCTGCAGTTTTATGCCCGCAAGCAGTGGGAGGCACGCGCACGTGCAATGGGGCTGCTCCCGCCAGCGGATGAGCAGGAGGAGGATGGGGAGTAGTTAACGTTTTTCCGTTAATCTGTTAGTCCGTTTTTCGTTTAACGATCTCCGAATAACCAGAGGCAGGCTTTGGGAAATTCGCGTGCCCAATACCACTCACGGTGTTCACCATCGGGGTGGACGATCAACGTGAGATGGGCGGGATCATGCCCGGCCGCCAGGAGGGCCTCCTGTACATTGCGGGCTTCGTTAACGTAATGTTCGCCTTCCAGCTCACCGACGATGGTGTAGATCTTCTGCCCGGATTTGGGAGTCGTGTTTGCCGCCTGCTCCCTGGCCTGGTCCGAGAACCAATACGCGGGAGAAAAGGATCCCACCAGTCCAAAGACCTCTGGATAGCGCAGCGCGGCGTACAGGGAGATCAGCCCGCCCATCGAACTGCCCATGATGCCGGTATGCGCGCGATCTGGCAGCGTCCGGTGCGTGCTGTCGATATAGGGCTTGAGTGTCTCGACCAGGAAGTCCACGTAAGCCGCACCTTCGCCGCCACCGTACTCCGGATGGACCCATGGTGAGTATTCGTCGACCCGTCGTTGTTGACCGTTGTCCACCGCCACCACGATACACCCGGGCATGCCCAGCCGGTGCAGGCTATCGAGGGTTTCGTCGACCCGCCATTCGCCGGCATAGCTGGTCGACGCGTCAAACACATTCTGGCCATCGTGCATGTAGAGGACGGGATACGAACGCGTCGAGGTCTCATAGCCGGGTGGCAGGTAGATCCAGACCCGGCGCTCCCGGTCGAGCTGCGGCATCCTGAATGAATGATGCAGTATCCAAACATTGGCAGACGCGGTACTTGCTCGTTGCAGTTGACGGCCATCAGACCAACCTGCCACCATGATCTCGATCCTGAGTGGCCTGCCTTCATATGCAAAGGTCCGGTTGGGCAGGTGCCCGCCGTCCGCGGTGGTTTCTCCGAGGTCCCACGTGCCACGGGTGATCTTGTATTCGTGTCTTCCCTGCTCCGGATGGATTGTGAGCGTGTAGGTGTCATGGATCTTTTCGAATCGATAGTTCTCGGCGCCCGGATCCCAGCCCTGCATACTGCCGGCCAGGTAGAGCTGCGCCCCCGTAGGGGTGTTGTCGGGGACCGCGGTGATCACAATCGTCACCTGACCTGCCGCCGTCAGACTCAGCAACAGCGCGATCGCCACGTACCAGACCGTTTGCAGAACACCCTGCTTCATAGCCCTAAAATCATAACTTCATCGCTGAAAAGAAACTCCGTGATCGATTTAAACAACAAGCACTTTCGGGCAACGGCCAATAGCGGAGCCGGAGAAGTGGACACGCGGACACGGTTCACCTATTATCAGGATGGTGAGGTCGTGTGGGGTACCTACGCCGGAGGAAGCATCCGGTTTGGCACCCTGACCGGTGTTATGGAGGACTCGGGTCAGCTGCGCTTTGCCTACCAGCATGTGAACGACAACTTGCGGATCATGACAGGATTTTGTCGTTCAACACCAGAGATCCTCGCCGACGGACGCATCCGGATGCACGAGACCTGGGAGTGGACCTCCGGGGGCGAAGATGCCGGCCAATCGGTGATCGAGGAGATCCCACAGAACACAACCTCCTGAGCCATGGCCCTGCACAATCTCAGCGATCCGCTCTATCCGAAAAACTGGGATGACCTGCAGTCGTTGCTCTTCAGGGATACCTATAACGCACAACTCAACCGCATCCGGTCACCCTACATCTATCGCGGCTTATCCCGGATCGATTACGAACTCAAGACCTCCCTGGTACGATTGGGCGGTCCGTATGCGGAGCTGGAGTTTCACCTCTTGCGCAACTTCAAGAAATATTCATTTCAGGCCAACGTCACGCAAAACTCGGACTGGGAATGGCTGGGGCTGGCCCAGCATCACGGCTTGCCTACCCGTTTGCTCGACTGGACCTATTCGCCATTGATCGCACTGCATTTTGCGACTGCCAGCATTCAGTCCTATCAGTACGACGGTGTCATCTGGGCTCTGAAATACGAGGAAGTCAACAATTATCTGCCTGAACGGCTCAAGCGCAAGCTGCACCAGATCGGTTCGAATAGTTTTACTACGGGCATGTTGGGTGAGGTGTACCGCAACCTCGCTGATCTTTCCGCTGCCGAAGAGGACTTTGTCATCGCGCTCGAGCCACCGTCGCTGGATGCGCGCATCGTTAACCAATACGCCATTTTCACGTTGATGTCGGACGCCCGGTCGCTGCTCAATGAATGGCTCGAGGACAAGCCGGACCTGTACTTCCGGATCTGCATCCCGGCGGCCATGAAATGGGAGGTGCGTGACCGGCTAGACCAGCTCAACATCAATGAACGGGTCATCTTCCCGGGTTTGGAAGGGCTCAGCAAATGGCTCAAGCGACACTATTCACCAAAAGACCCTGGCGATCTTTCCGAACCTTAACCCGTTAAATTCAAGTTAAAGCACCCTTCCCGGGCGTACCGCGTCTGTGGAAATGGTGTCAAGACCAATAGAACCAAATCACGTCTATGAACCGGCACGTTTCAATCCTTCTCTGTATCGCAGCATTGCTGAGCATTGCCTGTGAAGCTGATGCGCAACGTAACTCCCGTTCCTCGGCCCCGTCATTTACCGACAAACTGTGGTATGGCGGCAGCTTTGATATCGGCCTGTCCGGGAGCCAGTTTGACCTGGGCCTGGCACCCATGGCCGGCTACAAGCTGGTGGGAGAGCTGTCTGCAGGCGTGCGCATTCCGTTTGAATACACCTACATCAAACTGACCGGATTCGGCGGCACCAGCGCGAAATTCAGCGGACTCGATTTCGGCGCTGGCATCTTTATGCGGCAAAAGATCGCCAACGTCGTATTCCTGCATACCGAGCTCAACCACCTGTGGGTCACCGAGCCCGTTACACAAAACGGCTTTGCCGTCCTTGATCCCGAGAATCCGGGCAAGTTGCTCACCGAGAAGACGACCGAAGATCAGCTCAACGTCGGCCTGGGTTACACGTCGGGACGGGGTGAATGGAAGTACGAATTGTCAATCCTCTACAATGTGCTGGAGGACGATCAGTCGGAGGATATTCCCTGGATCGTGCGGGCGGGATTCAACTACCGCTTCTAGCCGCCTTTCCCATGCATTACCTTTGAACCATGCGCTTTATCGCTTTTCTATGCTTGCTGGGTCTGTGCACGACGGGCTGTGACAAGGACCCGGTCTACAATGTGGCGCCATCGTTCGAACCGTATGTACAGCGCTTCATCGATGAAGCGGCTGCGCGGGGCATCACCATCGACTTCTCTGACACCGGCTTGTTTATCCAATTCCGGGAGGCTTTTGATTCGGAAAGCAGCGGGGTGTGCCGGTCCGATCATCACATCGAGATCGAGAAGGTCTACTGGGATGATCTGAGTGATACCCAACGCGAAGGACTGATCTTTCACGAGTTGGGGCATTGCGAACTGTCACGCGGCCATGTCAACGAGGTGCTGTCCAACGGCGAATGGAAGAGCCGCATGCGCGGGTACCCTCTGCCAGCCGACCGCTCGGCAGTGATCAACTACAACGGTGACCGGCGAGATTACTACGTCGACGAACTCTTTGATATCACGACACCGGAACCCTCCTGGACGGCCATCTCGATGATTTACGATGATCCCAGTGCAGCGAATCCTCAAGTACTGGTGGATGAGCCGGATGAACGGGAGGCCTTCGATGAGCGGCTCAACCTGTCATCGGCCAGCAATTTCGAGATCGAACTGGAGGTAAATGCCGGATTCAGTGAATCATGGGTTGGTCTGTACTGGGGCGGGCAGGATCTGTCATCGGCATTCTATGTCGTGTATGACAATGCGAATAACGTGTTCATCGGCAGCGCAGCGTCATTGTGGGGGAGCATGTTTGAAATACGGGGCTACGCCGGTCTCAATGACGACTGGAACAAGCTGACCATCCGCCGCGTGGATGACAAGTATTACATCTTCATCAACGAGCAGTTCGTGTACTGGTTTGATTACAAGATCAGCCAGGGCAATGCGGTCAGGTCACTGCAATCAGGCTTTACGCCACCCACCTTCCGCAATCTGCAGCTCCGGAAGCTGAATTAGTGGATGCGGGCGATGACTTCCCGGATGGCGGCCTTCTCTTCTTCTGTAAACACGTCCGATCCCTGTGTGCGATTTTCCAGTCCGTGGGCGTGGTCTTTACTGACGGTGCAGTACCAGCAGTCGGTGGCGAGGTCGAAGATGGCGAGTGCGACCTGATTGGTCGAGCGGTTGCTGTGATGGCATGAGCCGCAATTGCGGTCCAGTCCGGCGCGTGAGATCTCCACAAACGCCTCCGACGGATCTGTGTTGGGTGGTACGATCCGGGTTGAATCAGCGCCAGCTTCGGGCAAATCGTCGTTGTCAAGAAACCTGAAATCGGCAAACCGCATGTGGTGGACCTTTGATTTGCCAGGTTGTTTTGCATACACCGGAATGCTGGTGGGGATCAGCACACCGTCGTAATTCCTGAACTCCTCAAACACGGACGTGCCGCGATACCATTGAAAGTAGTCCCGGACCGAGTACTGCAGCAGTTCAATCAGCCCGGACGTACGATTGATCCAGATGAGATACTGATCGATCTCTTTCTGTGGGGCAAGTGTCTGCCATGAAGCGAGAATGACGTCATAGGTCGCGCCGTTGTATTCCCTTTCTCCAGCGTACGCCATGGTGTCCGCCTCCAGGATCCTCAGGGGGAATTCGATAAAATACTGGATCGTGGGTACCCAGAAACGAATATGCTTGTTCTCGTTGGTCATGTGGGTGCCATCCGGCAGTAAACGGTAGGTGCGGTCGTTCATGAAGCCCCAGATCTCACCTTGCTTTTTCCCGTCGAGAAACTCCATTTCTCCTTCAAACCGTCCAATGGCGAAGTTGCACTGCATCGACACCGGGTTTTGCCCGAATGTATTGGCGTACCAGCCCTTGAGTCCTTCAAACCTGTCAGTGAAGGTGACGGTGTATATCTGATGCTCTCTCCACACCGACAGACCGTGTTTGCGACAGGCTTCTTCCAGCAGTGCCCGGGCGTCTATCTCCGCCATCTCCTCGAGATCGGGAGGGCGCAGATCGGTCAGGCACCCGATCGTACCTGCCACCATCAACACTGCCACCAGCCATTTGAGCCTGTACATCATCGTTTTAAAGTTACGGCAATGTGCATGAGCAGCACAACCGGTCGGTCCAGTGGGTGCAGGCATTGGTCGAATCAGGTGCTGTTCATGTGGCCGATCTACGCCTTTTGCGATAGAGCGAAAACAATGCAGAGAGGCCAAAGAGCGGCCCCACCACCAGAACGACATAGATCGAGCGCGTGCCGAATGCTTCCTGCAAATGCCCCAGCAGCTGCATACTGAAGATGGTAATGGCAAAGCCAACACAGTTGACAATGGTCAAGGCCGTGCCGATGTGCTCAGAGGGAGCTGTGCCTGCCACCAGTGTGGAGAACTGCGGTGAATCAGCGATGACGACAATGCCCCAGATCAACAGAAAAGCCAGAAATAAAATGGGTGGAAGGCCAAATGAAAACGGCACCAGCAGGCAGCACAGCCCGGATGCCAGCAGCGCCCAGAAGGCCACGGTGGCACTCCCCCGCTTCAGGGCAACATAGCCACCAGCAATGCACGATAGCCCGCCGATCCCGATCACTGCGAAAGACCAGGCCGGTATGTTGAAGGCAACGCCGGGGCGCAACTGCATGTAGGAAGCTAACAGCACCGGCACGAACGCCCAGAAACTGTAGAGCTCCCACATGTGCCCGAAGTACCCGAAGGCCGCAGATCGGAAATCACGGATGCGGAACACCCGGAAAAACGCACCCAGGTCGGGCCGGTTTGCTTTTTTGCGAAAAGGGCCGTCGCCGACGGCGAGCAGGATCAACAATCCCCCGATCACAGCCAGGACAGAAGTGCCCCACATCACCGGCTGCCAGGCGATCTGGCCCGTAAATGTCCGCAGTCCGTGCGGCAGAGCTGTTCCAATCACCAGTGCGCCAACCAGGTATCCCAGTGCCTTGCCCAGACCGCGCTGGTGGTAGTCCGCAGCAATCTTCATCCCCACCGGATAGATCCCTGCCAGGAAGAAGCCGGTCAGGAAGCGCCAGCCAAGGATCGTGATCTCCGTGTTGGCCGGCATCAGCACGCCGCAATTGGCAAGGGCACCAGCCAGTGCGCTCCAGAAAAACACCCGGCTTGGAGAGAACCGGTCGGCAATGGTCAACAGAGCAAACGTCAGGGTGCCAGTGATAAATCCCAATTGCACTGCAGAGGTCAGATGTGCCACATAGCGAGGGCCTACCTCCAGCGACTGAACCAGCCCGTCAACCACCGCGTTGCCCGCAAACCAGAGCGATGTACAGGCAAACTGGGCAATGACGATGACCGGCAGCACATGCCGGGGTGGCTTCCAATCGGTCATGATGTCCATTCAGGCGTTCCAGGCTGAAAGTAGGTAATTTAGAGTGTCGACATGAGCGGACAAACAGAGGATATCACCATTTTCGGCGCCGATCTCATCGACCAACAGTCGATCGATCAGTTGCGGCGGGCCATGACCGAAGACAGCATCGGTGTGCTGAATGCGGACGCACACTACGGCTACGGGCACCCGATTGGCGGTGCCATCGCGTACCGGGACAAGATCTCGTTGAGTGGTGTGGGGTTTGATATTGCCTGCGGCAACAAGGCGGTCCGCACCAATATCCAGGCGCGGGATGCGGATCTGGCACGGGTGATGGACGAGGTCACCCGGCAGATCGGGTTTGGTCTGGGCCGGCCCAATCCCACACCGATCGACCACCCGGTGTTTGACCAGATCAACAATCTGGATTTGCAAATCCCTTCCGCCCGGAAGCACGAGCTGATGGAAAAAGCCCGGGTGCAGCTTGGCACCGTAGGCAGTGGCAATCATTTTGTCGATCTCTTCGAGGATGAGGACGGCTGGCTGTGGATCGGCGTGCATTTCGGGTCGCGTGGATTCGGCCACACCATCACTATGGGGTTTATCGCGATCGCTCACGGGAAATCATTTGGCGAAAGGGTCCACGAAGGCGGGATGGACAGCCCCCCCATTCTTTTTGACGCTGACTCAGAGACGGGGCAGGACTATCTCGAGGCCATCCGCGTTGCGGGCGAATACGCATACGCGGGCCGCAACTACGTGGTCGACAAGATCCTCGAAATACTCGGTGCGCAACACGACTTTGAGGTGCACAACCACCACAACTTCTGTTGGGAAGAAGAGCACTTTGGCGAGAAGTTTTTCGTAGTCCGCAAAGGGTGCACGCCCGCCTTCCCGGGCCAGAAAGGCTTCGTCGGGGCGACCATGTTTGATACCTCCGTGATCCTGAAGGGCATCGATTCCGAGAAGTCGCGCCGTGCCCTGTACTCCACGGTGCACGGTGCCGGGCGGGTCATGTCCCGGCGCAAGGCCCGTGGTAAAGTCAAATGGCAGCGCGGGCGCGACGGCAGTCGTCACCTGGTCACCGTCAAACCCGGTGCCGTCGACTTCAACAACACCCGGCGACGGGCACACGACCTGGGCATTGAGTTGCGTGGCGCCGATGCCGACGAGAGCCCGGAGTGTTACAAGGACCTCGATGAGGTCCTGGCCCGTCAGGGAGAGACCATTCGCGTGCTGCACCGTCTCAAACCAGTCGGGGTTGCCATGGCCGGCCCGGATATCTACGATCCGTACAAGGACTAGCTGGGGTCTGACGAGAATGCCGTAAGTTCACGGAAACAGTCGTTTAGCGCACATGCCACATCCTCCGACGACCGCCGATGCGCGCGATCGCGTGCAACGCGTGAGTTTCTTTATCGCACTCATCCTCGTCACTACGGCCTTTCTGGGACTGGTCTTTGACTTTTTGCTCGCATGCTTTTGGGCGGCCATCCTGGCGATCATCTTCAAGGGCGTACACCGGTGGATGACAGACAAATGGCCTGAACGTGACAATCTGACCGCGCTGGCCACCACCCTCTTTATCGTTCTGGTCGTCGTCACCCCGGTGACGCTGGTGAGTATTCTCGTCATCAAGGAGAGTACGGTGATCTATCAGGAAATCGAAGATGGCAACTTGCAGCCGACGGCGATTGTCGACCAGATCAGAGAGCGGTTGCCGGCCGTGGAACGGGCTTTTGAACGCGTGGGCATCACCAAGGAAGAACTGGATGAACGACTCAACAACTTTACCACTTCGATCGTGCAGGGCGCCGGTGATCTTGCTCTGAGGTACACTCAGGATGCTATTTCTCTGTTCATACAGTTCACCCTCATGCTGTACCTGTTATTCTTCTTCCTGCGTGACGGAGGTGTCATCATGCGCGCGATCCAGCGCGCCTTGCCGCTGGGGGATGTTTTAGAGGAACACCTGTTCAACCGGTTTGCGGATGTCTCCCGGGCCACACTGAAGGGTACGGTGATCGTCGCAACCATCCAGGGTTCGATAGGCGGCATTCTGTTCTACATTCTGGGTATCCCGGGTGCGGTATTCTGGGGGGTCCTGATGATCCTGCTGTCATTGCTGCCAGTCGGCGGCAGCGCGCTGGTCTGGTTTCCAGCGGCAGTGATCCTGTTCATCCAGGGGGATGTGACGGAGGCGATTGTCATTGTGGTGGTCGGCGTACTGATCATTGGCCTGATCGACAATTTGCTGCGTCCCCGGCTCGTGAGCCGTGACACGAAGATGCCCGATTATCTCATTTTGCTTGCGACCCTGGGGGGCTTGGCCTGGTTTGGCATTTCCGGCTTTATTATTGGTCCGGTCATTGCGGCGTTGTTCCTGACGTGCTGGGAGATCACCGGGCAAAATTTCGGGGAGAACGAAGAAGATGCCGGCTGAGGGGCCATTCACTCAGTTGATACACCAACTTGCACGTTCGAGGGTGTATAAATGCTCGACTCACGCGAATATTGTGCTGTTTTGCAATACGCTTCGACCATAAGCGCCCTGCTTTTGCTGGCCCTGATCACCTGCGTTCAGTCATGGGCACAAGTGCCGCGATGGTATCATGATGTGGTCGTGTACGAGAATATGATTGGTGGTGAACCAACCCTATTGTTCGACATGGCCGAAGACGAGTGGGGCTACCATTGGTACGCGACACGTGACGGTCTGTTCAGGTTTGATGGATACGAGTACACGCCCGCTATCGGCGTGGCCCGGGATACGCTGTCATCGACGGGATTCAGTCCCAACAAGGTCGCATACCTCGCCGAAGGCCAGCTTGTACTGGGGTCACGATATGGCCAGATCGCAACCTTCTCGACTGAGGGGGTGATCACGCAACGCTGGGACTTGTTTGCGGATCACGACATGGAAAACAAGCCCGTCATCATGAGCACCCGTACCATCTTCACCGAGGGTGACAGCGTGATCTGGGTTGGCAACTCACTCGGATTGCGGCGTATCTTCCCCGGGCACAACGAGATCGGATGTTTCACCGCGTTTGAAGAACCGGATACGATCAAAGGCTGGATCCGTGATCCGAACATCGTGTGGTCGATTGCAAACAATGCCAACAATGCTGATCAACTCATTGTCGGCATGCAGGGCGGTCTGGCCTTCTTTGACAAGCGGAAGGAGGTCTTCACAAAAACATTGCTGGAAGGGCATGCGATCAACACCGTTTACCATGATACGGAACGGAACACGATCTACGCCTCGGCATGGGGTAGGGGGCTCTTCGAGATCGATTGTCAGACCTGGGAATACCGACAGTACCCGGTGGATCCTTACGGCTCCGGGATCTGGTGGATCGGCAAATTCAATGACGTCCTCATCCTGTCAGGCACTGAGTACGGGTTCCATTTTTTTGATCCCGCTACGCGCCAATTGCTGCATGTGCAGGACCCTGACCACAATATCCCGCTCAGGTTTGAGGAATCAGCCGTGCAGGGCTCGCCAATGACCGACCGATGGGGCGATCTCTGGTTCAGGCTGCCGGCCCACCGACTCCGGATACAAGTGCATGCGCCCATGGGTGCCGCCGATCCGCCGCAATTGCGCATGACGTCCTACCAATCGTCAGGTGATCTGCCCAGGCGTGTCCAGGACAATGCCAGGATCATCCTGACACCTGGTGTGCAGAACTGCCAGATCCGGTTTGCTGCTATCAATCCCCGCCGCCCCGACCATGTGCGTTACGCGTTTCGGATTGGAGAAGGTGACTGGTCCGATGCTGGCACTTCCCGGCAGGTGTCCTTCAACAATCTCGGTCATGGCACCCACGACATCTTTGTGCGGGCAGAAGATCCATCGGCCTTTGGAACGATCGAAACTGCTGTGGCCAGCGTCCAGGTGACGCTTCCCGTATGGCGGCGACCTTTCTTTCGGGTCGGAGGTGTCCTGCTGTTGCTGTTGGTGTTGGCGGTCGCCTGGTGGATCCGGTCCCGCCAGATCCGATCACGCGAACGGATCAAAGCGCTCGAGCGGAACTACGCCGAGCTCGAACTGACGGCCTTGCGTGCCCAGATGAACCCGCATTTCATGTTTAACAGTCTCAACTCGATCCGCAACTTCATTTTGCAATCCGAGCCCCGTGAAGCTGCAGAGTATCTCTCGCGGTTTGCGCACCTGATCCGCATGATCCTGCAAAATTCACGTGAACAATACATTTCGCTGCAGGAAGAGCTGGATGCCTTGTTCCTGTATATTGATCTGGAAAAACTGCGCTTTGAAAGTGGTTTTGAGTTCAACTGCATCATTGACGAACGCATCGATTTGAAAGCGATCCGGATCCCGCCCATGATCCTGCAGCCGTATGTTGAAAACGCGATCTGGCATGGATTGATGCACAAGGACGAACCGGGCATACTGATCGTTTCGGTTGGGCGACAGAACGGTCAAGTGGAATGTGTCATTGAGGACGACGGGATCGGCCGGGACCGGGCCCGTGCCTTGAAAAGCAAATCAGCCACCCGCCACAAGAGCATGGGACTGGGAATTACTGAAGACCGGCTCGCCATTCACAACCGCATGCACCAGTTGGGCATAGAGATCGAGATCATCGACAAGTACGGAGACAGCCGTGAGCCCGAAGGCACGCGCGTGGTGGTCAGCATCCCGGACAAGAAACAGCAATGATGAAAGCCATCCTGATCGACGACGAAAAAAGTGCTCTACAATCCCTGAAGATGGATCTGGAAGAGTACTGCCCCGAAGTGGAGGTCGTGGCGCTATGCCAAAGCCCGGCTGAGGGGATACGGGCGATCAGTGATCACCAGCCTGACATGGTCTTTCTCGATATCGAGATGCCCAAAATGAACGGTTTCGAGCTGCTGCAGAGCCTGCCGTCCATTGCATTCGATGTCATTTTTGTCACCGCGTACGATCAGTTTGCTGTCAGAGCCTTCGAGTTCAATGCCGTTGATTACCTGCTGAAGCCCATCTTGCGAGCGCAGCTCATCCAGGCCGTGCAGAAAGTCACCGATCGACAGCAACATCATTTCGCGCAAGCCGAGTTGGACGCTCTGATCAACAACATACAACTACAGTCACACCATACGATCACGAATATTGCACTCCCGTGCAGTGACGGATATGAATTCGTTCCGGTCAACGAGATCACACATCTGGAGGGTGAAAGCAATTACACCTGGGTCCACATCCAATCCAGGAAGAAATATCTCGTGGCCAAGACGATGAAGGAAATGTCCTCGATGATCCCGTTCCCTCAATTCTTCCGTGCTCACAAGAGCCACATCGTCAATCTCAACCATGTCGCGAAATACGTACGCGGACGTGGCGGTTATCTCGTCCTCCGCGATGGTGGCGGTCATATCCCGGTGTCCCGGAGTCAGAAGGATGAATTGATGCGCGTTCTCAACGTTTAGCCGAAGTACCTGGCAACGCACCTGTCCACTCACTCAATGCGGGTGCCCATTCACTCGCCGTGGTTTTCGGCGATCCGTCTGTCGGGATAGATTGCAGACAATAGGCATATGAAGGATCATGTGCTTTCAATCAAAGGCCTGTCAACTATGAAATGGTACTTGCTTCTCCTTGCATTCCTCCCGTTGCGTCTCGTTGCACAAAACGTCGGGATCAACATTGACGCCCCCATCTTTCAACTGGACGTGCGTTCACCCACATCAGGTGAGCTCACTTTCCTCAATATCGCCTCCCAGGACAACAACTACTTCACCAGGCTGATCGCGGGTCATCCGGGTTCGCCGGCATCTTCCCTGTCATGGCGTACGGGGTCACCTCTCAACCTGGGAATGTGGGACCAGACCAACTTCGTCTATTCACTGGTCATGCACCTGAGCCCGCTCAACCGGGTGGGCATCAACACCTTCGATCCGGAATTTGACCTCGACGTGAGGGGGCTTAATGATACGTTCGATGGTGGCGAACTGCAGCTTGCCACCCCGGGACAGACCAATTTTCTGCGCTTCTTCGGTGGCAGGCTGGGCGACCCGCATCCGTTCCTCGCATTTTCTGACACCGATACCTTCCATATTGTCACAACTGCCGTTGACTGGTCGACGTATGCCCGGCGGCTCACCATGCTCCCCAATGGACGCGTCGGGATCGGCACCGAAACGCCTCTTGCCATCCTCGACATCGCAGGCGCTGGTGATGGCGTCGAATTACTCAGATTTTCGACAGAGCGGCCGTGGGTATTCCGGCAGACCGGCACCGGAGTCGCATCCAAACTGACCCTGCAGAGCACTGTCAACAGCAAGGTATTTGAGATCCTCTCTGAAGACAACACCAACCGGGCCGCGATCTTTCATTCCAGCAATACGCATAGCAATGTGCTCCTCGTCCCGGATGGCGGGGAGGCGGGGGTCGGGGTGGAAGATCCGCTGGCCAAACTGCATATCGTTCACAATAGCGGGATCGGCTGGCCAAACCTGCGTATTACCGAGGATGATAGCGATTTTGCCCGGATCAAGCTCGAGACGGGCACGGAGCCGGGTACCTTTTGGGATATTGCCGGGAAGTCA
>JAWWBX010000098.1:0-13072 GCA_033720735.1 Saprospiraceae bacterium
ACCGAGTCACTGAGTCACCGAGTCACCGACGCACTGATTCACCGAGTCACCGACGCACTGATTCACCGACGCACTGATCCACTGACGCACCGAAACCCCTAACTTCCCCGCATGGCCAGGATCGCAGCATTCGAGGGGTTTTATGGCGGATCACACAAACAATGGCTCGATGGACTGGTGGCCAACAGTGATCACGACATCCACACCTTCACCTTGTCCGACCGCTTCTGGAAGTGGCGGATGCACGGCGCGTCGGTTACATTGGCCAGAGAGTTCCTCAACTCGGGTCTGGAGCCCGACCTCATTCTCGCGACCGACATGCTGGATTTGAGTGTCCTTCTCGCATTGATCAGGCGCCAGGCAGACCGGATTCCCGTGGTGCTGTACATGCACGAGAACCAATTGACCTATCCCTGGTCAGCGACTGATCCGGATCCGGCTCTGGGACGTGACCACCACTATGGATTCATCAACTACACGTCTGCGCTCGTGGCTGATCAGGTTTGGTTCAACAGTCAATACCATATGACTTCTTTCCTTGAGGCACTGCCGCCATTTCTGGGTATGTTTCCCGACCATCAGAATCAGGGAACGCTCGAAGCCATTCGAGAGAAATCACGAGTCGTGCCTCTGGGTATCGATCTGCAATCACTGGGCGAGCGACCTGTTGCCGACCGAAATACCCCACCCGTCACTCTATGGAACCACCGGTGGGAGTTTGATAAAGCACCTGATACTTTCTTCGAAATGCTATTCCTGCTGGCTGACCAGGAAGTGCCGTTTCAGCTGGTCGTTCTGGGTACGCGAGGGGAGAAGTATCCGCCCGTTTTCGACGCGGCACGGCGGCGTCTGCACGACAGGATCCTGCAATGGGGCCCAGTGGAATCCAGGGCCGAGTACGCCGGATGGCTACACCGGTCGCACATCCTGCCGGTGACCTCCATCCAGGACTTTTTCGGGGTCAGCGTCGCGGAGGCGATGTATTGCAACGTGTTTCCCTTGTTGCCGGACCGGCTGGCATATCCGGAGCATATCCCGGCAAACGCACGGCACCGGCATCTGTACGCAGATGATCGTGATCTTGTCGGTCGGCTGAGAAGCTTGTTGGAGCAAGGGGTGCCCGCCATCGATGCGCGATCCATGATTGCTCACTATGATTGGACGCAATGCATCCGTAACTATGACACCATGTTGAATGATGCCTGCAAGCACTTGAACACATGAACCCCGTACGACTCCGCAACGCTCCGCGTACAGGGCACGCACCATGACTACGCGGAACACTATCTAAACGTTCTCAGCGCCTCGTACACCATGTGTGTGGGCAGGCCCATGATGTTGTTATAGCTCCCGTCGATCTTGCGAATCTTGCAATGGCCGAGCCACTCCTGGATCGCATAGGAACCGGCCTTGTCATAAGGTTCGAAGGTGTCGACATAATACGCGATCTCATCCTCGGTCATTTCAGCAAGATGGACGTGTGATGTGCAGGAAAAGGTCCGATGCCGGTCTGAGTTCATCAGGCATACGCCGGTGATCACCTGGTGGACGTCACCCGCGAGTTCCGTAAGGATCCGGATCGCATCTGCCCGGTCTGCCGGCTTGCCGTAGATCTCCTGACCCTTGAAAACCAGGCTGTCGGCAGCCAGAACGATGCCGCCGTCTGCCTGAGCCAGCGCAGCCACGGCCTTCTTATGTGCCAGGAATTCGGGCACGTCAAACGGACGCAATGTATCAGGGTAGGATTCTTCGACATCCAGACTCAGGACTTCAAACGGGATGTGCGCAGCCTGCAACAGCGCATGCCGCCGCGGCGACTGCGACGCCAGGTAGATCATGGGAAGTGCGTCGGGGTGCATTGGGTCACAAGATGATCAAATAAATCGTACCAAAGACAACAATGACTTTCATGATCGTGGAGTAAGCGCCCATTTCATCAGGTTCAGAGCCGCCAATTCGCCATCCTGCTACAAGCAACGGGATCACCACCGTGAGTCCCAGGTAGGCCAACTGCCACCACAAAAATGCGCCAGCCAGCCACACATGCCAGGCAACCATGGCGATCACCAGCGATGCGATCAGACCGCGGATGACCCTGATGGTGAGCGGGACACCCCAAACTGCCGGGGCCGTGCGCGCGCCAATGGCACTGTCTCCCCTGAGGTCTTCGATATCCTTGATCAACTCGCGGATCAACGTGATGAGAAAGGAGAAGAGGACGTACGCCCAAATCAGCTGCCGCGCAGAAATCGCGTCTTCCGGAAGCCCTGAGTCGACCTGCGGGATCCACAGGATATAGATCACCAGAGCACAAAACAGACTCACCATGAGGTTTCCGATCAGCGGACGCTGCTTGAACAGGGCTGAATAGAGCCAGAGTCCGGTCGTCGTGAGGGAGAAGATGATGGGCGCAGCGAAACTGTACGCCGGGATCAACAAAAGACAGGCAACGGCGCCGGACAAGGTGAGCAGCCAGTAGAGGATCCATGCGTGCGGCACCGTGATTGCCCTGCCCACGACGTTCTTGCCGGGTTTGTTGATCTCATCCATGCGTACATCGTGGATGTCATTGATCACATATCCGGCGGCGGCCGTGGTCACGGTCATCACGATCACCAGCAGCAGTTCCCGGGTGGTCAGGAGTGAGCCAATGCCCCGGGTTGCAATGACCTCGTGATGCACAACCAGCTGGATCGCGATGATCAGCAAAAGATTGAAGGGGCGTAGCAACCTGATGACGGCTCCGGGCATCTGACTGGCAGTTGCCATAGCGTCAGGATTCGTTCAGAAGTGTGGCGCCGCGCGTCGATAGATCGCAGCGGAGGTTGATCGCCTTGAGAAATGCCGCGCACTGGGCGGGTGTCCCGTCTTCCGGCTCGTTGTGTGCATACCAGTAGACGGTATGCAGGCCCTGTCCGGCCCAGTACGCCAGTCGCTCTACCCATGCCTCGATCCGCGGCAGATCAATCGCGAGATCATTGACACCCTGAAACCGGATGAGCACCCGATCGCTGGAAACCACCTGGTGGATGGCGTCCCGGCGGCCTGGCGTGTCCGTGATCACCCAGGTCACCCCATGCTCGTGGAACAGCCGCCCGGTCTCTTCCAGAATGCCAGGATCAGAAAACCAGCCCTCATGCCGCAGTTCGATGGCAATGGGGCGCGAGGGCGCCACCTGCTCGACAAACGGGGCCAGGTGCTCCATCCCATTCGGAGTGAAATTTTCCGGCATTTGCAGGATCGGCAGTCCCATGCCGGTGCCGAGTCCGGCAGCAAGTTCGAGAAAGCGCAGCGCATCTTCGACCGCGCTGCCTTTCAAGCGCTTGAAATGGCTGATCTGCCGGGGGAATTTTGGCGAGAATGTGAAGTCCTCAGGCGTCTCATTGCGCCAGGCCTCGAATGACTTGAATGATTTGAAGCTGTAGCCTGTCGAATTCAGTTCGATGCTGTTGAACATCCGGCTGTAATGATGGAGAAACTGCCCGGATGGCGTACCCTTCGGGTAGACGCTACCCAACCATTCCTTGCGGCTCCACTTGGCACAGCCCGCGTAGACCTGCAGTGAGGCCGGTTTGCCGGAAAGGAAAGTGGCCGTCAGCGGGTGATCCTGAGGCAAGGAGAAGTCAACAGAGGTCAGATCTTCTGTGTAGCCGAATTTCATACTAAATGGTTCAGAAGGGTCCTAAGATAGTGCGCAGAGGGCAGTTGTCGGTGATGGGAGGCCGAAACTGAATTCAACTGCAAACTGCTGACTATCTTGAACGTCTAACTATGCAAACATGAAAGGAAGACTGCTCCTTGTCCTCGCGATCTTGCTATGGGTTGGTACGAGCCATGGACAATATGTGCACCAGGCCGCCATCGACAGCCTGTTTACCGACTGGGACCATATTGAATCTCCCGGTTGTGCGATTGGCGTCGTTCAGAACGGTGAGCTCGTTTACGCCCGGGGCTACGGATCTGCTGACCTGGAACATGATGTGCCACTGGGTCCGCATAGCGTGTTTTACATGGCCTCTGTGTCCAAGCAATTTGTGACGTTTTGTATTCTGCTGCTCGAGGAAGAGGGCAAGATCGATCTCGATGCGCCGATCCAGACGTATCTGCCGGATTTTCCGGAATATGATGCCCCCTTGACAACCCGCCATTTCATTCATCACACCAGCGGGGTGCGCGACTACCTGACATTGATGGGGTTGAAAGGGCTTGATTACATGGATGATAGCGATCCGGAGGAAGTCTATGAGCTGATCAAACGGCAGTCAGAACTGAATTTTCCGCCAGGCGAACGCTACCTCTACAGCAATTCGTGTTACTTCATGCTGGCCATGATCGTCGAACGTGTGACCGGGCAGTCGATCAAGGAATACGCCGAAGAGCACGTGTTTGGTCCGCTCGGCATGCAGCGCACGCATTTCCATGACGACAATACCCATCTCATCAAGCATCGCGCGTTCAGCTATGAGCCACGGGAGGATGGCGGGTATCGCAATCTGATCATGCGGTTCGACCAGGTAGGATCCGGCGGCCTTTACAGTTGTGTCGAAGACATGTTTCTGTGGGATCAGAATTTCTATGACAACAAACTCGGTAAGGGTGGCCCGGAGATCATGGAACTGATGCATACGGAGGGGATGCTGAACAATGGGGAGCGGATTGAGTATGCGTTTGGTGTGAGCAATGGTGAGTATCGTGGCTTGCGCACGGTCAGTCACGGAGGAGCATTGGCTGGTTACCGCACATACCTCTTGCGCTTCCCAGATCAGCACACGTCGATCATCTTCCTGGGCAATCGTGCCGACGCGGACTCGGGTGGCAACAGCTACCGGATTGCCGATATCGTTCTTAAGGATCAGCTGGCAGCCGAAACAGAAGAGATGACTGCCGAGGAAGCGGTGGTGACGAGCACCGCCTACATCCCGGAGAGTCTCGAGCCGTATGCCGGTGCCTACAGCGTACAACCCGGCGTGGACTTTACGGCCGAGATCGATGGCGATACGTTGCGTGTCATCCAGCATTGGAATGACGTGTCATATGCCATTCTGCCGAAGGATGAGCACGTCTTTGTGATCCCGCAATCAGATGTTGCATTCAGGTTCAGCGATCTCCAGAACAACCAGGCGCAGATGGTCATCGTTAAGCAGGGCGATTCCGAGACCGAGTGCCGGCGTAAATTGGACTTTGAACTGCGCGCGGCTGATATGCCACAATATGTCGGCTCCTACTATTCCCGGGATCTGGATTGCAACTATGAGATCTACCTTGAAAATGAAACACTGATGATCCGCAAGCCGAGGCAATCACCGGTGGAACTGATCTTTAACGATGCGGATACCTTTGGCGACGGCCGCAGTGCCTATACCGTTTGGCGCAACGGCAATGCCATTGCCGGCTTTCGTCTCGATGCGGGGCGCGTAACGAATCTGAAGTTTGTTAGAGTTAAATGAAAAGAATAGCGTGACGAGAGGGTGCGCATGTCGGGTGATTCGAAATGAATACCCGCTCGTGAAAACAAAGCCCCGGAGCAACGTCCGGGGCTTTGTTGATCATTAGAGGTAAAACCGGAATCCGATCCCGCCGCCGAGATCGAAATCCGTGGATTCAATCAGTTCGATGCGCGGCGTCAGCTGGGCAAAGAGCTCGAATCGCCGGATCAGAAAGTCGATCCCGAACGCTCCGCTGACTCCAAAGGCGGTTTCATCCCTCCGCACATCACCACCGCGATCCCGCAGTCCGAGAAACACGCCGGGACCGTAGTAGAAATGTACGGTTTGCGCATCATTGAGATGCTCGTCCCAGATGCCGTGTACGTTGATATAGAAGAAGTCGTCGAGATCCCAGGCGGCCAGGACATCAACAGACGTTGTGGGTTTGTAAAACTTGAGACTGAGGCCGGTCGGTTGTCCGATATGGGCACCGATCCCGACATCACCGGAAGCGCGTTGTGCGTTGGCCGGTACGACCAGGCAAACCAGGAGCATGGTAGCGATCAGCCCGGCAAATGCTTGCTTCCAAAACGATGACAGTTGATCTTTCATGGTGTAGGCGGTTTTGTGAAAAAATCAGTTTCAAAAAACGTACGCTTACTTCATGCATGCAGTTTTCTTGCAATGATTCAATCAGCGGGGTAAGACTTGATATGAATGTTGTGCCGCGGCAGGACTGCTAAATTGCCGGTGGGCAATCTGCGCAAACCTGGTCGGGCGACTAATGCCGGAGAGGCCGGCTGGCAAAAGACATGATGACTGATCTCATGTTACAGTGCGTTTTTATTGCAGCATAACATCTGCCTGAACGTAAATCGTTCATCTGTTTCTCAAAAAAAATGCAGGAGTGAGAAGGCGTTATTGACGATGGATCCGCTTGATCGCGGGAACAGTGTTTAAACGGAATTCCGGAGAGAATATTGTGTTACTGTTGTGAAAATGCTGCGATTGATGGCTGATCATGGCGTTGTGGACGAAGGATCCTGGCCGTTGGCGCCTCCTGGCCTATCTGCAACCTGCCTGGCCCTTGCGTCATATGTACAAAACGCCTTATATTAAGGAATGAACACCGCCGGCATTCCAGAGAGATGCCGGCCCAACACACTAAAAGAACTGAACGATGAACGCCCAAGCATCTTTCCTCGAGGGGAGCAGCCCTCCAATGATTTCCGGTGATCTGTTGAATGATGTCCTGATTTACGTCATGCTTGCAGTTGGCGTTGTTGGTGTCATGCTGGTCGTCGCCCAATGCGTACTGGCATCAGGGATCCTGCAGCCCGGGAAGGGTTAGGGCACCAGGATATCTGGCATGGCCATGGGGCGACTGCCTATCTTGCGGGATGTCTGCGCAAAGACGGAAACGCCTGTTGTTTGGCTGGACACTGGTGCTGCTCATGGCGATTGCCGTGTTGGTGCTGACGCCGTCCCTCGCCGTCATCCGACCGGTCAATGGCCTTGACTTCCCAATTGGGACCCTGACGACCTGGTTGGGTTTTGTCGCGTTGCCGAGCGTGCTGTTTTATGCGATCCCGTCCTTGCATGCTCGTTCCACGGGACGCGTACGCGTGTATCGTAGGTTATTCATTATGTGCATTGTGCTCGGATGCCTGTGGGGGATCGGTGGTTATCTCCTTGCTGGCAATTGGGCCTATAACTTCTCAGGTAATTCTCCCGCCTTTCAGGGAAGTGCCGAAGCGGGCGTATGGTTCATGAGGTTGACGTATGGGATTGCCGTACTGACCTTGAGTGTCGCGATGTTGTACGGCTTGCACGAGTTGTTGTGCAGGGTGATCAAGAGACGTTAGATCCGAGAGTCAGAGTGAGATGGTTGTGGCCTGGAATGCCGGAGTCTGGTAAATCGACTTCCAATCCTTCATGTTCCAATATTTTTAGCTAAATATATTAGTATACTAAAAATATTAGTAATACATTTATCCTCATGAGCTTCATCAACAGCAATATCCGGCACCTCCGCAAGCAGAAAGGCCTGACACAAAATGAGCTGGCGCAGCGCATCGGGATCAAGCGTTCCCTGCTGGGCGCTTACGAGGAGCAGCGTGCGGAGCCGCGTATCGCGACGATCCAGAAGCTGGGCTATCTCTTTGACCTGCCACTCGACACGCTGATCAACCAGGACCTGAGCGGCGGGCAGGCAGGAACCGCTGTCGATACCGCCGGTAAGACGCTGCGCGTGCTGCCCATCGTCACCGACCAGGACAACAAGGAAAAACTGACGCTCGTCCCCGTGACGGCCGAGGCCGGGTATGCCGACAGCTATGCCGACCCCGAATACATCGAAACACTCCCCTCATTTTCCCTGCCCGTGCAAGAGCTCTACCCCGACCAGACCTACCGCCTGTTCCAGATCAAGGGCGAAAGCATGCTACCCATTCCGTCCGGCAGCTACGTGATCTGCTCCTATATCCAGAACTGGCACGAGGTGAAAGACGGTGCATGCTACGTCGTGGTCACCCAGGACCGCGGCATCGTCTACAAGCGCCTCTGGAACCGCCTCGATGAGGAAGGCACCTTCCTCCTCAAATCGGACAATCCACTGTTTGAGCCCTACACCCTGGAGGCCACGCAGATCCTGGAGGTCTGGCAGGCGCTCGGATTCCTGAGCTTTGAGCTGCCCGACCAACAGGCTGCCTCCGTGTCGGACGTGCAACAGATCGGTGCACTCCTGGCACAACTGCATCATGACGTGGAAGGACTGAAGCAAAAGGTGGATGTGCTTTCACGTTAACTCTCCCCTGTTCGCTTGCGCGAACTTCCCCTCTCTTGAGAAGAGAGGGGGCCAGGGCAGAGGTGTGAAAGTTTGGCCACTTTGATAGCTGCCAACAAGTAGTGTGGTCAATACAAGTAAAGACAGATAGACCCGGCCTTGCAGATTTCACTTAGAGCCGCTAGAGCGGGAGGCTGAGAAGCAAAACCCTGTTCGAGTCGCGATAAAAGACCTGGCGAACGACACGAATAACGAAACCGCTGGTGCGAAGACGGTGCCAAGAGACGAGTTGGTTTTGCGTGTTGGGCAATCGTAGCGGGTCTTGGTGAAAGATGCACAGCCTTGATTTTTTGGTTCTTTTGGATCAAGCCAAAAGAACATGAATGATAAAACCGAAATGAATTACCCGCATGCGTCTTGCAGCCAACCAGCCCGACCGGACCATCGTCCACATCGACCTCGACACCTTCTTCGTGTCCTGCGAACGCCTGCAGGACAGCCGCCTGATCGGCAGGCCGGTCCTCATTGGCGGGACGAGTGACCGCGGCGTGGTGGCCTCCTGCAGCTATGAGGCACGCGCGTTCGGTATCCATTCGGCGATGCCCATGAAACTCGCCAAACAACTGTGTCCGGAAGCGATCATCATTCGTGGCAACAGCGGTGTCTATTCGAAATACTCCGGTATGGTCACCGACATCATCCGCGAGAAAGTGCCACTCTACGAGAAGACATCCGTCGATGAGTTCTACCTCGACCTGAGCGGGATGGACCGCTACTTCGGTTGCATGCAATACGCGACCGAGCTGCGCCAGCTGATCATCAGGGAGACCGGGCTGCCACTGTCATTTGGTCTCTCGACCAACAAGACCGTCGCCAAGGTGGCCACCGGTGAGGCCAAACCCAACAACCAGCTCAAGGTCGACGTTGGCCAGGAAAAACCGTTCCTCGCCCCGCTGTCGGTGCGCAAGATCCCGATGGTCGGCGAGAAGACCTGCCAGACGCTCTTCCACCTCGGCGTCAAACAGATCGGGGTGATCCAGGAGATGCCGGTGCGGATGATGGAGAGCGTGCTCGGGAAGAATGGCGTCACCATCTGGAAGAAAGCCAACGGGATCGATTACTCGCCGGTGATCACCTATCACGAGCGCAAGTCGATCTCCACCGAGCGCACCTTCGGCCGGGACACCACCGATGTGACCAGTCTGCGCACACTGCTGGTCGCCATGGTGGAGAATCTCGCCTTCCAGCTGCGCCGGGGCCAGAAGCTCACTTCATGCATCACGGTCAAGATCCGCTACTCGGACTTCCAGACGTATTCGCTGCAATCGAAGATCCCGTACACCTCAGCCGACCATGTGCTGATCCCCAAGGCCAAGGAGCTGTTTGAAAAGCTCTACAACCGCCGCATGCTGGTGCGGCTGGTGGGCGTGCGCATGAGCGGGCTCGTGCACGGCAACTACCAGATGGACCTCTTTACGGATGAAGAACGCACGATCAGCCTCTACCAGGCGATGGACAAGTTGCGCGACCGGTACGGCGACCGCGCGGTGATCCGCCTCGAGAGCATGGGCGCCCGGTCGATCGGCCGGTGGAATCCGTTTACCGGGGAGCCGCCGCCGCTGCTGGCAAATAGACGACAATAACCCACCCCTGGCCCCTCCCTTGCAAGGGAGGGGCCAGGGGTGGGTTCAACAACTGACATGTACACCAACTGCCACTCACACTTCTCCTTCCACTACGGCATCCTTTCGCCGCGCGCGCTGCTGGAGGAAGCGCACCGTCATGGGATCACGACGCTGGCACTGACCGACATCAACCACTCGGGGGCGTGCCAGGACTTTGTGCGGATGGCCCCGCGCTACGGGATCAAGCCGGTGGTGGGGGTCGATTTCCGGAACCCCGGGAACAAGCGCAGGCTCTACGACGGGGTGGCCTGGCAGCAGCAGTACGTCGGCCTGGCGATCAACAACCACGGGTTTCGCGAACTGAATGAGTACCTCTCGGGCCACCTGCACGCGAAGAAGCCCTTTCCGGCACAGGCGCCTGTGTTTGAGGACGTCTACATCATTTATCCATACAGCAGCTACCGCGGCCAGCGCCTGCTGGCGCACGAGTATGTCGGGATCGGGCCCTACGACCTCAACCGGTTTACCGCGCAGCGATGGCAACTCCCCAAAGACAAGGTGGTGATGCTGCATACGGCCACCTTCCGGGGCAAGCAGGATTTCAATGCACACCGCATGCTGCGGGCGATGGGGGACAACACGCTCTTTAGTAAACTCGACCCTACGGAGTGCGGGCGCCCCGGCGACCTGATCGTGCCCGGAGAACGGCTGCGCAATGCCTATGACCGCTACCCGGAAGCCCTCTACAACACCGAGCGGCTGCTCGAGACATGCTGCGTTGACTTTACGCTGCACGATCCGCACGGCCATCGCAATCTGAAGCACTACACCGGCTCGGCGGAGGAGGACTACCGTCTGATCCGCCAGCTCTGTGAGGAGGGACTCAATTATCGTTACAAGGCTGCTTCAAAAGAAGTGCTGCAACGCCTTGAAAAAGAATTGAATCTGATCCATCAGAAAGGGTTTGTTTCCTACTTCCTGATCAACTGGCACATCATCCGGTACGCCTTGCAGCAGGGCTACTTCTATGTCGGCCGGGGAAGTGGGGCCAACAGCATCGTGGCCTACCTGCTGCGCATCACCGATGTCGACCCGATCGAGCTGGACCTGTACTTTGAGCGCTTCATCAATCTCTACCGCAGGAACCCGCCTGATTTTGACATCGACTTTTCCTGGCACGACCGGGAGGATATCACCCGGTACATCTTTGAGTCTTTTGACCACGTCTCCCTGCTGGCCACCTACAGCACGTTGCAGGATCGCGCGGTGATCCGTGAGCTGGGCAAGATCTTCGGATTGCCCAAACACGAGATCGATCGGATTCAAGACGGAAGGATCCGTGCCGAGTACCTCGACGGGTTGTCCCTGATGGTCCGGAAGTACAGCCAGGTGCTCAAGGGCTTGCCGAGCCACCTCAGTGTGCATGCAGGCGGTATCCTCATCTGCGAGGAATCGATCCACAACCATACCGGCACCTTTCTGCCGCCCAAGGGGTTTGCCACCACCCAGTTCGACATGATCACGGCCGAGGACATCGGCCTGTACAAGTTTGATATCCTGGGGCAGCGCGGCCTTGCCAAGATCAAGGACTGCCTGGCGATCATCCAGGACAATCATCCCGAGCAGGAGCCGGTCGACATCCATGACATCCCCCGCTTCAAGGATGATGAGCGGATCAAGGAATTGTTGCGGAGCGGGACGGCGATCGGTTGCTTCTACGTCGAATCGCCGGCCATGCGCATGCTCCTCAAAAAGCTGAAGGTCGACCATTACCTAGGCCTGGTCGCTGCCAGTTCGATCATCCGGCCCGGCGTGGCCAGGTCGGGCATGATGCGCGAGTACATCCTGCGCTTCCGCTATCCCGAGCGGCGCAAGGAGGCACACCCGGTTTTGCTGGATATCATGCCGGAGACCTTCGGCGTGATGGTCTACCAGGAAGATGTGATCAAGGTAGCCCACTACTTCGCCGGGCTCGATCTCGGTGAGGCCGATGTGCTGCGGCGCGGCATGTCCGGCAAGTTTCGCTCGCGTGATGAGTTTGCCAAGATCAAGGACAAGTTCTTCGCCAACTGCGTCGCCAAAGGGCACGATCCCGAAATGGCGCGGGAGGTGTGGCGGCAGATCGAGAGCTTCGCCGGTTATGCCTTTTCGAAAGGGCACTCGGCGTCGTATGCCGTCGAGAGCTACCAGACGCTGTTCCTCAAGGCCTACTACCCGCTGGAATACATGGTGGCGACGATCAATAATGGCGGTGGCTTTTACCGCTGGGAGGTCTACCTGCATGAGGCGCGCATGCACGGTGCGCAGGTGGTGGCTCCGTGTGTCAACACCAGCGGGATGCTGACCATCATTCGCGGCACAACCATTTATATCGGACTGGCGGTCATCCGCGAACTGGAGCGCGAGAGCATTGCGCGCATCCTGTACGCACGTGAGGATGCCGGTGCGTTCCGCAATTTATATGATCTGATCCGGCGCACCGGGATTACGCTCGACCAGGTGACACTGCTGATCCGTGCGGGTGCACTGCGCTTTACAGACCGGTCCAAGAAAGCCTTGCTTTGGGATGCCCACTTCATGCTCGGCAACACCAAGCCGCGTATCCCGGTACCGGAGCTGTTTCAGCTCGATCCGCGCCCCAACAAGCTGCCACCGCTCCACACCGCGCGATACGAGGATGCCTTCGATGAGATGGAGATCCTGGGGCTGCCGATGTGCAGTCCGTTCGAGTTGCTCCGTGACGACCCGCAGGAGACCGTACGCGCAGCCAACCTGAAGGAACACGTCGGCAAGGAGATCTGGACGCTCGGCTACATGGTGGCCGTTAAGAACACAGCCACCTCCGGCGGCAAACGCATGTACTTCGGCACCTTCCTCGACCGTGATGGCGCCTTCCTCGATACCGTGCATTTCCCGCCTGTCGCTGCAAAGTACCCGTTCCGCGGCAGGGGTATCTACCGGCTCACAGGGCAGGTCGTCGAGGAGTTCGGCTTCTACAGCATCGAGGTGACAGCCATGATCAAATTATCGTATATCGATGATCCGCGCTTTGTGGATATTCCGTTGCGGGCTGGGGAGAAAGCGCGTGATGAGAAAAGGAGGAGTGGCGGGGTGATCGGCTGACTAACGGATTCCTCGACAAGCTCGGAATGACATTCCTCGGCAGGCTCGGAATGCAACCGACGCACCGACGCACTGACGCACTGATCACCGGCAAGCTCAAAATGAACCAACCA